>NZ_PSTL01000007.1:0-152440 GCF_002930845.1 Rathayibacter sp. AY1A7 | reverse complement strand
GGCCCCGACCTTGCGGATCAGTGGGCGACCTCCCGATGTCGACCCGCCACCCCCTCGCTCTCCCCCCGAGCCGAACGATCGATCCGCGTGCCAGCGGATCGGTCTAGGCGATCGCTCCCCGCTCTGCGAAACGTGACCACCCTCTCCGGCCGACCGCGCCGAGCCCGGCGGGGACGGGCTCGAAGGAAGATCAGCCGAGGCTCGCGACCCACTCCGAGCTGCCGTCGACGAAGGACTGCTCCTTCCAGATCGGCACCGACGCCTTGATGTCGTCGACCAGTGCCGCGCAGGCTTCGAAGGCCGCCGCGCGGTGGGCCGAGGCCACGGCGCAGGCGAGGGCGAGGTCGCCGACCACGAGGTCGCCGATCCGGTGCACGGCGGCGATCCGGACGTCGGGCCAGCGCTCGGCGATGCGGCGGGCGGAGGCGAGGAGTGCGGCGGGGGCGTCCGGGTGCGCCTCGTAGGACAGTCGGAGCACGCCGCGGCCCTCGTCGTGGTCGCGGACGACGCCCGCGAAGGTCACGACGGCGCCGTGCGTCGGGGAGTCGACCGCCTGCTCGCACTCGTCGACGGTGATGGCCTCGGCCGCGAGCCGCGCGAGGGCGACCGGCTCAGCGGGCATGGTCGCCGCCTCCGAGCTGGTCGAGCAGGTGCCCGATCACCGGGTCGAGCACGTCGATCCCGTCGCGGACGCCGCCGGGGGAGCCGGGGAGGTTCACCACGACGGTGCGGCCGCTGACGCCGGCGAGCCCGCGGCTGAGCACGGCGGTCGGGACGTGGGCGGCGCCCTTGGCGCGCACCGCCTCGGCGAGGCCGGGCAGGGGCCGCTCCAGGAGGGGAGCGGTCTGCTCCGGGGTGACGTCGCTCGGGGCGACGCCCGTCCCGCCGGTGGTCACGACCACGTCGACTCCGCTGCCGATCGCGTCGGCGATCGCCTCGCCCACCGCGTCGCCGTCGGCCACGACGACCACGCGGGACTCCCAGCCGCGGGTGGTGAACCAGGCCTCCAGCGCCGGTCCCGTCCGGTCCTCGTACACGCCGGAGGCGGCACGGGTGGAGGCGACGACCGCCACCGCCCGCCGCGTCACGGGGTTCCTCCGCTCGTCCACGAGCCGCTCCTCCCGCCCGCCTTCGCGAGCACACGGATGCCGGTGATCGCGGCACCGCGATCGACCGCCTTGATCATGTCGTAGACCGTGAGGGCGGCCACGCTGACCGCGGTCAGCGCCTCCATCTCGACGCCGGTGCGCCCGGTCGTGCGCACGCGCGCCTCGATCCGGACGCGGCCGTCCTGCGGCTCGAGGTCCACGTCGACGCCGTCCAGCGCCAGCGGGTGGCAGAGCGGGATGAGGGTAGAGGTCGCCTTCGCGCCGAGGATCCCGGCGATCCGCGCCACGCCGAGCGCTTCGCCCTTGGGCAGCTCGCCCTGCTCGAGGAGCCGCACCACCTCGGGTGAGGTCTCGACGTAGCCCTCGGCGACGGCGGTGCGCGCCGTGACCTCCTTCGCGCTCACATCGACCATGTGCACGGCTCCGTCGCCGCGCACATGGGTGAGCCGATCGCTCTCAGTCATCGATCCTCCAGATCTCGACCGTGTCGCCGGTCGCTGCGTGGTCCGTCCCGACGGGGACGTGGATGAGCACGGTGGAGCGGGCGTAGGACGCCAGCAGGTGCGAGCCGGGCCCGCCCACCGGGTGCACGAGGCCCTCGTCGTCGAGGACTCCGCGGCGGATCTGGTGCAGGTGCGCGGGCGAGTCGAGCGCCGTGCCGAGGCGCGCACGGAGCCGCGGCCGCTCGGCGGGCGTCCGTCCCGCGAGCGAGCGCAGCACGGGCCGGAGGAACACCTCGAACGAGACCAGGGCGCTCACCGGGTTCCCGGGAAGCGAGACCACCGGCAGGTGCAGCCCCTCGGCCACGCGCACGAGACCGAGGCCCTGCGGGCCGCCCGGCTGCATCTCGACGTGGCCGAACTCCGAGCCCGCCGGGCCGAGCGCGTCGCGGACGACCTCGTAGGCGCCCGCGCTGACACCGCCGACCGTGATCACCAGGTCGGCCGCGCCCGCGTGCTCCTCGAGCAGCGCCAGGAGGTCCTCGGCCCGATCGCTCGTGCAGGCGGCGACGACGGGCAGCGCGCCCGCCTCGCGGACGGCCTCGGCCAGCAGGGCGCCGTTCGCGTCGTGGATCTGCGCCTCCTCGAGGACGGCGCCTGCGGGACGGATCTCGTTGCCGGTGGGGACGACGAGCACCCGGAGTCGCGGCAGCACCTCCGCCTCGGTCAGCCCGAGGGAGGCGAGGAGTCCGTAGTGGGCCGCGCGGAGGACCGTGCCGGCCGGGAGGGCGAGCTCGCCGCGGCGGGCGTCGCT
The DNA here is from genome assembly GCF_002930845.1 of Rathayibacter sp. AY1A7. NCBI lineage: Bacteria > Bacillati > Actinomycetota > Actinomycetes > Micrococcales > Microbacteriaceae > Rathayibacter > Rathayibacter sp. AY1A7. The sequence goes on along the minus strand of NZ_PSTL01000007.1, from coordinate 150,077 downwards.
GCCCCGGGCTCGGACGAAGGTCGCCGGCACCACCGGGTGCGCGAAGGCGACGCTGCCCTCCGCGGGGAAGCGCGGAGGATCGACGCGCTCGACCGGGACGACGGCGTCGGCCCCCACCGGCAGCGGCGAGCCGGTCATGATCGGTGTCGCCGTGCCGGGCTCGTGCCGCGGCGCCCGGTCGCCCGCGGGGATCGGCGCCGAGACGGGCAGGGCGACGGGATGCTCCGGCGCCGCCGCGTCGAGGTCGGCCGCCCGCACCGCGAAGCCGTCCATCTGCGAGTTGTCGAAGCGCGGCAGGTCGAGCGGGGAGTCGACGGAGCGGGCGAGGACCCGCCGGTCGTACGCGCCCGTATCGGCGGCGACGGCGGCCGGATCCAGGCTCAGCGTCTCGCGGGCACCCCGCGTGGCCAGCGGCGCGAGCAGCGCCCGCACCCGGGCTGCGTGCAGGTCGATCGAGGTCATCGTGTCCTCTCGCGAGCGGCGGAGCCCGACCGGCGGCGGGACCGAGTCCATCTTGCCGGGTCGCGCCCGGTTCCGCGGCGTAGTGTGAGCGGATGAGCACAGCACTGGGGATCCCGGGCTTCCGGCCCCGACAGCGCAGCGCGGTCCTCCCGGCCGACCGCCCCGCCACCCCGCTCCTCCTGGACACCTACGGGCGCGTCGCGGACGATCTGCGGATCTCGCTGACGGACAAGTGCAATCTGCGCTGCACCTATTGCATGCCGGCGGAGGGCCTGCCGTTCCAGCCGCCCGCGTCCCTGCTCAGCCGTGAGGAGATCCTCCGCCTCGCGCGCATCGCCGTGGAGCAGTTCGGCGTCCGCCAGATCCGCTTCACCGGCGGTGAGCCGCTCCTGCGCAAGGACCTCGTCGACATCATCCGCGACGTCGCCTCCCTCGACCCGCGCCCCGAGATCTCGCTCACCACGAACGCGATCGGCCTGTCGGGTCGGGCAGCGGCGCTCGCCGACGCCGGCCTGAACCGCGTCAACGTCTCGCTCGACTCGATCTGCGCCGAGACCTTCGCGAAGGTCACCCGTCGCCCGTTCCTCGACCGCGTGCTCGCGGGCATCGACGCGCTCGGTCCCGCCGGCCTGGACCAGACCAAGATCAACGCGGTGCTCCTGCCCGGGATCAACGACCACGAGGCCCCGGAGCTGCTCGCCTGGGCCCTCGCGGGAGGCCACCAGCTCCGCTTCATCGAGCAGATGGCGCTCGACGCCGACCACGGCTGGGACCGCGCGACCATGATCACCGCCGCGGACATCCGGGCGCTGCTCTCGGAGCGCTTCTCGCTCAGCCCGCACGCGGCCCCCCGCGACGGCGCCCCCGCCGAGCTCTTCGACGTCCGCGAGGCCGGGGGGTCCGAGGTTCTCGGCCAGGTGGGGATCATCGCGTCCGTCACCGAGAACTTCTGCGACGACTGCCGCCGCACCCGGCTCACCGCCGAGGGCGGTGTCCGCAGCTGCCTCTTCTCGAACGAGGAGACGGACCTGCTCGGCCCGATGCGCGCGGGCGCGGACGACCACGAGGTCGCCCAGCTCTGGCGCGGGGCGATGTGGGCCAAGCCCGCGGGACACGAGATGAACAGGGCGGGCTTCGTGCAGCCCGATCGCACGATGAGCGCGATCGGCGGATGAGCATGCGGGTCCGCTACTTCGCGGCGGCCAAAGCCGCCCTCGGCCGTGGTTCCGACGAGCTCGACGAGGTGCCCGACCTGGGCGCTCTCGAGGAGAGACTCGTCGCCTCCGCGCCCTCGGCCGCCGACGTGCTCGCACGGTGCACCTACCTGGTCGACGGCGTGTCGACCGCGAACAGGGCCACGCCGCTGCGTCCCGATGCCGCGGTCGACGTCCTGCCGCCGTTCGCCGGCGGCTGACCCCGAAGAGCCCTCCGTGACGAGCCGTCCTCGACCGGACCGGTGCGTCCGATCCGCGCGGTCCGCAGCAGGTGCGTCCGCGCTTCTGGAGGACGCTGCATCCCGAGGACGGACTGGTCCTGTCCCGCCGCACAGGGACCCGCGGGACGCCTCCCTCGGACCCGCGTGCGGCGGGGCAGGACCGGATCAGCGGCCGATCCCGTGCGTCACGGGCACAGGACGTTGGTCATCGTGTCGAGCACGTTGCGGTTCTGCACGTCGAGGAATCCGAACGCCGAGGAGACTCCGGTGGCGACCAGCACGCCGCTGACAAAGGCCCGGCCGTCCCGGGTCACGTAGGCGTCCGGCGCGAAGATGGTGGCGTCGGAGGGCACACCGGAGGCGACGCGGATCTGCGGCTGCGTCCTGTCCGCGAACGCGCCGTACCGGACGAGAGCGCCGTTCTGGATCACGTCCACGACGTCACGGTTCTGTCGATCGCGGTAGGCGTCGGCACTGGTCACCCCGGTGGCGACCAGGATGCTGCTGTTGAAGAGGCGCCCGTCCGGCGTCAGGTGGTACGAGGGCGCCAAGGCCGTCGATCCTGCCGGAACGTTCCTGGCGTAGACCTGGTTCTTCGTGGAGGAGATGTAGCGGACGAGCTCCGAGCCGACGATCACGTCGATGACGTCGTTGTTGCTCTGGTCGCGGAAGGAGTCCGCGCTCGTCACTCCGGTGGTCACGAGGGCTCCGCCGGCGCGCCGCAGCTCGCCGTTCGGTGTGACGTAGAAGGCGGGCGCATGGACCGTCGATCCGGCCGGCACGCCGCTCCCGATGGCCTTCGGTGCGGCGTCTCCGGTGACGAAGCGGTAGAAGACGCCGTCGACCACGAAGTCGGCGACGTCGTGGTTCTGCTCGTCGCGGAAGCCCTGGACGCTGGTGACGCCGCGCGCGATCCGGCCCCCGCCGTGGTAGAGCTCGCCCGACTCCGTCAGGTAGTACCGGGGTCCGACGGTCTTGGCTCCCGAGGGCACGTTGCCGTTCGACTCCGTCGTCGTCCGTCCGCCGTCGGTGACGTACCGGACGGCGGTCCCCGTGGTCGCGGTGGTGCTCGCGGTCGCCGTCGCGCCCGCGGCGCCGGAGACGGCGGAGAGGGTGATGCCGTTCTGCGCCACGTTCCCGGCCGTGACCGGGATGCTCACGCGTCCGTCCGCGCCGGTCGTCGCCCTGACGGTCTGCGCGCCGCCGCTGGTCAGGCCGGCGGGGAGAGTGATGGTGACCGTATCGCCGGCAGCGGGAGCGCCGTTGGTCGTGGCGAGGACGGAGACCGTTCTCGTGGTGCAGGCGGGGAAGGAGTACGCCGGGGCGTCGAAGGCGAGGGTGAGGCCGGTGGACGCGGCGGCCGCGGGGGTCGCGACCGCCGCGGCGACGACGGGGACGGACCAGGCCGCACCCGACATGATCGTCCGCCGGGCGGGCCCCCCGCGGGTCGAGTCGATCCGCGGGGGGAGGGAGCGCGAGTGCGCTGCCGTCGGGTCCAGGGAGTTGGTGTCCGTCATGGTGTTCCTTTTCTTTCTTTCGTGCGAGGGGTGGTGGACGCGCCGATCCTGCCGAACGTCCGGCCTCCGGTCGACGCGGAACGGGCCGCGACGAGGTTCCATGCCCGACCGTGGACGTTCCGTTGCGCCGCCGGACCGGGGGAGCCGCTCAGGCCGCCTCCTCGCCGGGAGCCCGTCCGGCGCGGGGGACGCGGCGGCCCACGTCAGCTCGCGTCGTCGATCCGGCGGAGGGTCCGCTGCATGTGGATCCGCGAGCTGAAGCCGGCCGACCGCGCCACGCGGTCCAGGTCCGTCGCCGCCCGCGGGCCGAGCTCGTCGAGGAGGCGCTGCGCCTCGAAGGCCCGTGCGCGCTCGATCCGCTGACGAGGGGTGGTGCCGGCGGCCGAGAACGCCCGGTGCAGGTGGCTGACCGACACGCCGAGGCGCTCCGCCAGCGTCTCCACCGTGAAGGAGCGGTCGCGGTAGTGCCGCTCGATCAGGCGCGTGCCGTTCGCGTACACGGCGGCGGGGGACCGGTCCTCCCGGTCGGGGGAGGGCAGCAGCGCCGAGAAGGCCGAGGCCAGGAGGTGCTCGCTCGCGATCTCGAAGTGCTCGAAGGCCGCGTCCGAGGGCTCGACGCCGAAAGTGAGGACGGTGTTCGCCGCACCGGTGAGTGCGCGCCAGTAGGCCTCGGGGAGGGCGAGGACCCGGTCCGTGAGCGAGGCGAACTCGCTCGCGCGGAGCACCGAGGGGCGCAGCTGCCACTCGAAGCGCGCCCACGGACTGAGCGCAGCCGCGTACTGCACCGTCGAGGCGCGGGTCACGAGAGCGCTGCCGGCCGGGAGCCGGTGGTCGCGGCCCCGGGCGGAGAGGCGGCCGGTCCCGTCGAGGCTGAAGAGCACGCGGAGCCTTCCGGGATGGGGGAGGACCTCGAACTCCCCGGTCTGCAGCCAGGCGCGGCTGAGGCTGAGGCGCGGCGAGACGATCGCGTCGCAGACGGCACCTCGCGGCAGGGGGCGCCGCGGAATCCAGCCGAGCCGGCGCAGCCGCCTCTCGGCGGGACTCCAGACCTCAGGCATCACGCCTCCGCGCCGGGGTCGAGCGGGTCGGGAGGATCGAGCAGCGCCGCCTGCCGCGCGGAGTGCGGTGAAGGCGTCGGCATGGGTGCTCTCCTCGGAACGGTGGCCGCGAGCACGCCACCGCCGATCAGCTTCGGACACTGCTCCGCCCTGATCCGCGGAGAAGGACGGATCCTCTCCGCTGCGAGCACCGAACATCCCGGGTCGCCGATCGGCAGGGCGCTGGGTGCGCCTCACCCCTCCCGTTCCGCGGCGCACGCGGCCGCGGGGCGGGTCACCGCTCCCGCCACGACGCCATCCCGCCGTCGAGCGAGTCGGACGCCACGCCCGCCGCCGCCGCGCGCTCCGCCGCGAGACGCGACCGGACCCCGGAGGCGCAGTGCAGGACGAGCGGACCGGCCGGCAGAGCGGCGGGGTCGAAGCGCGACATCGGCATCCGCACGGCACCGGGCACCGCGACGGACCGGTCCTCGTCGTCCTCGCGGAGGTCGACGACGCTCGGGGGCGTCGGCCCGGCCAGCCGCTCCCGCAGCTCGGCCGCCGTGATCGAGCCCGCCGCGGCCCGCCGCTCCGGGACCGGCGGCACCCGCCGCTCGAGAGGGAGCTCGGCCCAGGAGGAGTCGAGAGCGTCGTGCACGAGGACGCGACCGAACAGCGGCTCGCCCGCCCCGGTCACGAGCTTCACGACCTCGGCCGCCATGGCCGAGCCGATCAGCGCGCAGAGCGCGCCCAGCACGCCCACCGTCGAGCAGCTGTCGCCCGCGTCCTCGGCCTCGGGGTGCAGTGCGCGCAGGGTCACCCCTCCGCCCGGGGCGCCGGCCCAGAAGGTCGAGAGCTGTCCGTCGAAGCCGAGTGCCGATCCCCAGACGTGCGGGATCCCGGCGCGCGTCGTCGCGTCCGAGGCGAGGTAGCGCGCGCCGAAGGTGTCGAAGCCGTCGACCACGACGTCCCAGCCCGCCACCAGGGCGTCGACGTTGGCCGAGGTCAGCGACACCGGGAAGGCCCGGGCGTCGATGCCGGGGGAGAGCCGCCGCGCGGTCGCCGCCGCCGACTCCGCCTTCGACCGGCCCACCGAGGAGTCGTCGTGCGCCGTCTGCCGCGCCAGGTTCGAGAGCTCGACGACGTCGCCGTCCACGATGCCGAGCCGCCCGATCCCGGCCGCGGCGAGCGCCGTGATCACCGGCGAGCCGATGCCGCCCGCGCCGAGGATCAGCACGCGCGCGTTCCGGAGGCGCCGCTGTCCGAGCTCCCCGAGGGGCGCCAGGCGGATCTGCCGGGCGAACCGCTCGCGCTCGGCGGCGGTCAGCGGCGGTCCGGGCTCGACGAGCGGGGTCATGAGAGCTCCTTCCTCCACTGGCCCTCGTGGGCGACGGGGGTGAAGCCGACGGCCTCGTTCACGGCGAGCATCGGTCGGTTCTCCTCGGCGTTCCAGGTGGAGACGGCCCGGCAGTCCGGGGCGGTCCCCTCCGCCTCCACAGCGTCGCCGATCGCGGTCAGGGCGAGGAAGTCGCTCCAGCCGTGGGCGCCCACGGCCTCGGGGATCGCGAGCTCGCGGATCCGGAGCGCCGGGTCGGAGGTGCGGTTCACCACCCCAGTGTGCACGTCCCGGCGCCCGCGGCGGCCTCCTGCGCCTGTTCCGGTGCGGGATCGCGGCGGTCCGTCGGCCGGTCGGGGCTCCGCCTCCCGGCCCGGCCGCGGCCGTCGGCTACCGTGGAGGCGTTGTGGACGGGAGCGAGGCGGCCGGGTGTACCTGAAGAGCCTGACCCTCAAGGGGTTCAAGTCCTTCGCTCAGCCGACCACGTTCGCCTTCGAGCCGGGGGTCACCTGCGTCGTCGGCCCCAACGGCTCGGGCAAGAGCAACGTCGTCGACGCGCTCGCCTGGGTGATGGGGGAGCAGGGGGCGAAGACGCTCCGCGGCGGCAAGATGGAGGACGTCATCTTCGCGGGCACCTCCACCCGCGGACCCCTCGGCCGCGCCGAGGTCGCGCTCACCATCGACAACTCGGACGGCGCCCTGCCGATCGAGTACACCGAGGTGACGATCACCCGGACCCTCTTCCGCAACGGCGGCAGCGAGTACGCGATCAACGGACGCGGCTGCCGGCTGCTCGACGTGCAGGAACTGCTGAGCGACTCCGGTCTCGGGCGCGAGATGCACGTCATCGTGGGGCAGGGACAGCTCGACGCCGTGCTGCACGCGACCCCCGAGGAGCGGCGCGGGTTCATCGAGGAGGCCGCCGGGATCCTCAAGCACCGCCGCCGCAAGGAGAAGACGCTCCGCAAGCTCGAGGCGATGCAGGCCAACCTGACCCGCCTCTCCGACCTCGCGGGCGAGATCCGGCGCCAGCTCAAGCCCCTCGGACGCCAGGCCGAGGTCGCACGGCAGGCGCAGACGATCGCCGCCGTGGTGCGCGACGCCCGGGCGCGCCTGCTCGCCGACGACGTGGTCGCGCTCCGGACCGCTCTGGACGGCTTCGCCCGCACCGAGAGCGAGCGGCACAGCGAGCGGGTGGTCCTGCAGCAGCGGCTCGAGCAGGCGACGCTCCGGCGAGCGCGGATCGAGGCGGAGGCGGTCGGCGACGCGGTCGACGACGCCCGGCGCACCTCGTTCGAGCTGGAGTCGGTGCAGGAGCGGCTGCGCAACCTCTCGGCCCTCGCCGGGCAGCGGCTCGCGATGCTCGAGCTCGAGTCCGAGCAGCCGCAGATCCAGCCGCGCGTGACGCCGGCGCAGGTGGAGGAGGCGCGGGTCGAGCTGGAGCGCCTGCGGCAGGCCGTCCTCGACGCGGAGACGGCGTGGGTCCAGGCGCAGCGCACGACCGTCGCCGCCCGCTCCGCCCTCGACGCGGTCGACGAGGAGATCGCCGCGCAGGCGGCCCTCGTCTCGCGCTACGACCTCGAGCTCTCCACCCTCTCGGGGCAGGCCGACACCGCCGCCTCCCGTCTCGCGTCCGTCCGGGGCGAGGTCCTGCGCGCGCAGAACACCCTCGACGCGGCCGACCGGCGGAAGGAGGCGGCGCGGCGGGCGCTCGACGCTCTGGAGACCGAGCTGGACGACGCGGGCCGCGGCCCCGACGGCGGCCTCGACGAGGGCTACGAGCTCGCCCAGTCCTCGGTCTCGGCCGCCGAGGGCGGGATCGAGCGGCTGCGCGAGGAGCTGCACGCCCTGGAGCGCGAGCGCGAGGCGCTGGCCGCCCGCACGGGTGCCCTGTCGCTGGCCCTCGACGTCTCGGACGGCTCGGCCGAGCTGATCGCCGCCCGGATCGAGGGGGTGCGCGGCCGGGTCGCCGAGCGGATCCAGGTGCGGCCGGGCTCCGAGGCCGCGATCGCCGCCGCCCTCGGCGCGGTCGCCGACGCCGTGCTGGTCGAGTCGACAGCCCGAGCCGACGCGGCTCTGGACGCCGCGCTGGAGCGCGATCTCGGACGCGTCGAGCTGCTGGTCGCCGACGCCGCCCGGCCGCACGTCGCTCTCACCGTTCCCGAGGGGGCGGAACGCGCGGGTGACCTCGTCACGGCGCCGGCCGGGGTCCTCTCGCTCCTCGAGCGTTTCCTCGTGGTCGAGGACCTCGCCGCGGCGCGGCGCCTGAGGGAGCGCATCGATCCGGGCACCGTCCTGGTCACCCGCGACGGCGCGACCGTCTCCGACGCCGTGCAGAGCGCCGGCTCCGGCGGGCAGCGCAGCCGGATCGAGCTCGTCTCCGAGCGCGACTCCGCCGCCGCCCGGCTGGAGGAGGTCGAGGGCGGGATCGACCGGCTCCGCTTCGAGCTCGCCGAGCAGACCGGTGCGCTCCGCGGCGCGAAGGAGCAGGCCGCGAGCGCGCTCTCGGCCCTCCGCGAGCACGACGCCGCCCGTGCCGCCCACACCGAGCGGCTCGGCGGCGTGCGCGCCCAGCTCGAGGCGGCCACCGCCGAGCACGGCCGGGGCTCGAGGGCGCTGGCCGTCGCCTCGGACCGGGTCGGCGACGCCGAGCGCGCGGCCCAGGAGTCGAGGTCGGCGCTCGACGCCGCGCGCGCCAGGCCCCGGCCGGTGCTCGACGCGAGCGCGCGCGACGGTCTGCAGAGCGACGTCGACACCGCACGCGAGCGCGAGATCGAGGCGCGGCTCGGCGTCGAGACCGCCAAGGAGCGGGTGCGGGCGGAGCAGTCCCGCGGGGAGGCGCTTGCCCGCCAGCTGGCCGCCGACCGCGCCGCGGCCGACGAGGCCGCGCGCCGCGCCGTGATCCGCCGTCGCCAGCGCGACGCCGCGGCCGAGGTGACCGCCGCGCTCCCCGCCGTCCTCGCCTCCGTCGACCGCTCCGTCCAGCAGGCCCGGGCCGAGCTCGTCGCGGCCGAGGCGGCGCGCTCGCAGCAGAACGCCGAGCTGCAGGGGCTCCGCCGCGAGGAGGGGAGCGTGCGCGACCGGCTCCAGTCCGTCACCGAGAGCGTGCACGGCCTCGAGCTGCAGATCTACGAGAAGAGGCTGCAGCTCACCGGTCTGCTCGAGCGCGCCGCATCCGAGCTCGGGCTCGCCGAGGACGTGCTGGTGGAGGAGTACGGTCCCGGAGTCGGCGTCCCCGACGAGACGGACGAGGAGCAGGAGCCGCGGCCCTACGTCCGCGAGGAGCAGCGCCGCCGCCTCGAGAAGGCCGAGAAGCAGCTCGGGCAGCTGGGCCGCGTCAATCCGCTCGCGCTGGAGGAGTTCGCCGCGCTGGAGCAGCGGCACGCGTTCCTGACCGAGCAGCTGGCCGACCTCACCGGGACCCGGCGGGACCTGCTCACCATCATCGAGGAGCTCGACGAGACGATGCAGACCGTGTTCGCCTCCGCGTTCGACGACACGCAGGCGGCGTTCGCGGACGTGTTCCCCGTCCTCTTCCCCGGCGGCACCGGCAGCATCCGCCTGACCGACCCGGAGAACCTGCTCACCACCGGCATCGAGGTCGCGGTGCGGCCGGCCGGCAAGAAGATCGAGCGGCTGTCGCTCCTCTCCGGAGGGGAGCGCTCGCTCGCGGCCGTGGCGTTCATGGTCGCCATCTTCAAGTCGCGGCCGAGCCCCTTCTACATCATGGACGAGGTGGAGGCCGCCCTCGACGACGCGAATCTCGGCCGACTGCTCAGCATCTTCGAGGACCTGCGCACCTCGAGCCAGCTGATCGTCATCACCCACCAGAAGCGGACCATGGAGATCGCGGACGCCCTCTACGGCGTCTCGATGCGGCAGGACGGCGTCTCGGCCGTCGTCGGCCAACGCGTCGCCGCGCCCCCGGCCTGAACCCGCCTCCCCGACCGCTCCGAGGCGCGCCCGCCGGTAGCCTGGACCCATGGCAGAACGCACCTCCTGGTCGCTCGGCCGCGCACTGCGCGGCCTGTTCGAGAAGCGCACGATCGACGACCAGACCTGGGACGACCTCGAGACGGCGCTGATCACCGCCGACTTCGGCCCCGACATCACCGAGGAGATCGTCGACGACCTCCGCGCCAAGGTCGCCCGCTACTCCACCACCGACCCGCGCGACCTGCAGCGGATGCTCCGCGAGTCCCTCGAGGAGCGTCTGTCGAAGTACGACACGACCCTCAAGCTCAGCGAGCGCCCCGCCGTGATCCTCGTGGTCGGCGTGAACGGCGTCGGCAAGACCACGACCATCGGCAAGTTCGCCAAGTTCCTCCGCAACTACGGCCGGAGCGTCGTGGTCGGCGCGGCCGACACCTTCCGCGCCGCGGCGGTCGACCAGCTCGCCACCTGGGCGCAGCGCGCCGACGCCCAGATCGTCCGCCCGCAGCAGGAGCGCCAGGATCCGGCGTCCGTCGCCTTCCAGACCGTGCAGTTCGCGAAGGACACCGGCGTCGAGATGGTCATCATCGACACGGCCGGCCGCCTGCACACCAAGGGCGGGCTGATGGACGAGCTCACGAAGATCAAGCGCGTCATCGAGAAGCAGGCCCCGATCTCCGAGATCCTGCTCGTGCTCGACGCGACGACCGGTCAGAACGGGCTGAGCCAGGCCGAGGCGTTCATCGAGCACGCGGGCGTCACCGGCCTCGTCATCACCAAGCTCGACGGCTCCGCGAAGGGCGGCTTCGTCCTCGCGGTCCAGGAGCGCACCGGCATCCCGATCAAGCTCGTCGGTCAGGGCGAGGGCATCGGCGACCTCACCGGCTTCACCCCCCACGTCTTCGCCCAGCAGCTCGTCAGCTGAGCGGCCCCGCCCGGGACGACGCGCCGGCGCCGTCCCGGTGGCGGGCTACACGGCCTGCGAGAAGCCCAGTGCCGCGTCGGCGAGGTGGCGCAGGTGCTCCGGGACCGGCAGCCCCTTCGACTCCATCGAGCGCGCCCAGAGCCGGCCGGCCCGGTAGGAGGAGCGGACCAGGGGCCCCGCGAGGACGCCGAGGAAGCCGATGTCCTCGGCCTCTTCCTTGATCGCCACGAACTCCTCCGGGTGCACCCAGCGGTCCACCGGCAGATGCCGCGGCGTCGGGCGGAGGTACTGCGTGATGGTCACGATGTCAGTGCCGGCGTCGTAAAGGTCCTGCAGCGCCTGCGAGATCTCCTCCCGCTCCTCGCCCATGCCGAGGATGAGGTTCGACTTCGTGATCAGCCCCGCCTCCCGGCCCTGGGTGAGCACGTCGAGCGAGCGCTCGTAGCGGAAGGCCGGCCGGATGCGCTTGAAGATCCGCGGCACCGTCTCGACGTTGTGGGCGAACACCTCCGGCTCCGCGTCGAACACCCGCTGCAGGTGCTCGGCGCGGCCCGTGAAGTCCGGGACCAGGATCTCGACCCCCGTGCCCGGAGCCTGGGCGTGGATCTGGCGGATGGTCTCGGCGTAGAGCCAGGAGCCCTCGTCCGGCAGGTCGTCGCGGGCGACTCCGGTGACGGTCGCGTAGCGGAGCTTCATCCGCGCCACGGACTCGCCGACGCGCCGGGGCTCGTCCGCGTCGTAGTCCGCGGGCTTCCCGGTGTCGATCTGGCAGAAGTCGCAGCGGCGGGTGCACTGGGCGCCCCCGATGAGGAAGGTCGCCTCGCGGTCCTCCCAGCACTCGAAGATGTTGGGGCAGCCCGCCTCCTGGCAGACGGTGTGCAGCTCCTCGCTCTTCACCAGCGACTGCAGCTGCCGGTACTCCGGGCCCATCGAGGCCTTCGTGCGGATCCACTCGGGCTTGCGCTCGATCGGCGTCTCGGCGTTGCGGATCTCCAGCCGCAGGAGCTTGCGGCCGCCGGCCTCGGCGCTCACGCGGCGACCTCCTCGATGCGGGCGGAGAAGGCGGGGGCCGCCTCCGAGAAGCGCGCCGCCACTCGCGCCCGCACCGCCTCCATGGGCGGAGCCTCGCCGCGCTCGCGCTCGAGCGTGGTCACCCCGGCGTCGGCGATGCCGCAGGCGACGATGCGGGCGTAGGGCTCGAGGCTGTTCGAGACGTTGAGGGCGAAGCCGTGCATCGTCACGCCCGAGGCGACGCGGATGCCGATCGCGGCGATCTTGTCGGCGCCGCCGTCCCTCGGGATCCACACTCCCGAGCGCCCGTCGACGCGCCGCCCCTGCACGCCCAGGTCGTCGAGAGCGGCGATCAGCACGCCCTCCAGCGAGCGGACGTAGGCGACCACGTCGACGGGCTCTCCGAGCCGCACGATCGGGTAGCCGACGAGCTGGCCCGGGCCGTGCCAGGTGATCCGCCCTCCGCGGTCGACGTCGACCACGGGCGAGCCGTCGTCCGGGCGCTCGTGCGCCTCGGTGCGCTTGCCGGCGGTGTAGACGGAGGAGTGCTCGCAGAGCACGAGGGTGTCCGGCCTCGAGCCCGCCACCACCTCGGCGTGCAGGCGGCGCTGCAGCTCCCAGCCGTCGGTGTAGTCCAGGGGATCCGCGGAGTCGCCCGCCACCAGTGTCTCGATCACCGGGCCACCCTAACCCTGTTCTTGGACCCGGACCAGTTAATCCGCTCCACGGTGATCGCGCCGATCGCGAGCCGATCGGCGGCCGCGCCCGCCGACCCTCCGGGCCTCCGGTAGAATTCCGGGCATCATGGCTACTTTCGGCACCCTCTCCGATCGACTCGTCGAGACCTTCAAGAACCTCCGCACGAAGGGCAAGCTCTCCGCGTCGGACGTCGACGGCACCGTCCGCGAGATCCGGCGGGCCCTCCTCGACGCCGACGTGGCGCTGGAGGTCGTGAAGGAGTTCACCGGCAAGGTGCGCGAGCGCGCCCTCGGCGACGAGGTCAACAAGGCGCTCAACCCGGCCCAGCAGGTCGTCCAGATCGTCAACGAGGAGCTCGTCGCGATCCTCGGCGGGCAGTCGCGCCGGCTCGAGTTCGCCAAGCGCCCGCCGACCGTCATCATGCTCGCCGGCCTCCAGGGCGCGGGCAAGACGACCCTCGCGGGCAAGCTCGGCAAGTACCTCGGCAAGGACGGCCACACCCCGCTGCTCGTCGCGGCCGACCTCCAGCGCCCCAACGCCGTGCAGCAGCTGCAGGTCGTCGGCGAGCAGGCCGGGGTCGCGGTCTACGCGCCGGAGCCGGGCAACGGCGTCGGCAACCCGGTCAAGGTCGCCCAGAACGCGATCCGCTTCGCGACCGACAAGCAGTACGACACGGTCATCATCGACACGGCCGGACGCCTCGGCGTCGACGCCGACATGATGAAGCAGGCCGCCGACATCCGCCGCGTCACGAACCCCGACGAGGTCCTGTTCGTCATCGACGCGATGATCGGCCAGGACGCGGTCGCGACCGCCAAGGCCTTCCAGGAGGGCGTCGACTTCACCGGCGTCGTCCTCTCCAAGCTCGACGGCGACGCCCGCGGAGGCGCGGCGCTCTCGGTCGCCTCGCTCACCGGCCGCCCGATCCTCTTCGCCTCCACGGGCGAGTCGCTCGACGACTTCGAGCAGTTCCACCCCGACCGCATGGCGAGCCGCATCCTCGACCTCGGCGACGTGCTGACCCTCATCGAGCAGGCCCAGTCCGCGTTCGACGAGGACGAGGCGCGCAAGATCGCCGAGAAGATCATGGGGGACACGTTCACCCTCGACGACTTCCTCGGCCAGATGCAGCAGCTGCGCAACATGGGCTCGATCAAGAAGATGATCGGCATGCTGCCCGGTGCGAAGGGCATGCGCGAGCAGCTCGACCAGTTCGACGAGCGCGAGATCGTGCGCACCGAGGCGATCATCCAGTCGATGACGAAGGCGGAGCGGGTCAACCCGAAGCTGCTCAACGGCTCGCGGCGCCTGCGCATCGCCCGCGGCTCCGGCATGACGGTCACGGACGTCAACCAGCTCGTCCAGCGCTTCGAGCAGGCCGCCAAGATGATGAAGACGGTCGCCAAGGGCGGCATGCCTTCGGTCCCCGGCATGGGCCCCGTGCCCGGCGCCGGCTACCAGGGCCGCCCGAAGCCGCAGAAGAAGAAGAGCAGCAAGTCCGGCAACCCCGCCAAGCGCGCGGCCGAGAACGCGGCGATCACCTCCGGGCCCCGCCCGGGCGACGCGGGCGGCTCCGGCTTCGGCCTGGGCGGCGGCGCCGGCAAGGGCGCCCAGCCCACGCCGGAGGAGCTCGAGCAGCTGCAGAAGCTCCTCGGGCGATGAGGCGGGTCGCGGCCGGACGCGCGGGCGGGATCCTCGTCCTCGCGGCCGTGCTCGGGCTCACCGGCTGCGCCGAGGGCTCCGGGGTCGACGCGATGACGGCGCCCTCCCCGGAGGACCTGGTCGGCCGCTGGGTGACGGGCGTCTCCTACGACGCGCCCGACGTGCCGTTCCTCCTGATCGCGGAGGACGGGTCCTGGACGGGCTCGGACGGATGCAACGGCGCGCAGGGCGAGTGGTCGATCGACCAGGAGGGCGCCCTCACCGTCTCGGCCGGGCCGAGCACGCTGATCGCCTGCGACGGCGTCGCACTGCCGATGATCTTCTCGGAGGCGGCGATGGCCTCGATCGACGGCGGACGGCTCCGCCTGTTCGACGACGAGGGGGCCACCGTCGTCAAGCTCGCCCGCTCCACGAGCGACGAGGCGCCCTCGGCGTCGCCGGACCCGGCGGGGGAGTAGCGCGCCGTCCCTCCGGGGGCCGCAGCGGGGATCCCCGTGAGGCGCACCGCTCGCTAGCGTGAGGGCATGACAACCGCACACGCGCGCCCCGTCCGCATCGGCGTCCAGATCGCACCGCAGCACGTCCCCTACGAGGTCATCCGCGACACGCTCGCCCAGCTCGAGGACCTCGGCGTCGACATCGCCTTCAACTGGGACCACTTCTTCCCGCTCTCGGGAGAGCCGAACGGCCTGCACTTCGAGGGCTGGAGCATGCTCGCGGCCTGGGCCGAGCAGACCAGCCGCATCGAGTTCGGCCCGCTGGTCACCTGCAACAGCTACCGGAACCCCGACCTCCTCGCCGACATGGCGCGCACGGTCGACCACATCAGCGCCAAGGGCGCCGAGGGCCGTCTGATCTTCGGCATCGGCTCGGGCTGGTTCGAGCGCGACTACGAGGAGTACGGCTACGAGTTCGGCACTCCCGGCTCCCGCCTCGACGAGCTCTCCGAGGCGATGCCGCGCATCCGCAGCCGGTGGTCGATGCTCAACCCGGCGCCCACCCGCGACATCCCGGTGATGATCGGCGGCGGCGGCGAGAAGAAGACGCTGCGGATCGTCGCCGAGCACGCCGACATCTGGCACAGCTTCTCGGACGTCCCGACGCTCGAGCGCAAGCTCGGCGTGCTCTCGGAGTGGTGCGGCCGCGTCGACCGCGACCCGGCCGCGATCGAGATCTCGACCGGCGCGAGCGTGCGCGGCGGTGTCGGCGACGCCTCCTTCGACGTGCTCGACCAGCAGTACGACCTGGGCGCCCGCCTGTTCACGCTCGGCATCACCGGTCCGGACATCGACCTCGCGCCCGTGCGCGACCTGCTCGGCTGGCGCGACGGCCGGAACAGCACCGCGCGCTGACCCGGCGGGGCGCCGTCACGGCGGCGCCCCGCGTCGGAGTCAGGCCGCCGGCGCGTCCGTCGCCTTCTGGCCGGTCGGCACCGCCCGGGCGAGGCCGGACTTCTCGGCCGCCACCTCGAAGGCGTCGGCCAGGGCGCGCTGGCCCTCGACGGTGGGATGCACGCCGTCCTCGCCGAGCAGCCCGTCCTCGCGGAGGGGGTCCGGGTACTCCAGCGCACCGCCGCCGGCGGCCGTCACGGCCTCGACCAGCGCCGCGTCGTACTCGTCGAGATCGGAGGGGCGCGGGTCGGGGCCCCAGACCGAGTCCAGCGCGATGAGCCGGGCCGAGGGCGAGGTGGACACGATCGCGTCCACCGCCGGCCCGATCGCGGCGTCCACGTCCTCCGGATCCCAGCCCAGGTCGTTGCTGCTGGCGATCAGCACGATCGCGTCGGGCCGGGTGTCGGCGATCTCCTCCGCGCGGTCGCCGATCGCGACGCCGCAGTCGCCCGGTTCGATGAAGCCGCCGCCGTCGCAGCCCAGGTTCGTGACCTCCCAGCCGAGGTCGTCGCCGACGAGTGCGGGCCAGGCCTGCTCCGGATCGACCGTCAGACCGCGCACGATGCTGTCGCCGACGATCGTCACCCGGGAGCCGGCGGGCAGGGAGCCACCGATCGAGAGCGGAAGCGGATCGGCGGTGACGGTCGGGAGGGGAGTGGCGGTGCCGGCGGGGGACGCGGTCGCCGGGCCGGTCGTCGTCGAGGACGAGCAGCCGGCGAGACCGAGGGCCAGCGCGCCGATCGCGGCTGCGGCGAGGAGGGCGGGACGCGTCACGAGCGGGGATCCCGGAGCCCGTCGCGCAGCTCGCCCGCGAGCGCCCGGACCACCGCCTTGAGGTCGCCGTCGTTCGCCGCGGCCGTCCGCAGCTGGCGCTGATAGCTCGCTCCCGCGACCAGGATCAGCTCGACGTCGCCGAGCTCCCTCACGCAGTCGAGGCGCTCGGCGACCGGTGCGAGGGTGACGAGCAGGTCGCGGATGTCGTCGGTGACCAGCCGCTCCGCTCCGGCGGCGTCGAGGATGATCTCGGCGTCGAGTCCGTAGCGGGCCGCGCGCCACTTGTTCTCGCGCACGTACCAGGGCTGCATCGTCGGAAGGTCCTCGCCCGCGTCCAGCCGCGACGAGAGGTGCTCGACGAGGCACTGGATCAGCGCGGCGACCGCTCCGATCTCCTCCGCGGAGGAGAGGCCGTCGCACGCGCGCATCTCGAGAGTGCCCCACTGCGGCGAGGGGCGGATGTCCCAGCGGACCTCCGTGTGGTCGTCGATGACGCCGGTGCGCATCATGTCGTCGACGTACTCCTCGTAGTTCGCCCAGGCACCGAACTGCGGAGGCAGGCCCGCCGTCGGCAGCTGCTGGAACATCAGCGCGCGGTTCGAGGCGTAGCCCGTGTCGACTCCGCCCCAGAACGGGCTCGACGCCGAGAGCGCCTGCAGGTGCGGGTAGTAGTCGAGCAGGGAGTTGAGGATCGGCAGCACCTTGTCGCGGTGCTCGATGCCGACGTGCACGTGGATGCCCCAGATCATCATGTTCCGGCCCCACCACTGGGTCCGGTCGATGAGGCGGTGGTACCGCTCCTTGTCCGTGATGGCCTGGTCGAACCACTGCGCGAACGGGTGCGTGCCCGAGCACACGAGGTCGAGTCCCATGGGGTCGGTGATCTCGCGCACCTGCCGCAGCTGGTCCTGCAGATCGGCGACCGCGTCGCGGACGGAGGTGTGCACGCCGGAGACCAGCTCGACCGTGTTGCGCAGGAGCTCGCCGGTGATGTGCGGGTGCGGGGCGCCGTCGTCGCTGCGGAGCGCCTCCAGCACCACATCGGCGACGTTGGCGAGATCGCCCGTCTGCCGGTCGACGATCGCGACCTCCCACTCGATCCCGAGCGTGGAGCGGTCTGATGCGGCGAAGCTGATCTCCATGGCGTGGTCCTCATCGGATCCGGGCGTCCGCCGATCGGGACGCGCCTCGCCATCCTGCCACCTGCGGCCGGGACGGACGCCGAGCCCCGGCGGAGGCCTTCCCGGTCCCGCGAGGCCCGCTCCCGCGAGGGTGCCGCTGGGCGGCGGCGTGCCGGGCCCGCACCGGGGCGGTTTTTCTGGCAGAATGATCCGTCGGGTCCGAGGCGGTCGACCCTCTACTCACCGCCGACGAAACCCCCTCGAGCTTCCGCCGGGTGTGCCCCCACGCTCACGGCTCAGTTCATCCATCATCGACCGGACACCGGTCAACGACCACACAGGAGAATTGTGGCTGTCAAGATTCGTCTGAAGCGCCTCGGCAAGATCCGGGCGCCCTACTACCGCATCGTCGTCGCCGACTCGCGCACCAAGCGCGACGGCCGCGTGATCGAGGAGATCGGCAAGTACCACCCGACCGAGCAGCCCTCGTTCATCCAGGTCGACTCGGAGCGCGCGCAGTACTGGCTCGGAGTCGGCGCGCAGCCGACCGAGCAGGTCGCCGCGATCCTCAAGCTGACCGGCGACTGGGGCCGCTTCAAGGGCGACGCCGACGCCGTCAGCACCGTCCAGGTGAAGGAGCCCAAGGCTCCGTTCGTCGTCGACGCGAAGAAGAAGCCCGTCCTCAAGCCGAAGTCCGAGGCTCCGGCCAAGGCCGCCCCGGTCGAGGACACCGCCGACGAGACCTCCACCGAGGCGTAGTCAGTGCTCGCTCCCGCCGTCGAACACCTCGTCAAGGGGATCGTCGAGAACCCCGATGAGGTCAGTGTCGTGGCCACGAGCTCCCCGCGCGGAGAGGTCCTCGAGGTGCGTGTGCACCCCGAGGACCTCGGCCGCGTGATCGGACGCTCCGGTCGCACCGCCAAGGCCGTCCGCACTCTCGTCGCCGCGCTCGCCGACGGGCGCCGCGTGCGCGTCGACGTCGTCGACACCGACAAGTAGAGGTGTCGGTCACCGGACCGGGCACGACGCAGCTCCGCGTCGCCCGACTCACCAAGGCACACGGGCTCAAGGGCGCCATCAAGCTCGAGCTCTACACGGACGAGCCCGACAAGCGCTTCACCCCCGGATCCACGTTCACGCTGCAGGTCCCGCGCACCTCCGAGTGGCACGGCAGGAAGCTCGAGCTCGTCGAGCTGCGCTGGTACAACAGCCACCCCGTCGCGTTCTTCCGAGGCGTGGACGACCGCAACGCCGCTGAGACCCTCCTGAAGGCGATCCTCTGGATCGACGAGGAGGTGCAGACCCAGCCGGGCGAGGACGACTCCTGGTACGACTACCAGCTGGTCGGCATGAAGGTCGTCCGCGACGGCGTCGAGGTCGGCACCGTCCGCCGCGTCGACCACTTCCCCGCGCAGGACCTGCTCATCGTCGGCACCCCCTCCGGCGAGGTGATGGTGCCGTTCGTGAACGCGATCGTCCCCTCCGTCGACGCCGCGGCCGGGATCGTCACGGTCACGCCTCCGATCGGCCTCTTCGAGGAGGCTCCCGAGGAGGAGCCCGCCGCAGTCGACCTCAGCGGCGTCGACCTCGCGGACCCGGCGCTGAGCGCGCCTGCGGACGCCTACGAGACCGACGCCTCCGATGACGCGGACTCCGCTCTCGAGGAGCCCGCCGACGACGAGCCCCCGGCCGCCTCCGACGCCGCCTCCGAGGAGGAGCCCCGGTCGTGAGGATCGACATCGTCACGATCTTCCCGGAGTTCTTCGGCGTGCTCGACATCAGCCTGCTCGGCCGTGCGCGGCAGAGCGGGCTGATCGAGCTCGGCGTGCACGACCTGCGCGACTTCACCCACGACCGCCACCGCACCGTCGACGACACGCCCTACGGCGGCGGCGCCGGCATGGTGATGCGACCGGAGCCGTGGGGCGAGGCGCTCGACACGATCCTCGACGGCGCGGACGACCCCGTCGTGATCTTCCCGTCGCCCGCGGGCGAGCTGTTCACCCAGGCGACCGCCCGCGAGCTCGCGGAGGAGTCCTCCCTCGTCTTCGGCTGCGGCCGCTACGAGGGCATCGACCAGCGCGTCGTGGACCACACCGCCGAGCGCGCGCGGGTCCGGCTGATCAGCCTCGGCGACTACGTCCTCAACGGAGGAGAGGTCGCCGTGATGGCGATGATCGAGGCCGTCGGACGCCTGGTCCCGGGCGTCGTCGGCAACCCGGCGAGCCTGGTCGAGGAGAGCCACTCCGACGGGCTGCTCGAGTACCCGAGCTACACCAAGCCGGCCTCCTGGCGCGGCCTCGACGTCCCTCCGGTGCTCCTCAGCGGCAACCACGGGGCGATCGCCGCCTGGCGCCACGAGCAGAGCGTCGAGCGCACGCGCCGCGTCCGCCCCGAACTGCTTCCCTAGCCCCGCGCCGCACGGTCACCGGGCCGCGAGGGCCAGGTGCCGGTCGCGGAGGGCGAGGAAGAGGGGGAACGCGAACGCGAGGGCGACCAGCGGCGCGAGCAGCACCAGGATCCACACGCGGCGCATCCCGATCCGGCGGCCCTCCACCACCATGAAGGCGACGGCCGCGATCGCGACGACCAGCAGGTCGGTCGAGAACGACGACACCCACGGCCCGCCTGCGGCGAGGCCGGCGAGGACGTCCGCGCCCTCCTGCATCGCCCTCACGTTCCAGGTCCAGGTCCCGATCAGCCCGGCGAGGGCGAGGACGAGGTAGACGATCCCGAGCGGCGTCCAGCCGCGGTGCAGCCGGCTCATGCGCGGGCCTCCGTTCGTGCGAGGGTGAGGATCGTCCCTCCGGCGAGGGCGATCACGGCCACAGTAGCGACGGCGAGGGTCAGCGCGTCCGGTGCGGTCAGCGCCTGTCCGCGCAGCGCCTGCCAGCAGGTGAGGGCGACCGCGGCCGCCCAGCCTGCCGAGGCCAGTGCGACGAGCCGCAGCCGGGTGCATCCGGGGCGCAGCACGGGGATCCGGGGTGCCAGCCGTCCGAGCAGCAGCGCGAGCAGCGGGAGCCCCTGCAGAGCGTGCATCCCGACGAAGTGCGGGATGCGCAGATCGCCCCCCGTGGTGCTCCAGCCCAGGAGGGGGAGGCCGGGTCCGCCGTCCGCGACTCCGACGGCGTGCGCGCCGACGACGCCCTGGTAGTCGCTGATCTGGCCGGGCGAGGGCCCCGTCATCAGGAATGCGAGGGCCATCCCGACGAGCCCGATCACGAGTCCGGCGCGGACGGCGAGCGTCAGCGCCGGGTCGCCGAGCGGCACCCGCGCCAGGAGGGCGGCGAGGACCAGCGTCGCCAGCCAGACCACCACGATCGAGACGGCCATCGAGGCCCAGAGCGCGGCGTGCAGGGGAGTGGAGACGTCGAAGTGGCTGCGCTCGCCGACCAGGGCGGCGCCTCCGATCACGACCATCTCGACCGCCAGGCCGACCGCCGCGACTGTGCCCAGCGCTCGGGTGGGGCGGCGCCGGCGGGGCACGAGCCCGATCAGCCAGGCTGAGCGTCACGGCGTACAGCGCGATCGAGAGGCAGAACTTCAGCGGCTTGCCCCAGAGCGGCTGCCCGCCGAGCTCGCGGGGATCGACGACCACCGCGATCGCGCAGAGGAGGGCGCCGACCGCCATCGCGGCAGCGAGCACCAGGAGCGGCCGGTGCGGAGCAGCGGAGGCTGTGGGCGCGGGCGTCTCGGTCGCGGCGCTCATCGGGGCACCTCCGTCGAGCCGAAGCGGCTCTGCGTCTCGCGCGCCTGGGCGACGCGCCGGAGCGACTGCAGCACCACGTCTCCGAGCGCGGTGCCGACGGCGGCGACGGCAGCCTGCTCGCTCACGCTCTCGCGGGCCTGCAGTTCGTCGAGGTCGGCGGAGGCGACGAGGGCGGCGGCGCGGGCGTAGGTCTCGAGCCAGCCGGCGCTCATCGGTCCGGTGGAGAGCTCGAGCGCGTCGAGCGCCCGTGCCGCCGTCGCGACGGCAGGGTGGCCGCAGTGGTCGGAGCCCGCGGCCTCGGCGATCCGCCGCGTCGACGCCTCGGTGGCGGACGCGGTCGAGTCGGCGCTCACGGAGACCACGTCCTGCGCCACCTCGAACGCTGCTGTCGGACCGACGCCCGCGTCGAGCGCGGCCGTGATCCGCTTCGCGCCGGCGATGCCGACGCCGCCGCTCTCGATGAGCGCCCGGAGCAGCGTCAGGCGGGCGACATGGGCGTCCCCGTACTCCGCCCGCTGGGGGCCGGCGGCGTCGCCCGGCGGCAGCAGCCCCTCCCGGATGTAGTACTTGATCGTGGGCAGGCTGACGCCGCTGCTGCGGCTGAGCTCCGAGATTCGCACGTGGACAGTATCGCTATCAGATAGCAGTACTGTCCACCGCTTGGTCAATCCCGCGCGGACAGGACGATGTTTCCCGTCTCGGTGATGGCGATCGTGTGCTCCATGTGGGCGCCGCGAGAGCCGTCACGGCTGCGGAGGGTCCAGCCGTCCTTGTCCGTGTAGATCTCGTCGGTCGTCTGCAGGAACCACGGCTCGATCGCGACGACGAGGCCCGGGCGGAGCGGGTAGCCGCGGCCGGCGCGTCCGTCGTTGGGGATGTGCGGATCGCCGTGCATCGTGCGGCCGACGCCGTGGCCGCCGAAGTCGGTGTTGATGGACAGGCCCTCGGCGTGTGCGACGGCCGCGATGGCCGCGGAGATGTCGCCGATCTTCTTCCCGGGCTGCGCGGCGGCGATGCCGGCCTCGAGCGCGCGGGTGGTGGTGTCGATGAGGGCGAGGTCCTCCTCGCGCGGCGTCCCGACCACGACGCTGATGGCCGAGTCGGCGACCCAGCCGTTCACGGAGGCGGCGAAGTCGAGGGTGAGCAGGTCGCCGTCCTTCAGCCGGTAGTCGAAGGGCAGGCCGTGCAGCACCGCGTCGTTGACGGAGGTGCAGATGACCTTGCCGAAGGGACTCGCGCCGAAGGAGGGGTGGTAGTCGATGTAGCAGGACTCGGCGCCGGCCGTGCGGATCATGTCGTGGGCGAGCCGGTCGAGCTCGAGCAGGTTCACGCCGACCGCGGCAGCGGCGGAGGTGGCCTTCAGTACCTCGCCGACGAAGCGGCCGGCGGGACGCATCTCCTCGATCTCGGCGGGGGTGCGTAGCTCGATCATCCTGATCCTCTCGGGGTCCGCTGAGCCGTCGCTCAGCGGTGGTGGGTACGGTCGGTGCATGCGCACGCGACGGGCATTCGGTTCCTGGCAGTTCCCGGCGGCGATCGTGCTGCCCTTGTGGATCCTCCTCGGCTACGGGGTCTTCGGAGGATCGAGCGGCTGGACCGTGCTCGGCCTGGTGATCGCCCTCCCCATTCTGGCGGTCGCGCTGGCGGCTGTGGCCGCGATCGTCGCATTCCGGGTGACCGTTCGGCCCACGCGCACTCCCGCGTGGGGCGACGTGGCCGTGGTCGGCGCCTGGCACCTCTCCCTGATCGCCTTCGGCTTCTTCCCGCCCGGCGCCTGGGCGCTGGGCCTGCTCTCGGTGGTCCTCGGAGTGGCGGCCTTCTGGCACTCGGCGTGGCGGTTCCTCGCCGACGCGAGGGCCACTCTCCTCGCCTTCTCGGAGGCGGCGTCCGTGCAGGCCGAGGGCGCTCACCGCCCCGTCGCCGGCGAGGGCTTCGACCCGGAGCGCCCGCAGGACGGGCAGACCATCGTCCTCTGAGGGGTCGGGCGTCCCGAGAGGCGCTGTCCCACTGCGAGGTCCCGCCCTGCTCCACGGCTCGGCCCCCTCGACGGATCCGCCCTCTGCGCGGCTCTGGCCTCAGGGCGACCCTGTCCTCCAGGTGACTCTGCCCTCCCGACGACCCTGCTTTGACTCGGATCGACGCGGCATGGCAGAATGAGCGCTTGTGCCTCGCGCAGGCTCTGCCACAGGGGAGCCGCGACGACGTGGGCACGACCGACTTCCATCAACGAAACGGTGTTCGACCTGTGGCGGGCACGGAGAGCGATACAGCATGCACATCCTCGATTCCGTCGATGCGGCGTCCCTCCGCAGCGATGTCCCGGACTTCCGCGCCGGCGACACCGTCAAGGTCCACGTCAACATCGTCGAGGGCTCCCGCTCGCGCATCCAGGTCTTCCAGGGCGTCGTCATCGGCCGCTCCAACGAGGGCGTCCGCGAGACCTTCACCGTCCGCAAGGTGAGCTTCCAGGTCGGCGTCGAGCGCACGTTCCCCGTGCACTCGCCGGTCATCGACCACATCGAGGTCGTCACCCGCGGTGACGTCCGTCGCGCGAAGCTCTACTACCTGCGCAACCTGCGCGGCAAGAAGGCCAAGATCAAGGAGAAGCGCGACGCCTGAGCGGCTTCCGCACGACTTCTCGGGAACCCCGGTCCACCTATGATGGACCGGGGTTCCTCCCTTTCTCGGGGCGATCCGTCCGGGGAGTCCACCCGGTGATGCACAGTAGGGGCGACGGCGAGCGATGACAGACAGCACGGCCCCGGTCCGCCTCCCCGGAGGCGAGGACCACGCCCGCCACTCGGCGGATCCGTCCGAGAAGCGCCCGCGCAAGCGCCGGGGAGTCCTGCTCTTCCTCCGCGACGTGCTGATCATCTTCGTGGTCGCGGTGCTCGTCTCCTTCCTCGTGAAGACCTTCCTGATCCGCTCCTTCTACATCCCCTCCTCCTCCATGGAGCAGACGCTCGTCGAGAACGATCGCATCCTCGTGAACGAGCTCGTGCCCGGAGTGGTGAAGATCTCGCGCGGCGACGTCGTCGTCTTCCGCGATCCCGGCGGATGGCTCTCGCCGAGCTCCGAGCCCAACGTGCCGCCGTTCCAGGCCGCGGTCGACTCCGCCCTCGCGCTCGTCGGCCTCACCGCTCCCGACAGCAACGACCACCTCATCAAGCGCGTCATCGGCCTGCCGGGCGACCACGTGACCTGCTGCACGCCGCTCGGCCAGGTCGAGATCAACGGCAACCCGATCGACGAGCCCTACGTGAAGTTGCCGGACGGGGTGCAGGCCGTCTCGGCCACCCCCTTCGACGTCGTCGTGCCCGAGGGCTCGCTCTGGGTGATGGGCGACAACCGCTACAACTCCGCCGACTCCCGCTACAACACCGACAAGCCGGGCGGCGGCTTCGTGCCGATCGACAACGTCGTGGGCCGCGCGATCCTCGTGACCTGGCCCGTGCAGCAGTGGGCGTGGCTCGACGACTACCCGTCGGTGTTCCGCGGAGTCGACACCGAGGCCTCCGAGGAGGGCTCGGACGACGCGCAGAGCGGGCAGGGCTAGGTGGTCGTCGCCGAGCCGACGCTGACGCAGGAGCGGCGCCTCTTCCGGCAGGGCTATGAGACGGTCATCGGCTGCGACGAGGTCGGCCGCGGCGCGATCGCCGGCCCGGTCTCGGTCGGCGTCGTGTCGATCGGCAGCCGCTGCGGGCGCTTCCCCGAGGGGCTCCGCGACTCCAAGATGCTCGCTCCCGCCCGCCGCGAGGCGCTCCTGCCGGGAGTAGCGAAGTGGGTCTCCGCCTGGGCGATCGGCGAGTCCTCGGCGGACGAGATCGACGAGACCGGGATCATCGTCGGCCTCGGCCGCGCCGCGTCGAGGGGCATCGAGCGCCTCGCCGACCAGGGCGTCGACCTCGCCACCGCCGTCGTCCTCCTCGACGGCGCTCACGACTGGCTGACGCCCGCGCTGGGCGAGTGGGCGGCCGAGCTGACGATCATCACCCGCGTGAAGGCCGACCGCGACTGCGCCGCCGTCTCCGCCGCCTCCGTGCTCGCGAAGGTGGGCCGGGACGGTCAGATGGTGCGCCACCACGACGACTTCGCCGACTACGCCTGGGACAGCAACAAGGGCTACGGCAGCGCCGCGCACTGGGCGGGGATCGAGCGGGTCGGCCCGTCCCCGCTCCACCGGGTGACCTGGCTGTCGAAGTCGCGGGAGAGCGTCGAGGAGCCGCTCCCGGCGCTCGGGCCCGTCGGCTCGGCGTAGGATTGTCCAACGATGGATGAGGACGAATTCGAGGACTACGACCGCGAGGTCGAGCTGGCACTGTACCGGGAGTACCGCGACGTCGTCTCGCAGTTCTCGTACGTCGTCGAGACCGAGCGCCGGTTCTACCTGGCGAACGAGGTCGACCTGGTCCGCCGCGACACCGAGCACGACTTCTACTTCGAGCTCACCATGCGCGACGTGTGGGTCTGGGACGTCTACCGCTCCGACCGCTTCGTGAAGTCGGTGCGCGTGCTGACCTTCAAGGACGTCAACGTCGAGGAGCTCTCCCGCAAGGAGTTCGAGCTCCCGAAGGAGCTCGCGCTCGACGAGTAGGGCGCTGTCGCGGCAGGCTCCGGACCCCCTGCTGGTCGCGTAGCCGCCTCCGTCGGCGCATCGAGACCCGGTGCCCGCAGCCCCACCCCGCTCCGGAGCTCTCTCGGATGCGCGGCTCCGCGGGTCTCGTCTTCAGGCGGCGCGGATACATCAGCTGGTCGCGTAGCCGCACCCGGCGGCGTATCGAGACCACGGCCGACGTCCCTCCCCACCCGCCACCTCGGCCCTCTTCTCCCCGGATCCCCTCCCGGCCGTACAGCGCTCGTTCTTGCTCCGGCACGCTTCCGGCAGGAGGACGCATGGACAAGGACGAACTGGGGCGGCGCGGCGAGGAGATCGCGGCGGCGCACCTGAGAGACAACGGATTCGAGATCCTCGACCGCAACTGGCGGGTCCGCGAGGGCGAGCTCGACATCGTGGCCCGCGACGGGTCGGCACTGGTCGTGGTGGAGGTGAAGACGCGCTCGTCGACGCGCTTCGGGCTTCCGGTCGAGGCCATCACGCGGGCCAAGGCGCAGCGCCTGCGGCGACTCGCCTACGCCTGGGCCGACGAGCACCACGAGCGCTCCCGGCATCTGCGGATCGACGCGGTCGGCATCGTCGCTCCCGGGGGAGTCCCGTCGCAGATCCGGCACCTGCGGGCGGTGGCCTGATGGGCTTGGGGAGGACCTCCGCGGTCGGTCTCGTCGGCTTCGCGGGAGCCGTGGTCGGGGTGGAGGCCCACTCGGCCGACGGCACCCCGGGCATGGTGATCATCGGGCTGCCCGACGCCGCGCTCGCGCAGGCGAAGGAGCGGGTGCGCTCGGCGGCGATCAACTCCGGGAGCACCATCGCCGAGTACAAGATCACCGTGAACCTCTCGCCGGCCGCGATGCCCAAGCACGGCTCCGCCTTCGATCTCGCCATCGGGCTGGCCGCGCTCGCATCGCTCCGCGAGGTCGATGCGGAGTCGGTCGCCGCGGTCGTCCACATCGGGGAGCTCGGCCTGGACGGCCGACTGCGCTCCGTCCCGGGCGTGCTGCCCGCGGTGCTCGCGGCCGCCCGCGAGGGCAGGCGCCGCGTGATGGTCCCCGTCGAGGACCGGCTCGAGGCGGAGCTGGTCGACGGCGTCGAGGTGATCGCGGTCTCCTCGCTGGCGGCGGCCGCCGTCTGGCACGGAGCCGAGTGGGAAGTGCCGGTGCTCCCCGAGGCCGCGCCGCCGTCTGAGACGGTGTCCGAGCCGGAGGCCCGCCTCGACCTCTCCGACGTGGTGGGGAACGAGGAGGCGGCCGAGGCGATGGTCGTCGCGGCGGCGGGCGGGCACCACGTGTTCCTGCTCGGGCCTCCCGGCGCCGGGAAGACGATGCTCGCCTCGCGCTTGCCGGGCATCCTCCCCGACCTCGACGACGATGCAGCGCTCGAGGCCACCTGCATGCGCTCGCTCGTCGGAGCGCCGACCGGTGGCGCGCTGGTGCGCAGGCCGCCGTTCGAGAGTCCGCACCACTCGGCCTCGTCGGCAGCGATCGTCGGCGGCGGCAGCGGCCGCATCCGTCCCGGCGCGGTCGCCCGCGCCACCAGGGGCGTGCTGTTCCTCGACGAGGCCCCCGAGTTCTCCTCGGTGGCCCTGGACGCGCTGCGCCAGCCGCTCGAATCCGGCGTGATCCGCATCCACCGCGCGAATGCCGTCGCCGAGTTCCCCGCGCGGGTGCAGCTCGTCCTCGCGGCGAACCCGTGCCCGTGCGGCCGCTTCGGCATCCCCGGAGAGACCTGCACCTGCGCTCCCTCGGTCCGCCGCCGCTACCTCGCGCGGCTCAGCGGACCGCTGCTCGACCGCGTCGACATCCGCCTGACGGTCCGCCGCATCAGCGCGGCTCAACTGGCCGCGCGCCGAGACACGTCCGGCGTGTCGACGGCACAGGCCCGCGATCGTGTCGCCGCGGCACGGTCCCTCGCAGCGGCTCGCCTCGCTTCCACCCCGTGGACGCTCAACTCGGAGGTCTCCGGCGCCTGGCTGCGCTCGGACGCGGTGCGCCCGACCAGTGCCGAGTCCCGCACGCTCGACCGGGCTCTGGAGCGAGGTCTGGTGACCATGCGCGGCTACGACCGGGTCCTGCGCCTGGCCTGGACGCTCGCGGACCTCGACGCAGCCGACCGGCCGAGTGCCGCCCATCTCGCGCGCGCGCTCGTCCTCCGGGGAGGTGCCGCGTGATCCGGCCCGACGCGCTCTTCGACGGCGCGGAGCTCGACGCCGTTCGCCGACTGCTGCCGAGCGGCGCAGCCGATCCGGACTCCGCTGCCGATGGCGAGCCTTCGGGTGAGTCCGGCTGCGCTCGGAGCGCACTCGTCGACGCTGCAGCCCGGTGCGGCTGGAACTCTCTGACCGAGCCCGGCGACTCCGTCGCAGCCCTCCTCATCGAGAGGGTCGGCGCGGCCGAGGCCTTCGCACACGTCGTGTCCTCGTCGTCTGCGGAGGAGATCCTCGCGCCCCCGCATCGCGCTCCCTCCGACGAAGGAGGCCCGGCACCCGTGCCCCTCGACTCCGAGGTCGCCGCCCTCCAGTCGGGGCTGGCGCGCTGGCGACCGCGCCTGGACCGCAGACTCCTGTTCCGCCGTCTCGAGATCGCCGAGCGACTCGGCGCACGTCTGCTCCTGCCCGGGGCTCCCGTGTGGCCCGAGTCGCTCGACGACCTCGGGCCGCACGCGCCACTCCTGCTCTGGCTGCGCGGTGATCCCGCCGCCTTCGATCCGCCGCACCGCCTCGCCCTCGTCGGCGCCCGCGCTGCGACCGGTTACGGCGAGCACGTGGCCGCCGAGCTCGCCGCGGGCGTCGCGGCGCGAGGCGTCTCCGTCGTCTCGGGCGGTGCCTTCGGGATCGACGCGGTCGCCCACCGCGCCGCCCTCGGCTCCGGAGGCCGCACGGTCGCCTTCCTCGCCGGGGGAGCGGACCGCCTCTACCCGACGGCTCACGCCGACCTCCTCCACCGCATCATCGCCACCCCCGGCTGCGCCGTCGCGACGGAGGTCCCGCCGGGCACCACGCCCACCCGCTGGCGATTCCTGCAGCGCAACCGCCTCATCGCCGCCTCCACCGCGGGCACCGTCGTCGTCGAGGCCGGCGCCCGCTCCGGCTCCCTCAACACCGCCGGCCACGCGGCTGCCCTGGGCCGCCCCCTCGGCGCGGTCCCGGGCCCGGTCACCAGTGCCTCCTCCGCCGGCTGCCACCGGCTCCTCCGCGAGTACGCGGCGACCTGCGTCACCTCGCCGGCGGATGTGCTCGAACTGCTCGCCGTCGGCGACGCCGACGGATCGTGCCGAGCGCTGACCGCGGCTGAGGCGCGAGTCCTGGCCGTCGTCGAATCCGAAGGAGGCTGTGACGCCGCAACCGTCGCCCGGCTCTCCGGGGATTCGCTCGATTCGGCACTGTCGGCGCTGGGTGCGCTCCTCGCAGACGGACGCGTCCACCGTTCCGAGGACGGGGACTGGGAGCGGGCACCCGGGTGAGCGGCCCCGCCGCCGCGGCGCTGTCGGCGGTCCGCCCTACGCTGAAGGGGCATCGGCGAGGGGAGCGGCATGGACGCCACGGCAGCAGGACACGGCGGAGAGCGCCCGCAGCTCGGGCACTTCCGCGCCGCCGACAGGGTCATCGCGCATCTGAGCGACACGCACCTGCTGGCCGACGGCGCTCCGCTCTACGGGAAGGTCGACACGGTCGCCCGCCTCGCGCAGGCGGTCGGCCGGCTGGCCGAGCGCGGCGGACGCCTGGACGCGATCGTGGTGACCGGGGACGTCGCGGACCGCGGCGAGGAGGACGCCTACCGGCGCGTGCGCGAGCAGCTCGACCCCGTGGGCGAGCGGTTCGGCTGCCCGATCGTCTGGGTGATGGGCAACCACGACGAGCGCGGAGCCTTCCGGCGGGTGCTCCTCGAGCAGGACCCGGCGGGCGCGGGACCCGTGGACCAGGTCGTCGACCTCGGCGGGCTCCGGCTCATCGCGCTCGACAGCGCGGTGCCCGGCTTCCACCACGGCGACCTCACCGACGCCCAGCTGGCCTGGCTGAAGGACGAGCTCGCCGCACCGGCCCCGCTCGGGACGATCCTCGCCCTGCACCACCCTCCGCTGCCCACGCCGCTCGGCGCGATGACCGTGCTCGAGCTGCGGGGGATCGACCGCCTCGAGGAGGTGGTGCGCGGAACCGACGTCCGCGCGATCCTCGGCGGCCACCTGCACTACCCCACGGCTGCGACCTTCGCGGGCGTGCCCGTGCTCGTCGCCGGCGCCACCAGCTACACGATGGACCTCGGAGCGCCCGAGCGGGAGCTCGCCGGCGTCGACGGAGCGCAGAGCCTCTCGCTCGTCCACGTCCACCCGGAGACGGTGGCCGCCTCGTTCGTGCCGACGGCACCGGCCCCGATCGCGACGCGGTTCGGCACCGACCTGATCGAGCGGCTCGAGGGGCTCGACGAGCAGGGGCGCATCGACCTCTGGTCGCGGATGCCGGACGGATCATGACCGGCGAGACGCTCGCCGACTCGGTCGAGCACTTCCTCCGGTACGTCCTCGACGAGCGGTCCCTCTCGCCCGCCACCGCGAAGGGCTACCGCTCCGACCTGGCGCGCCTGATCGCCCACACGGAGGAGAAGGGGCGGCTCCTCACCGCCGAGCTCGACCTCGAGCTGCTGCGCGACTGGCTCTGGCGAGAGTCGGAGTCGGGGATCGCCCGCGCGACCCTCGCCCGGCGCACCGCGGCCGTCCGCTCCTTCTCCTCCTGGGCGCATCGGACCGAGCGGCTCCCCGTCGACGTCGCCGCACGCCTCAAGACGCCCAAGTCGGGACGGACACTGCCGCGGGTCCTCACGCTCCCGCAGGCGGAAAAGGTGCTCGACACGGTCGCGGCGCGAGGCGCGACCGAGGACCCGGTGGCGCTGCGGGACCTCGCGATCGTCGAGCTGCTCTACGCCTCCGGCATCCGCGTCTCCGAGCTGGTCGCCGTCGACCTGGGCGACGTCGATCTCGGCAGGCTCACCGTGCTCGTCACCGGCAAGGGCGCCAAGCAGCGGGTCGTCCCGTTCGGCGTCCCCGCGAAGGAGGCGCTCGTCGACTACCTGGAGCGCGCCCGACCCTCTCTCGCCACCGGCGACGGGAGCGGGGCCCTGCTGCTGGGACGGCGGGGCGCGCGCCTCACCCCGCGCACGGTCTACGGCGTGGTGGCGAGGCTCCTCGACGGCGGGCAGGGCTCCGGACCGTCCGGTCCGCACACCCTCCGCCACACCGCGGCGACCCATCTGCTCGACGGCGGAGCCGACCTCCGCGCCGTCCAGGAGCTGCTCGGCCACGCGAGCCTGGGCACCACGCAGATCTACACCCACGTCTCGACCGAGCGGATCCGCGACGCCTACCGCCTCGCCCACCCCCGCGCCTGACCGGACGCGCGAGTCACCGGACGCACCCTTCCGCGCCACTCGCTCAACACCCTGCGATACGTCGTCCATCGGCAGAAGCACCGCCCGGGGGATCCCGCCGAAGAACCGCATCGGCGAGACGTAGTCGCCACCTTCGCGGACGCCGAGGTGCACGCACCTCCCGTCGCAGTGGCCGCCCGCACCCACTGCTCCGACGGGCTGGCCCGCGGTGAGGACCTGCCCCGCCGTCACCGATCCGTCGACCGGCTCGACCGTCGAGACCAGACCGTCCGCGTGCACGATGCTCACCACGGACCGGTCGACCACCCTGCCCGAGAACGACACGGTGCCCGCCGCGACGGCGACCACGGGCTGCCCGGCCGCTGCGGCGAGGTCGATCCCGCGGTGCCCGGGGGCGTAGCGGTGGGCCGGCGTGCCCCACGGCTCCACGACGGAGAAGCCCGCGACGGGGGAGGTCCACCGCGGGTCGGACCGGCCGGGGGACGAGGTGCCGGAGGGCGAGGCGCCGAGAGGCGCCCCGACGAGCAGAGCGGCAAGGGCGAACACGCCCGGGCGCAGGAGTCGGGATCGGAGCATGCGGCCAGCCTCCTGGAGCGGGTCCGGGACCGGTGGTCGGCCGAGCGGATCAGGGGAGGAGAGCGCGACGGGCCCGGCTGTGGAGGGAGGACATCGGCCGGGGGAGAGCGCAACCCGTCCCGGTGGTGCCGCGGCGAGGAGTAACGTGCCGGTGATCCGGCTCGGGAGCGGCACCCCGCCCCCACCGGCGGCGAGAATCGGAGACGACCATGACCAGCGGACGATCTGACACGACCAGCGGGAGAGCGGACATCCCGAACCCCTCGGCGGCGAAGCTGAAGAGGAAGGTGATCGGCCTCGCGATCGCGGCGGCGGTCGGCGGCTTCCTCTTCGGCTTCGACTCGTCGGTGGTGAACGGTGCCGTGGAGGCGGTGCAGGGCGAGTTCCAGCTCTCGGCCGCGCTGATCGGCTTCGCCGTCGCCTCCGCGCTGCTCGGCTGCGCACTCGGCGCGTACCTCGCGGGCCGCCTCGCCGACCGCTGGGGCCGCATCAAGGTCATGCTGCTCGGCGCCGGGCTCTTCTTCATCTCCTCCATCGGCGCCGGCGCGGCGTTCGCGGTCTGGGACCTCGTGCTCTGGCGCGTGGTCGGCGGCCTCGGCATCGGCATCGCCTCCGTGATCGCTCCGACCTACATCTCGGAGATCGCGCCCAAGGCCATCCGCGGAGCCCTCGCGTCGCTGCAGCAGCTGGCGATCACGCTCGGCATCTTCGCCGCACTGCTCTCGGACACCCTCATCGCGAACGGCGCGGACGGCGCCTCCGAGCCCTTCTGGTTCGGCGTCGCCGCCTGGCGCTGGATGTTCATCGCCTGCGCCGTGCCGGCCGTCATCTACGGCCTCCTGGCCCTGACCCTGCCGGAGTCGCCCCGCTACCTCGCGACCCGCGGCCGCTCCGAGGACGCCCGCGCGGTGCTCGCGACGGTCACGCCGCGCGACGAGGTCGACGAGGCGCTCGCGGACATCCAGAAGAAGATCGACGAGGACTCCGAGAACGCGAAGCGCTCCAGCCTCCGCGGCCCCGCCCTCGGCCTGCTCCCCGTGGTCTGGGTCGGCATCCTGCTGTCGGTGTTCCAGCAGTTCGTGGGCATCAACGTGATCTTCTACTACTCCACCTCGCTCTGGAGCGCGGTCGGATTCGACGAGTCCAACTCCTTCGCGATCTCGGTCTTCACCTCGGTCGTGAACGTCGTCGTCACCTTCGTGGCGATCTTCCTGGTCGACAAGGTCGGCCGGAAGCCGCTGCTGCTGGTCGGCTCGGCCGGCATGGCCGTCTCGCTCGCGCTGATGGCCATCGCCTTCAGCCAGTCGACGATCAGCGGAGAGGACGTCTCGCTGCCCGGCGCGTGGGGGCCGATCGCCCTCGTCTCGGCGAACGCGTTCGTCGTCTTCTTCGGCGCGACCTGGGGCCCGCTGGTGTGGGTCCTCCTCGGCGAGATCTTCCCGAACCGGATCCGGGCGGCCGCCCTCGGCCTGGCGGCATCGGCCCAGTGGATCGCGAACTTCGCCATCACGGTGACCTTCCCGATCCTCTCGCAGGACGTGTCGCTCACCCTGGCCTACGGCCTCTACGCCGCCTTCGCGGCGATCTCGTTCGTCTTCGTCTTCATGTTCGTGCCCGAGACC
Source organism: Rathayibacter sp. AY1A7 (assembly GCF_002930845.1). Lineage (NCBI taxonomy): Bacteria > Bacillati > Actinomycetota > Actinomycetes > Micrococcales > Microbacteriaceae > Rathayibacter > Rathayibacter sp. AY1A7. Next base: position 116,874 of record NZ_PSTL01000007.1, on the reverse strand, counting down.
AAGGGCCGCTCTCTGGAGGAGATGGACACCCTGCACATCCGCACCGTGATGAAGTCGGCGCGCAAGTAGCACCGGTCTTCCGAGCCCCGACGGCCGCCCTCCCGCAGCAGCGGGGGAGGCGGCCGTCCTGGTGCTAGACTCCACGGAGCACCTCGCTCGTCGGGGTGACTACGCGCGCCCATTCGGCCTCCGCTCCCCACGGTCCCTCTCCGCTCATGCGGCCGGGGCGGGAGTGCGCCGGGCGCCAGGGCGACGTGCCGACCGGCCGTCGCAGACAACCGAACGGGAGTTCGGCGCCGTCGTGCGCCCGGGCCCCGAGACAAGGAGAACGACTCATGGCAGTCGTCACCATGCGCCAGCTGCTCGACAGCGGCGTCCACTTCGGGCACCAGACCCGTCGCTGGAACCCGAAGATGAAGCGCTTCATTCTGACCGAGCGCTCGGGCAGCTACATCATCGACCTCCAGCAGTCGCTGGCCTACATCGACAAGACCTACGACTTCGTCAAGGAGACGGTCGCCCACGGCGGCACCATCCTCTTCGTCGGCACCAAGAAGCAGGCGCAGAACGCGATCTCGGAGCAGGCGACCCGCGTCGGCCAGCCCTACGTGAACCAGCGCTGGCTCGGCGGCCTCCTGACCAACTTCCAGACGGTCTCGAAGCGCCTCGCCCGCATGAAGGAGCTGGAGGAGCTCGACTTCGACGACACGTCGAAGAGCGGCTTCACCAAGAAGGAGCTCCTCATCAAGAAGCGCGAGCTCGACAAGCTGCACAAGTCGCTCGGCGGCATCCGCAACCTCTCGAAGACGCCGTCGGCCCTCTGGGTCGTCGACACCAAGAAGGAGCACCTCGCGATCGACGAGGCCAAGAAGCTGGGCATCCCGGTCATCGGCATCCTCGACACGAACTGCGACCCGGACGAGGTCCAGTACCCGATCCCGGGCAACGACGACGCGATCCGCTCGGTGAGCCTGCTTACCCGCATCGTCGCCGACGCTGCGGCCGAGGGCCTCATCCAGCGCCACCAGAAGCCCGAGGCCGAGGGCAACGTCTCCGCCGTCGAGCCGCTGGCCGAGTGGGAGCAGGAGCTGCTCTCCACCGGTGCGCCCGCCGCCGACGTGCAGGAGCCGAACGAGCAGGCCGGCGCGGAGACCGAGAAGGTCGCCGACGCCGAGGCCGAGACCGCCGACGAGGCCGTCGTCGAGGCCGAGACCCCCGCCGCGGAGGAGGCCCCCGAGGCCGACGCCGCCGCGACCTCGACCGACGAGACCGCCACCGCCTGACACCCCGTTCCGTGACGGGGGTCGGACGCCGCACCCGCGGTCGTCCGGCCCCCGCTCGGTCGGTGCACGTTCACCACGAGTAAGAACCGCCGTCACCTCGGCGTGCTGGGCTCCTCCCGTGAGCCCGCCGCGAGTGACGGCGCCACAGGGTTTCCGAACCAAGAGGAGTTCCGAGAACATGGCAAATTTCAGCCTCGCTGACGTCAAGACGCTGCGCGAGCAGCTCGGTACCGGCATGGTCGACACGAAGAACGCGCTGGTCGAGGCCGACGGCGACCTGGACAAGGCGGTCGAGATCCTCCGCCTCAAGGGCGCCAAGGGCAACGCGAAGCGCGCCGACCGCTCGACGAGCGAGGGCCTCGTCGCCGCCGCCGAGAAGGACGGCGTCGCCACGATGATCGAGCTCGCCTGCGAGACCGACTTCGTCGCCAAGGGCACGAAGTTCATCGCCCTCGCCGACGCCGTGCTCGCCGCGGTGGTCGCCGCCGGCTCGACCACGGTCGAGGAGGCCCTCGCGGCCCCCGCCGACGGCAAGACCGTCGCCGACCTCATCAACGACGAGGCCGCGATCCTCGGCGAGAAGGTGGAGCTGCGCCGCGTGGCCTCCGTCTCGGGCGAGCACTTCGCGATCTACCTCCACAAGACGAACAAGGACCTGCCCCCGCAGGTCGGCGTGGTCGTCGGCTACGCGGGTGAGGACGCCGAGACCGCGCGCTCCGTCGCCCAGCACATCTCGTTCGCGAACCCGTCCTACCTCTCGCGCGAGGACGTGCCGCAGTCCGAGGTCGACAACGAGCGCCGCATCGTCGAGGAGATCTCGCGCGGCGAGGGCAAGCCCGAGGCCGCCCTGCCGAAGATCATCGAGGGACGCGTGAACGCGTACTTCAAGCAGGTCGCCCTGCTCGACCAGGACTATGCGAAGGACAACAAGCTGTCCGTCAGCAAGGTCCTGAGCGACGCGGGCCTGACCGTGTCGGGCTTCGCCCGTTTCAAGGTCGGCGCCTAACAGCACTGCAGGAGGGAGTCCGGGTCGTTCAGTCGACCCGGGCTCCCTTCGCTCTGCCCGGGGCGGTCCCGGGCGTGGTCGCGGGGCCCGCTCCGCGCGGGATAGGTTTGTACGGGTCTACGGGAGGAAACGTCCATGACGGAGACGGATGCGATGACGACGGGCAAGCGCCGCAGGGTGCTTCTGAAGCTGTCGGGGGAGGCGTTCGGAGCCGGCACGCTCGGCGTGAACCCTGACGTGATCAGCGCCCTGGCGCGCGAGATCGCCGATGCCGCGACCGAGGTGGAGATCTCGGTGGTCGTCGGCGGCGGCAACTTCTTCCGCGGAGCCGAGCTCTCGCAGCGCGGCATGGACCGCGGCCGGGCCGACTACATGGGCATGCTGGGCACGGTGATGAACGCCCTCGCCCTCCAGGACTTCCTCGAGCAGGCGGGCGCCGAGACGCGCGTGCAGTCAGCGATCGCGATGACGCAGGTCGCGGAGCCCTACATCCCCCGCCGGGCGATCCGGCACATGGAGAAGGGCCGCGTCGTCATCTTCGGCGCCGGCGCCGGACTCCCGTACTTCTCGACCGACACGGTCGCCGCGCAGCGCGCGCTCGAGACGCACGCCGACGTGGTCCTCGTCGCCAAGAACGGCGTGGACGGCGTGTACGACGCCGACCCGCGGACGAACCCCGACGCGAAGAAGCTCGACGCGCTGACCTACCAGGAGGCGCTCCAGCGGGGCCTCAAGGTGGTCGACTCCACCGCGTTCAGCCTCTGCATGGACAACGGCATGCCGATGCAGGTCTTCGGCATGGAGCCCTCGGGCAACGTCGCGAAGGCCATCCGCGGCGCCGAGCTCGGCACGCTCGTCTCGAACTAGACTGACCACTTCCCTCTCTTAAGGAGCTCCCTGTGATCTCGGATGTACTGGCCGACGCGAAGACCAAGATGGGCAAGGCCGTCGAGGTCGCCAAGGAGGACTTCTCCACGGTCCGCACCGGACGCGCGAACCCCGGCATGTTCCAGAAGGTGCTGGTGAGCTACTACGGCACCCCGACGCCGCTGTCGCAGCTCGCCTCGATGCAGAACCAGGAGGCCCGCACGCTCGTCCTGACGCCCTACGACAAGGGCTCGCTCCGCGACATCGAGCAGGCCATCCGGGACATGCCGAACCTCGGCGCGAACCCGACCAACGACGGCACGATCATCCGGGTGACCCTGCCGGAGCTCACCGCCGAGCGCCGCAAGGAGTTCGTCAAGATCGTCCGCACCAAGGCCGAGGACGCCAAGATCGCGGTGCGCAACATCCGCCGCAAGGGCAAGGACGACCTCGACGCGCTGAAGGGCGACATCGGCGACGACGAGCTCGCCCGCGGCGAGAAGGAGCTCGAGGCGCTCACGAAGCAGCACGTCGACGCGATCGACGAGGCGCTCAAGCGCAAGGAATCCGAACTGCTCGAGGTGTAGCGGTGCCCGAGATCCCCGAAGGACCCGAGGGCGGCGAGAAGAGACCGTCTCCGCACGTCCCGGGTGCCCGGGGATCCCGGATGGTCACCCGCGACGCGCTGCGTGCGCGCGCCCAGCAGGGCCGGGCCGACGTCGAGCGCCAGCTCGAGGCGACCCGCGCCCAGCTCGAGGCGACGAACGACCGCCTGACCGCGCGCTCGGGCCGGAACCTCGTGTCGGCGACCGCGATCGGACTCCTCGGCGGCGGTGCGATGGTCGTCAGCCTCCTCCTGGTCAAGGAGCTCTTCATGGTGCTCGCGGGGGTGGTGGTGCTGCTCGCGGCGCTGGAGCTCTCGAACGCCCTGCGCCACGCCGGTCGCGACATCCCGCGCATCCCGACCGGGATCGTGGCGGTCGTCGCCGTGCCGGCCGCTTACTACGGCGGCCTCGGCGCCGCGTGGGCCACGGTCCTCGGCGGATCCGTCCTCGTCGGCCTCTGGCGGCTGGGGGAGCAGCTCTTCCGGCGCACCGCCTCCAGCCGGAGGGACCTCGCCCTCGACATCGGCCTCGGCGCGTTCGTCCAGGGCTACACGACCTTCCTCGGCGCCTTCGCGATCCGTCTCGTCGCCGAGCCCGGCGGCCAGCTCTGGGCGTTCGCGTTCCTGGTGCTCGTGATCGTCGTCGACACCGGCGCCTACGTGAGCGGACTCACCTGGGGCAAGCACCCGATGGCACCGCGGATCAGCCCGAAGAAGACCTGGGAGGGGTTCGCCGGTGCGGCCGTAGCGGGGATCGTCGTCGGCGTCCTGCTCGCCCTGCTGATGCTCGGCCAGCCCTGGTGGGTCGGTGCGGTGTTCGGGGCCGTGGTGCTGCTCACCGCGACGCTCGGCGACCTCGCCGAGTCGCTGATCAAGCGCGACATCGGCATCAAGGACATGAGCTCCTGGCTGCCCGGCCACGGGGGAGTCCTCGACCGGCTGGACTCGATCCTGCCGTCGGCCGCAGCGGCCTACGTGCTGTACTTCCTCTTCGCCCACTGAGCGCACGCCTCGCCGGGGCGTGCCGATTCCGCTCCCGGCGCGCGGCTTGGCATGATGTCGGGATGACCGCTCCCTTCCCCCGAGCCCGCGAGTCCCGTCCCGGCTACGACACGGCCGAGGTCGACTCCTTCCTCGCGTCGGCGCGCGAGGCCTACTCGCAGCTCTCCGGGGGACCGGCGGACCTCCGCGCCGCCGACCTGCGCCACACCGCGTTCACCCTGCGCAAGGGCGGCTACTCCGCGCCCCACGTCGATGCGGCGCTCGAGCGCCTCGAGGACGCCTTCGCCCTGCGGGAGCGCCAGTACGCGATCGCGGCCCGGGGCGAGGAGGCGTGGCTCGCGGACGCGCGGTCGACCGCCCAGGAGATCGTGAACCGGCTGGCCCGCGCTCCCCGCGAGCGGTTCACCCGGGCCGGCGCTCTCACGACGGGCTACAACATCCGCCAGGTCGACGCCTTCGCCGACAGGATCTCCGGCTACTTCCGCGACGGATCGGTGCTGACCGTGGACGACGTGCGGACCGTCTCCTTCGCCCCGCAGCGCGGCGGGTACGCCGAGGCGCAGGTCGACCTGCTGCTCGACACGGTCGTCGATGTGATGCTGGCGGTCCGCTGACCGGAGCCGGATCTGCTGGCCGATCAGGTCATCGTCCGTTATGCTTTCGTAATCGTGGCTCAGCATCCTCAGACCTCCGTCGCCCACACGCCCGCGAACCGCACCAGCGGTCGCCCGGCGGTCCCGCACCAGACCCCGGTGCGGCGCTCCTGGGCTCGGATCCCGGTGACGGTGCTGGCCTTCACAGCGTCGATCGCGTTCGCCATGGTGAACGTCGTCGATCCGTCCAGCGGCGCGGTCGCGTCCCCCTACTACCAGGCCCCGGCGCGCTTCAACGGCGACTCCGCGCAGCGGCTCGTCGTCGCGGACGCCGTCGAGCGGACCGTCCAGCGCGACTCGTTCGGCGCCGAGGCGAAGCCGACGCCCACTCCGACCCCGACCCCGACGCCCACTCCGACCGAGACTCAGACCGCTTCCGCGACCGCCGACGAGGAGGAGTCGGGCTCCGCCGAGGCGGAGACCGCCGCTCCCGTCCAGCGCGCCGCCGCTCCGGATCCCGGATCCGCGAAGGCGATCGCGTACGACATGATCGTGCAGCGCGGCTGGGCCGACAGCGAGTACGACTGCCTCGTCCTCCTCTGGAACCGCGAGTCCGGCTGGAACGTCTACGCCGAGAACAAGTCCAGCGGTGCCTACGGCATCCCGCAGGCACTCCCCGGCAGCAAGATGGCGTCGGCCGGCTCCGACTGGGCGACCAACGCGAGCACCCAGATCACCTGGGGCCTCGGCTACATCTCCGGCCGCTACGGCTCGCCCTGCGGTGCCTGGGCCCACTCCGAATCGGTCGGCTGGTACTGATCGTTCCCCTCCGCTCGGCACCGCGTCCGGCGGGCTGAGGCTCTCGCTACCCTGGTGCCGTGGATTACGCGCTGCTCGGGGTCGTCGGGATCATCACGGTCGTCACCGTCGCGCGGTTCTCGAGCCGCCTCGGGATCGCCGCACCGCTGCTCCTGGTCGTCATCGGGATCGGCGCGTCCTACCTGCCCGGGGTCCCGGACATCGAGGTCGAGCCCGAGCTGATCCTCGCGGGCGTGCTGCCGCCGCTGCTGTACTCGGCCGCGATCCAGGTGCCCCTCACCGACTTCCGGCGGAACCTGCGCTCGATCTTCGGGCTCTCGGTGCTGCTGGTCGTCGTGACCGCCCTCGTGGTCGGCGGCTTCCTCTACCTCGTGTTCCCCGATCTGAGCCTGCCCGCAGCGATCGCTCTGGGCGCCGTCGTGAGCCCGACCGACGCGGTGGCCGCGACCTCGATCGGCAAGAAGCTCGGACTCCCGCCCCGCCTGGTGACGGTGCTCGAGGGCGAGAGCCTCGTGAACGACGCGTCGGCGCTGGTGCTGCTGCGCGCCGCGACGGCTGCGGCGGCCGTGGTCGGCGCCTCCGTCACGACCGACGCGATCGACGTGGGCGAGGTGGGTGTCCTCTTCGTCTACTCCGTCCTGATGGCGATCGTCCTCGGACTGGTGATGGGCGTGCTCACCGTCTTCGTGCGCTCGAAGCTGCGGGACCCGGTGCTCGACACCGCCGTGTCCTTCGCCGTGCCGTTCCTGGCCTACATCCCGGCCGAGGAGCTGGGCGCGTCCGGGGTGCTCGCCGTCGTGGTCACCGGGATCTACACGGGGCACAACAGCGCGCGCTTCCTCTCGCCGCAGTCGCGGATCAGCGAGCGGGTGAACTGGCGGACGGCGCAGTTCCTGCTCGAGAACGGCGTCTTCCTGCTCATGGGCGCCGAGATCAAGGCGATCGTCTCCGGGGTCGTGGACCCGGGCGAGTTCGGAGTGGGCACCGCGGTGCTGCTGGGTCTGGCCACCGTGGTCATCCTGATCGTGCTGCGGGCCCTCTTCGTGTGGCCGCTGCTCCTGTGGCTGCGCAGCTCCGGTCGGCGGGCGGAGCGGATCAACCGGCGGCTGGCGGTGGGCCTCATGCGACTGCGCAACAGCGCCACCAGCGACGAGCGCTTCCGGCGGCGGCAGGTGAGAGCGGAGCGGCTCTACCTCCGGCGCGAGACCGATCTGGCCGCGACCGCGAGCGAGGCGTTCGGCTGGCGCGGAGGAGTCGTCCTGTCCTGGTCCGGTATGCGCGGCGTGGTCACGCTCGCCGCGGCCCAGTCGCTGCCGGACGAGACTCCCTACCGCTCCCAGCTGATCCTGATCGCCTTCACCGTCGCCGTCGTGACGCTGCTCCTGCAGGGTGCGACGCTCCCCGCGCTGATCCGGCTCACCGGCATCCAGGGCACCGACGGAGAGGCCGACCGCCGCGAGCTCGCGACGCTGCTCGACGAGGTCGCGGCCACGGGCATCCAGGCCCTCCCCGAGGCGGTGGCGGAGCTGCCCGACGGCGAGGCGGGCGAGCGCGTGCTCGAGCGCGTGCGCCGCGACACTCTGACCCGCTCGCAGGTGGCGTGGGAGCAGGTCGGCCGTGCGGAGGACGCGCCGCTCGGCCCGCACGCGCAGTACCTGCGGCTGCGCCGAGCGGTCCTGCTCGCCGAGCGGGAGGCACTGCTGGACGCCCGGGGGCGCGGGGTCTACTCCTCGCGGACGCTGCGGCGGGCGCAGCTGATGCTCGACGCCGAGGAGACCCGGCTCGAGATGGACGACAGCTCCCACTGACGGGAGCGGCCCGGCGGCGGCCTCCTAGACTGGGGAGATGCCGCGCAGCAACAGACCCCGGGGCGGCCGCCGTGACGACGACGACGAGCAGCGCGACCTCTCGCAGATGCTCGCCGGCTTCCGGCGCACCGAGTCCCACGCCGGTCGGGAGTGGAACGTCCAGCCCGTCTCCGCAGCGCGGGCCGTGAAGAACTACCTCTGCCCGGGCTGCGGGCTCACCATCGACATCGGCCAGCCGCACCTGGTCACCTGGCGGGCCGACGGCGCGCTCGGCGACGCGGCCGATCTGGCCGGCCGCCGCCACTGGCACACGCACTGCTGGAGAATCCGAGGAGCACGATGACCCACGAGATCCGCGGAGGCGTCGTCCTCCCCGCCCGCCGCGAGGACATCGAGCTGCACACGGCCGACGGGCTGACCCTTGTCGGGGAGCTCGCGCTGCCCCTGGAGCGCGAGCCGGTCGCGACCCTGGTCACCCTGCATCCGCTGCCCACCCACGGCGGCTTCATGGACTCGCACATCCTGCGGAAGGCCGCCGCCCGCCTGCCCGCGCTCGCCGACCTGGCGGTCCTCCGCTTCAACACCCGCGGCACCGCGTCGCCGCGCGGCACGAGCGAGGGCGCGTTCGGACACGGCACCGAGGAGCGCGCCGACGTCGCCGCAGCCCTGGCGCTCGTCGCGGAGCGCGGACTGCCGCACCCCTGGCTGGTCGGCTGGTCCTTCGGCACCGAGCTCGCGCTGAAGTGGGGGAGGGAGCACCCCGTCGAGGGAGCGATCCTGCTCTCGCCGCCGCTGCACCGCACGAGCGCGGAGGAGGTCGCCGCCTGGGGCGAGGACGGCCGACCGCTCGTGGCGCTCGTCCCGGAGTTCGACGACTACCTGCGGCCGGAGGCGGCCGCCGAGCGCTTCGCGAGCGTGCCGCAGCTGGACCTCGTCGCTGTGGAGGGCGGGAAGCACCTCTGGGTCGGCGAGGCGCAGACCCGGCGCGTCCTCGACGAGATCGTGCGCGTGGTCGCGCCCGCCTCGTCCCCGCTGCCGACGGAGTGGGCGGGCGAGCTCGGCTGAGCCCGCCCGCCCAGCGACCGCCTAGCGGCCGGACGAGCCGCCGTCGGAGCCGCTGCCGTCAGGGCTGCTGCCGTCGGAGCCGTCGCCGTCGCTGTCGTCCGCGAGTCCGTCGATGTGGCCGATGAGCCCGCGCAGTCCCGACACGTAGCCGGCGATCGCGTCGCGCTCGGTGCGGATCTCGTCGAGGCGCCGCTCGGCGGTGTCCATCAGCTCGCGGCTGCGGCGCTCCGCGTCCGCGACGAGCTTCTGCGCCTGGTCGCGCGCGTCGTCGAGGAGGGCGTCGGAGTCGTCCTGGGCCTTCCGGCGCAGTCGCGTCGTGTCGTCGAGGGCGTCGCTGCGGAGGGCGTCCGCCTCGAGGCGCTTGTCGTTCGCGCGTCGGATGGCGTCGGCGAGCTGCAGGTTCGACTCGTCGAGGTAGCGCTGGGTCTGCGCGACGGCCTCCTGGTGGCGGAGCAGGTCGTCGCGGTCGGCCTCCTCGCGGCGCGCGGCGAGCTCGACCACCAGGTCGATCCGGGCCTGCTCGACCTCGCGCGAGAGCGCAGCGGCCTCGTCGGCGGACGCGGCGCGCAGGCCCGCCAGCTCGGCGTCGAGCACGGCGACGGCCTCGGCGCGCTCCTGGGTGAGCCGGGTGCGCTGGTCGGCGATCTCGCGCGCGCCCTCGGCGCGGACTGCGGCGACCTCGGCGTCGAGCGCGGCGCGGGTCGAGAGCACCTCGGCCTCGACCGCCGCGCGCGCCTGGGCGACCTCGGCCTCGACGGCCGCCCGGAGCCGGTCCACCTCGGAGGCGACCTCGGCCCGCAGGAGCTCGTTGGCCTGGGCGAGGCGGGCGGCCTCGGCGCGGGCGACCTCGATCTCGCGGGCGGCGACGGCGCGCATCTCCGCGGCCTCGCGCTCGGCTTCGGAGCGGATCGCGGCGGCCTCGCGCTTCGCGGTGGCGCGGGTCTCGGCGGCCTCGGTCGCCACGGTGCCGCGGATCGCGGCGGCCTCGCGGACGGCGTCCTGCGTCATCACGTCGCGGTCGTCGGCGGCCTTGCCGAGCGTCGCCGCGGCCTGCGCCTCGGACTCGTCGCGGGTCCGGTCAGCACGGCGGCGCGCCTCGGTCACCAGGCGCTCGGCCTCGTCGCGCGCCTCCTGGAGGATGCGGTCGCCGTCGTCGCGGGTGGAGCGGCGGAGGGCGGAGGCGTCGTTCTCGGCCTGGGCGATGATCCGCTCGGACTGCTCCTCGGCCACGCGCAGGGTGTGCTCGAGCTTGGCGCCCAGGCCGGCGTAGGTGGGAGTGCCGACCTGCTGCAGCTCCTTCTCGAGGCCCTCGATCCGAGAGGACAGGCGCTTCACCTCGCGGCCGCTCTCGGCCGCCTGGGTGTTCGAGTGGATGAGCTCGCGGCGCAGGCCCTGGACGGCCTTGTCGACCTCGTCCCGGTCGTAGCCACGGAACACCTGGGTGAATTCGGCCTCGTCGTTCGCCACGTCGTCTCCTTCAGAGCAGGACCGCGGTGGGGCTCGCGGCACTGGGAAAGTGTATTCAGCAGGGAGGCCGCGGCCGGGGCGACACCCGCACCGCGCGCCGCCCGGGCCGCACTCTCGGCTTCTCCCGGGCATCGGAGCGAGGGCATCGGCTATCGTGGACTGTCTTTGTCTGTTGCCGTCGCGCCCCGGTCCGGCTGCGTACCCCGAGCCGGCCCCGGCCGTCACCCCGATCCGGCAACGCAGGAGGAGTTCTTTCGTGCGGTTCGTCTTCGCCATCATCGCCACCGTCATCGCTGCCGCGATGATCGTGCTCGGCATCGGTCAGCGGACGGTCTGGGCTCCTCCGGAGTCCCTCACCGCCGAGACCGCGCTCGACTCCTCCGCTCCCTACGCGGTGATCGACGGCAGCACCCTGGGCGCCAACCCGGGACGCCAGACGATCACGGTCGAGGGCAGCGGCGACCTCGTCGTCGCCTACGCCCGGACCTCCGACGTGCTGGGCTGGGTGGGCGGCTCGAGCTACGACGCCATCGGCTACGAGCGCGCCGACGACACCCTCACCTCCGCGGAGGAGACGGGCGAGCGCGTCCAGCTCTCCTCCGACGTCGAGACCGCCGACGCGGCGGTCGTCGATCCTCGCGGCTCCGACCTCTGGCTCGAGGAGTTCGAGGGGAGCGGCAGCGTGACCCTGGCGCTCGACGTGCCGGAGGACGTCTCCATCCTCATCGCGAGCGACGGCACCGCGCCGGCAGCCGACTCCGTGCGCGTCAGCTGGCCCGTGGACACCGCGACGCCCCTCGCCGGCCCGCTGCTGCTCGGAGGAGCCGTGTTCCTCCTCCTCGGCCTCGTCCTCTACATCTGGGCCTTCGTCCACCTGCGCCGCCAGCACGGCCCGCGCCGGAAGGGACCGCAGGGCCGTATCCCCCGCGGTGCCCGCCGTCCCCGGCCGCGTGCCGGGATCCAGGCCTCCACGGCGTCGCCGGCGCCCTCGCGCCGCCGGGCGGCCCTGGTGCTGCCCGTCGTCCTCGGGACGACGGTCCTCCTCTCCGGCTGCAGCTCCGACTACTGGCCGGATCTCGCCGCGGGCGCGAGCGAGGCGCCGACCGCGTCCGCCACGGCGACCGCGGGGGCAGAGCCGGTCTCGGCCGAGCCGACCCCTGTGGTCACCACGCAGCAGGCGGAGGCCGTCGTCGCCGAGGTCGCCGATGTCGCGTCGCGCGCCGACGCCGCCCGGGACGCCGGGATCCTGGCCGAGCGCTTCCAGGGCGAGGCGCTCACCGAGCGCACCACGAACTACGACGTCGTCGCCAAGGGCGGGACGATCGACCCGCCGCAGACGATCCCGGCCTCCCCGGTGAGCCTGGTGCTCCCGCAGGACACGGAGTCGTGGCCGCGCCTCGTCACCGCCGTCGTGCAGAACTCGACGGACACCACCCAGGCCCCGATCGCGCTGATGATGAGCCAGGCGAGCCCGCGCGTCGACTACAAGGTCGACTACGCCATCTCGCTCGAGGCCAACGCGCGCATCCCCGACGTCGCGCCCGTCACCGTCGGCACGTCGATCGTGGCGCCGGACTCGCGCCTGATGAAGCTCGCCCCGCAGACCGTCGGCTCCGCGTACGCGGACGTGCTCGCCAACGGCGACTCGAGCCAGTACGCCGAGCTCTTCGCGGCCGATGGCGACACCCTCCGGGGGCAGGTCGGCGTCGACAAGAAGAACGCCGACCGCGAGGCGCTGCCGGACACCGCCTCGATCGAGTTCTCGAACGCCGCCGGCACGTCGCCGACGATCGCGCTCGCGACGAACGACTCGGGGGCCCTCGTCGCGGCGAGCATCGCCGAGACGTCGACCGTCCGCCCCACTGCCGAGGGCTCGACCGTCTCGACCTCCGGCGCCTCGCAGACCCTGCTGGGCACGGACAAGTCGACGACCGGCATCGAGACCACCTACGGATACCAACTGCTGTTCTACGTACCGCCCGTCGGATCGGAGGAGAAGATCGTGATGCTCGGATGGAGCCAGGGACTCGTCTCGGTGGTGCAGCTGCCGTGAGCACCCTCCCGCCCCTGCCCGGAAACCTCCGCGGCGCCGTCGACCTCTCGTCGCTGGTGAACCGCCGCACCCCGCCCGCCGCCTCCGCCGGCGCCCCGGCCGCGCCCGCCGCTCCCGGAGGCGCGCCCGGCGCGAATCCGCTGCTGCTGACCGCCGGCGACGCCGAGTTCGACCAGGTGGTCCAGCTCTCGTCGCGCGTGCCGGTGATCGTCGACCTGCGCGGCTCCTGGTCGGACCAGAGCCAGAGCATGACCGCGCTGCTCGAGAAGGTCGTCGTCTCGTACGCCGGCGCGTTCGTGCTCGTCGGGGTCGATGTGGAGTCGAGCCCGCAGCTGGCGCAGGCGTTCCAGGTGCAGTCCGTGCCGACGGTCGCCGCGATCATCGGCGGCCGCCCGGTGCCCCTGTTCAGCGGCCTCGTCGCCGAGGAGCAGCTGCGCGACCTGCTCGAGCAGGTCCTCCAGCTCGCCGCTCAGAACGGTGTGACGGGCACGGTGCCGGTGGAGGGAGCCGCTCCCGCCGAGGGCGCGGAGCCCGAGCCCGAGCCGCTGCCGCCGCACCACCAGGAGGCCTACGACGCGATCGACCGGGGCGACTACGCCGAAGCGATCACCGAGTACGAGACCGCCATCGCGCAGAACCCGCGCGACGACCTCGCGGTCGCCGGTCTCGCTCAGGTGCGGCTGCTGGCCCGCCTCCAGGGCCGCACGCTCGACGACATCCGCTCGACCGCCGCGGCCGAGCCGTCGAACCTCGACGCGCAGCTCGCCGTCGCCGACCTGGACGTCTCGGGCGGCCACGTCGAGGACGCCTTCGACCGGCTGCTCTCGATGTTCCCGCGCCTCGACGCCGAGGCGAAGGCCGCCGTCCGGGCTCGTCTCCTGGAGCTCTTCGAGATCGTCGGTCAGACCGACCCGCGCGTCAACAAGGCTCGGGCCCGGCTCACCGGCCTGCTCTACTGACGCCGGCCGGAACGCCGAGAGGCCGCCCGCTCGCGACGATCGTCGCGGCGGGCGGCCTCTTCCGTGCGGGGACCGATCAGTCGGCGGGTCGCAGGTAGAGCACGGCCAGCGGGGGCAGGACCAGCTCGGCGGAAGCCGGGCGGCCGGCCCACGGCTCCTCGCGAGCCTCGACCGCTCCGAAGTTCCCGACTCCGCTGCCGCCGTAGATCTCGGCGTCCGTGTTGACGAGCTCCTCCCAGCGGCCGGCCGTGGGCAGGCTCACGCGGTAGCCGTGCACGGGCGAACCCGAGAAGTTGGCGATGACGGCGATCGGGCGACCCTCGCTGTCCTTGCGCAGGAACGAGACGACGTTGGCCGCCGCCGCGCCGCCGTCGATCCACTCGAAGCCCGACTGCTCGTGGTCGAGCTCCCAGAGCGACGGCGAGTCGCGGTACACGCGGTTCAGCTGACCGACGAGGCTCCAGAGACCGCGGTGGCTCGGCTGATCGAGGATCCACCAGTCCAGACCGCGCTCCTCGCTCCACTCGGAGTACTGGCCGAACTCCTGGCCCATGAAGAGGAGCTGCTTGCCGGGGTGCGCCCACATGAAGGCGAGGTAGGCGCGCACGTTCGCGAGCTGCTGCCAGTGGTCGCCCGGCATCTTCTGGATCAGCGAGCCCTTGCCGTGCACGACCTCGTCGTGGCTGATCGGCAGGACGAACTTCTCGCTGAAGGCGTAGACGAACGAGAAGGTGATCTCGCCCAGGTGGTACTGGCGCCACAGCGGATCGTTCGCCATGTAGTCGAGCGAGTCGTGCATCCAGCCCATGTTCCACTTGAGCCCGAAGCCGAGGCCGCCGGAGCTGGTGGGCTGGGTGACGCCGGGCCAGCTCGTCGACTCCTCGGCGATCATCATGATGCCGGGGTGCAGCTTGTAGGCCGTGGCGTTGACCTCCTGGAGGAAGCTGATCGCCTCGAGGTGCTCGCGTCCGCCGTACTGGTTCGGCAGCCACTCGCCCTCCTTGCGGGAGTAGTCGAGGTAGAGCATCGAGGCGACGGCGTCCACCCGCAGGGCGTCGACGTGGAACTCCTCGAGCCAGAACAGGGCGTTCGCGACGAGGAAGTTGCGCACCTGGGTGTGCCCGAAGTCGAAGACGTAGGTGCCCCAGTCCATCTGCTCGCCGCGGCGCCAGTCCGGGTGCTCGTAGAGCGGCTCGCCGTCGAAGCGGGCGAGGGCGAAGTCGTCCTTGGGGAAGTGCCCGGGCACCCAGTCGACGATGACGCCGATGCCGGCCTGGTGCAGACGGTCGATCAGGTACTTGAGGTCGTCGGCCGTGCCGAAGCGGCTCGAGGCGGCGTAGTAGCCGGTGACCTGGTAGCCCCAGGAGCCGCCGAACGGGTGCTCGGCGAGCGGCATGAACTCCACGTGCGTGAAGCCGAGCTCGGTGACGTACTCGATCAGCGGGTCCGCGAGGTCGCGGTAGCCCAGTCCCGGACGCCAGGAGCCGAGGTGCATCTCGTAGACGCTGAGCGGCTGCGTGTGCGGATCGACCGAGGCTCGCTTCTCCATCCAGCCGGAGTCGCCCCACTGGTGGTGCGAGACGGGGACCTTCGAGGCGGTCGCAGGCGGCACCTCCGTGGCGCGGGCCATCGGGTCGGCCTTGCGGACCCAGTGGCCGTCGCGCGAGAGCAGGTCGAACTTGTAGGAGGCTCCGGGCTCGACGCCCGGGACGAAGATCTCCCAGACCCCGGTCGTCCCGAGGTTGCGGAGGGAGTGGCCCTCGCCGTTCCAGTCGTTGAAGTCGCCGACGACCCGAGCGGCCTGGGCGTGCGGGGCCCAGACGGCGAAGCTCGTGCCCCAGACCCCCTCGTGCTCGCGGTGGCGGGCACCGAGCGCCTCCCAGAGGCGCTCGTGGCGGCCCTCGCCGATGAGGTAGAGGTCGAAGTCGCCGACCGTCTTCGAGAAGCGGTAGGGGTCCTCCGCGGTCCACTCGCCGCCGCCGCCGTAGCGGGCCTCGACGGTGTACGCCTGCGGACCGAGGACGTGGAAGCCCTGCCAGATCCCGTCGCTGAGGTGGCTGAGCTCGACGCGGGCGCCGGTTGCGAGCACCACGGCGACCTTCTCGGCGAGCGGGCGGCGCACGCGGACGACCGTCACCGGGTCGGAGACGCCGGGGGCCGCGACGAGGTGCTGGCCCAGGACGTCGTGGGGGAGCGCGTTGCTGCCGGTGGCGAGCTGCTGCAGCACCCACTCGGGGATGTCGGGCAGCGCGATCGCAGCGGTGCCGTCGACGGGGCCCGAAGCGGATGCGGGGTCCGCGGTCGTCTCGGCGGGAGCGGCGCTGTCCGCTGCGACGGAATCGGCGGCGTCCGTGTCGTCGGGCAGGTCGCCCTCGGCCCCGCTGCCGACCGGAGCGGACTCCGCGTCGTCGGCGTCGGGCTCGACGGTCACGGCGTCGTCGGCCGCGACCGGCTGAGGCGCCTCCGGGACCGTCTCGACCGCGTAGCTGCGCGCGTTCTCGCCGTCCGCTCCGGGGTGCTGTCGAGCGTCGGGCGCCGCATCGGCGACGTGCGCGCCGTGGCCGGAGGTGGTCGCCGAGCTGGTGCCCGTCGTGGGGACCGTCTCGGCGTGCGCGCCGAGGCCCGCCTCCTCGGCCGGGCTCGTGCCCTCGGGGGTGGTTCCGCTCATCGCTCGTCCGCCTTCACGCTCAGGATGTGCACGGGCTCGACGAACGAGTCGAGCCGCACGTAGTCGTCGCTGCCCCAGGTCCAGACGGCGCCGGTGATCAGGTCCTCGACCTCGAAGGTCGCGCTCCAGTCGAGCCCGATCGCGGGCAGGTCGAGGTGGACCGTGGTCTCGCGGGCCGAGTGCGGGTCGGTGTTGACGACGACGATGATCGTGTCGTCGGTCCCGGTGCCCGTGAACGCGGCCTGCAGGTGCTTGGAGTAGACGAGGATCGCGTCATCGTCGCTGCCGTGCACGTGCAAATTCCGCAGCTGCCCGAGCGCGGGGTGCGAGCGCCGGATCTCGTTGAGACGCGTGATGTACGGCGCCAGCGAGCGGCCCGACTCCTCGGCGCCGGCCCAGTCGCGCGTCTTGTACTCGTACTTCTCGTTGTCGATGTTCTCCTCGGCGCCGGGGCGAGCGACGTTCTCGACCAGTTCGTAGCCGGCGTAGACCCCCCACAGCGGCGACGCGGTCGCGGCCAGGGCCGCCCGCACCTTGTACGCCGAGCGGCCGCCGTACTGGAGGTACTCGGTGAGGATGTCCGGAGTGTTCACGAAGAGGTTCGGCCGCATGTAGTCGGCCGTCTCGTGGGAGATGCTCGCGAAGAACTCGCCGAGCTCCTCCTTGGTGTTGCGCCAGGTGAAGTACGAGTACGACTGCTGGAAGCCGACCTTGCCGAGTGCGCGCATGATCGCGGGGCGGGTGAACGCCTCCGCGAGGAAGACGACCTCGGGGTGCTCGGCGTTGACCTCGTGGATGATCCACTCCCAGAAGTCGAGCGGCTTCGTGTGGGGGTTGTCGACGCGGAAGATCCGCACGCCCAGGTCGATCCAGTGCCGCAGGACCCGCAGCGACTCCTGACGGATGCCCTCGGGGTCGTTGTCGAAGTTGATCGGGTAGATGTCCTGGTACTTCTTCGGCGGGTTCTCGGCGTAGGCGATCGAGCCGTCGGGGAGCGTCGTGAACCACTCGGGGTGGCTGGTGACCCAGGGATGGTCGGGCGAGGCCTGCAGGGCGAAGTCGAGGGCGAGCTCGAGGCCCGCGGCCTCGACCGCGGCGTGGAAGGCGCGGAAGTCGTCCTCGGTGCCGAGGTCCGGGTGGATCGCGTCGTGGCCGCCCTCGGCCGAGCCGATCGCCCACGGCGAGCCGGGGTCGTTCTCGCCGGCGTCGAGCGTGTTGTTCGGGCCCTTGCGGAAGGAGCGGCCGATGGGGTGGATCGGCGGCAGGTAGAGCACGTCGAAGCCCATCGCCGCCACGGCGGGGAGGCGGTCGATCGCGGTGCGGAAGGATCCGCTGGTCACGGTCCCGTCCTCGTGGCGCACGGCGCCCTCGGAGCGGGGGAAGAACTCGTACCAGGCGCCGACGCCGGCGCGGGTGCGCTCGACGTGGACGGTGCGCGGCTCGGAGACGCTGGTGAGGCTCATCACCGGGCGGGCATCGAGCGCGCCGTGGACGGTGGGATCGGTCGCCGCGGCGAGGCGCTCCTCGGCGCTCAGCGTGGTGTCGCCGACGCGGGCGGCGGTGTCGGAGAGCAGGCTGCGCTCGCCCTCGGGCCGCGAGGAGTCGTCGGCGCCGCTGCGCAGCAGGCCCTCGCCGATGGCGAAGGTGACGTCGATGTCCAGGCCGGCCGGGATCTTGACCTCGGCCGTGTGCTGCCAGGTCGCCCAGTCGTCGGCGTAGGCGCGGATGCGGTAGCTCCAGTCGCCCTCCTCGTCGAGGGCCACGAGGCGCCCGTAGCGGTCGGTGCCGGTCGCGAGGAGCGACATGCGGTGCTCCGACTCGGCCCCGGACGGCGAGCGCAGCAGGAGGTCGACGCCGATGAGGTCGTGCCCCTCGCGGAAGGCCGTGGCAGCGAAGGGGACGACCTCGCCGACGAACGCCTTCGCGGGCCAGCGGTCGTCCTCGAGCCGCGGCTGCGGGTCGATGATCGGCAGGCGCTCGGCCCGGACGCGGTAGCCGCTCCCGGTCGTCGCGGTCGCCGGCGACGCGTGGGGTGCGTCCGCGGTCACCGGGGCGGCCGGTGCACTGTCGGCCGCGGGGGGAGCAGGAGTCGCCTCGGGGGCGGCGGCGGGCGCCGGAGCGGCCGTCTCGGGAGGCGCCGACGCCTCCTGGGGTGCGCGTCCGCGACCCGCTCGCCGTGCGTCCTTGCCGTTCTGAGCCTTGCCGAAAGGTATCTGAGCCACGTCACGACAGTAGCGACCGGCGGCGGCTCGCACACGACGGTTGCGCCCGCGCTCGGGCCTGTGCAAACGGACCCGGGGAGCGCGTGCCGGAGGGTGGCGGCGGGTCCGCGTCCCGCCGATCCGCGGTGGTCGGGGTCCGCTAGGGTGACCGAGCGCGACCGCCCCGGTGCTCCGCGACCGGGCGCTCCGGGGTCCGCAGAGAGTCGAGGGGTGCCGTGAAGGCGATCCGCCGCTTCATCGTCCGCTCCGTCCTCCCGCCCGAGCTCTCGGCTCTGGGCGATCTGGCGGGCAATCTCCGCTGGGCCTGGCACGAGCCCGCCCGGCGCTTGTTCGAGCGGGTCGATCCGGAGCTGTGGCGGCGCGGGGGAGCGGACCCCACCGCTCTGCTCGGAGCAGTGAGCCCCGAGCGCCTCGCCGAGCTGGCGGGGGACCAGGGCTTCGTCGACGAGGCGTGGCGCCTCCGCGACGAGCTGGAGCGCTACCGCACCGAGCCGCGGTGGTACCAGTCGCTGCCGGAGTCCGCCCCGCGCTCGATCGCCTACTTCTCGCCGGAGTTCGGCATCGCGGCGGCGCTGCCCCAGTACTCCGGCGGACTCGGCATCCTCGCCGGCGACCACCTGAAGGCCTCCTCGGACCTGGGCGCGCCGCTCACCGGCGTGGGCCTCTTCTACCGGTCGGGCTACTTCTCGCAGAAGCTCTCCGCCGACGGATGGCAGCTCGAGTCCTACCCCTCTCTCGATCCGGACGGGCTGCCGCTGCGCGTCGTCCGTCTCGCCGACGGCTCGCCCGCCCGCATCGTGCTGGCGCTCCCCGAGGGACGCGCGCTCTACGCCCGGGTCTGGCGCGCGGAGGTCGGCCGGGTGACCCTCCTCCTGCTCGACACCGACATCCCCGAGAACGAGGACTCGCTCCGCTCCGTCACCGACCGCCTCTACGGCGGCGGGGGCGAGCACCGCCTGCTGCAGGAGCTGCTGCTGGGCATCGGCGGGGTCCGCGCGCTCGAGCTCTGGGCCGAGGTCTCGGGCGGCGTCCTCCCGGAGGTGTTCCACACCAACGAGGGGCACGCCGGCTTCCAGGGGCTCGAGCGCATCTCCGGCCTGATCGGCGCGGGCCTGGACTTCGACCAGGCTCTCCAGGTGGTGCGGGCGAGCACGGTCTTCACCACGCACACTCCGGTTCCGGCGGGCATCGACCGCTTCGACCGCGGGATGATCGAGGAGTACTTCTCCACGGAGCTGCTCCCGGGCGTGCAGGTCGAGGACGTGCTCGCGCTGGGCGCCGAGCCGGGGGACTCCGGGACGGCGTTCAACATGGCGTACATGGGCCTGCGGCTCGCGCAGCGCTCCAACGGCGTCTCGACGCTGCACGGCGAGGTCAGCCGATCGATGTTCTCGAGCCTCTGGCCCGGCTTCGAGACGGCGGAGGTGCCGATCGGCTCGGTGACGAACGGCGTCCACGCGGCCACCTGGACCGATCCGATCCTCCGGCGGCTCGCGGAGGAGCGGCTCGGCACCGACGACACGACGCGGGCCGACTGGGCCTCGGGCGCGCTCGGCGACACCGAGCTGTGGGCCGCGCGCCGCGCGATGCGGGAGCAGCTGGTGCAGGACGCCCGCCGCCGGGCCGCCCGCTCCTGGCGCGAGCAGAACCCGGGCGGCCTCCCGCCGGCCTGGCTCGACGAGCTGCTGGACCCGGACGTGCTCACCATCGGCTTCGCGCGGCGGGTGCCGACCTACAAGCGGCTGACCCTGATGCTCCACGACCCCGAGCGTCTGCGGGCGCTGCTCACCCACCCGCAGCATCCGATCCAGATCGTCATCGCGGGCAAGTCCCACCCCGCCGACGAGGAGGGGAAGCGCCTGATCCAGCGGCTCGTCCGCTTCGCGCAGGAGCCGGACGTGCGCCGCAGGATCGTCTTCCTGCCGGACTACGACATCGCGATGGCGCAGCTGCTCTACCCGGGCACCGACGTCTGGCTCAACAATCCGCTGCGCCCGCTCGAGGCGTGCGGCACCTCGGGGATGAAGGCGGCGCTC
Organism: Rathayibacter sp. AY1A7; assembly: GCF_002930845.1. Lineage (NCBI taxonomy): Bacteria > Bacillati > Actinomycetota > Actinomycetes > Micrococcales > Microbacteriaceae > Rathayibacter > Rathayibacter sp. AY1A7. Next base: position 96,422 of record NZ_PSTL01000007.1, on the reverse strand, counting down.
AACGGCTCGCTCAACCTCTCGATCCTCGACGGCTGGTGGAACGAGTACTTCGACGGCGAGAACGGCTGGGCGATCCCCTCCTCCGACCGCGCGCTCGACCCGGAGGCCCGCGACACGCTCGAGGCCGAGGCGCTCTACGAGCTGCTCGAGACCGAGGTCGTGCCGCGCTACTACGAGCGTGACCACGACGGCGTGCCCCGGCGGTGGGTGCGCTCGATCCGGCACACCCTCGCGACCCTCTCGCCCGAGCTCTCCGCCGAGCGGATGGTGCGCCAGTACGTCGAGGCGCTCTACTCGCCGGCCGCCGAGGCAGGGCGCGCCGTCGCCGCCGACCACTTCGAGCCGGCCAAGGAGCTGGCGACCTGGAAGCGGCGGGTCCGCGCCGGCTGGCCCGGGGTCGCGGTCGCGTCCGTCGAGTCCGGCGGGATCGACGCGGTGCCCCAGCGCGGGGACCGGCTCGCCGTGCGGGCGGGCGTGCGCCTGGGCGAGCTCTCGCCGGCGGACGTCTCGGTCGAGGTCGTGTACGGGACGACGTCCGCTGACGGCTCGCTCACCGAGGTCCGCCACCACGAGCTCGAGGTGGTCGAGGAGTCGGGTGCCGTGGTGCCGGCCGACGCGGTCGGGCGCGTGCCCTACGCCGGAGTGGTCACCCTCGACCGCAGCGGCTCCTTCGGCTACACCGTCCGCGTCGTGCCGCGGCACCCCCTCCTGGCCCGCTCCGCCGAGCTGGGCCTGGCCGCCGCCGCCGGCTGACCCCGCCCGGTCCCTCTCCGCGAGATGCCGCTCCGGTGCGCCTTCCTCGGCGTCTCGCGGACCGGGGCGGGGTCTCGCGGGAGGAGGACGGCGCCCGGAGGAGGACGGCGGGGGAGCAGGGGTCAGCGCGCGATGTCGGCGAGGAGGGCGGCCGTCGCGGCGACGAGGTCGGCGGGGGCGAGCTCGATGTCGAAGCCCCGGCGCCCGCCCGACACGAGCACCGTGTCGTGGAGCTCGACGGTCTCGTCGATCACGGTGCGGTGCAGCGTCCTCTGCCCGAGCGGCGAGATGCCGCCGAGCACGTAGCCGGTCCGGCGCTGGGCCAGCGCCGGGTCGGCCATCGCCGCCCGCCTGCCTCCGACCGCGGCCGCGAGCTCCTTCAGCCCGAGCGAGCCGGTGACGGGCACGACGCCCACCACGAGCTCGCCGTCCACGTCGACCATCAGGGTCTTGAACACGCGCTCCGGCTCGACGCCGAGCGCCTCGGCCGCCTCGAGCCCGTAGCGCGTCGTGGCCGGGTCGTGCCGGTACTGGCGGGGAGTGAAGGGGACGCCCGCCGCCGTCAGCGCGACGGTCGCCGGGGTCCCCGGCCCGCTCCTCGCCATCAGGCGTCCTGCTCGGCCGCCGGCCCGTGCGCGGCGAAGAGCTGCATCGAGGTTCCGGCCACGCGGATGACCTGCCCCGGCTCGAACGATTCGCCGTGCTCCAGCGGCTCCGGCTCCTCGCTGTTCCACAGGCGCGTGTAGCCGGTGACCCCCTCGCCGTCGGCGAGCACGACCGTGGTGTCCTGCTCGACGCCGTGCACCACCAGCAGGACACGGTCCGGCTCGCCCTCGACCGGCGTCGAGGCCGCGAGGTACTGCAGCGTCCGGTTGGCGGCGGAGGTCCAGTCGTGCTCGCTCATCCCGCGCCCGTGGGCGTCGAACCACGTCATGGTCGTGGCGCCCGGCTCGCTCGCGTCGCCGCTGCCGTAGCGGGAGGGACGCAGCGCCGGGTGCTCACGCCGCAGGCGCAGCAGGGTGCGCGTGTGCGCGCGGAGCGCGAGCTGCCAGTCGGCCAGGCCCTCCCAGCGCACCCAGGTCAGGTCCGAGTCCTGGCAGTAGGCGTTGTTGTTGCCGCGCTGGCTGCGCCCGGTCTCGTCGCCCGCCGTGATCATCGGCACGCCGGCCGACAGCAGCAGGGTGCCGAGGAGGTTCCGCATCGCCTTGCGCCGCGCCAGCGTGATCCGCTCGTCGGTGGTGGGGCCCTCGAAGCCGTGGTTGAAGGAGCGGTTGGTGTCGGCTCCGTCGCGGTTCGACTCGCCGTTGCCGATGTTGTGCTTGACGTTGTACGAGACGAGGTCCGCCAGCGTGAAGCCGTCGTGCGCGGTGACGAAGTTGACCGAAGCGAGGGGTCCCCGCTCCGCCGAGAAGGTGTTGGAGGAGCCCGAGAGTCGGGTCGCGAAGCCGCCGATGCCGACGGGGGCCGTGCCGGCGCGGCGGGCGTAGTCGATGTCCGAGAGCCAGAAGTTGCGGGCGCGGTCGCGGTAGCGGTCGTTCCACTCCGACCACCCGGCCGGGAAGTTCCCCGTCTGCCAGCCGCCCATTCCCACGTCCCAGGGCTCGGCGATCATCTTCACGCCGGCCAGCGCCGGATCCTCGACCGCGGCCCGCAGCAGCGGGTGGTCGCTCCGGAAGTGCGCGATCTCGTCCCGGCCGAGGGTCGCGGCCAGGTCGAGCCGGAAGCCGTCGATCCCGACCTCGCCCGACCAGTAGCGCATCGAGTCCAGCGCGAGGCGCTGCGCCGCGGGCCGGCCGAAGTCGATCGTGTTCCCGCAGCCGGTGACGTCCACGTAGTGGCCCTCGGGCGTCTGGCGGTACCAGCCTGCGTCGTCGATCCCGCGCAGGCTCGACATCGGCCCGCCCGGCCCCTCCTCGGCGGTGTGGTTGTAGACCACGTCCAGGATCACCTCGAGGCCGGCCTCGTGAAGGAGCTTCACCATCCCCTTGAACTCGCGGAGCACCGCGGTCGGTCCGCCGCGCTGCGCGGTGGAGGAGGCGTACGCGGCGTGCGGGGCGAAGAAGTTCAGCGTGTTGTAGCCCCAGTAGTTGGTCAGCCCCTGCCGCAGCAGGCGCTGCTCCGACACGAACGCGTGCACGGGCAGCAGCTCGACCGCCGTCACGCCCAGATCGAGCAGCGCCGAGACCGTCGACTCGTGCGCCAGGCCGGCGTAGGTGCCGCGCAGCTCCACGGGCAGCGCCGGGTTCAGCCGGGTCAGCCCCTTCACATGCGCCTCGTAGATCACGGTGCGGTCCATCGGGGTGCCGGGCCGGGAGGAGGAGCCCCAGTCGAACGCGTCGTCCACGACGACCGAGCGCCACTCGTTCTCCGCCACCCGGTGCAGGCCACGGGAGTACGGCTCCAGCAGGGCCCGGCGGGGGTCGAAGCGGTGCCGGGGGCCCGTCGGCCCGTCGACGCGCAGGGCGTAGCGGCGGCCGGGGGCCAGCAGATCGGAGCGCGCGGACCAGATCGCGGCGTCGTCGCGCGCCAGCGGAACCGTGCGGGTCACCCAGGTCGGATCCTTCTCGTCGTACAGCAGCAGATCGACGGCGCTCGCGCTCTCGGACCAGACCCGCAGCTCACCGCCCTGATCGTCCACGGTCACGCCGAGCCGGGCCAGGGGATCGTGAGAGGTCATGCGACTTACAGTAGTGACGGGCACCGGCTCCCTCCGTGCCCCCGACGCGGGACGAAGGGCTGCTGTGATCTACCTCGACCACGCCGCGACCACCCCGCTGCGCGCCTCGGCGCTCGCCGCGTTCGCGGAGGCGTCCGCCCACGGCGGCAACCCCTCCTCCGTCCACGGCTCCGGCCAGGAGGCGCGCCGCCGGCTGGAGGACGCCAGGTCGGCGCTCGCCGGGGTGCTCGGCTGCGAGCCGATCGAGGTGATCCTCACCGCCGGCGGCACCGAGGCGGTCAACCTCGGGATCAAGGGCCTCTACTGGCAGCGCCGGAGCGAGGACCCGGCCCGCGTCCGGGTCCTGGTCGCCGAGGGGGAGCACCACGCGACGCTCGACTCCGCCGCCTGGCTCGCCGAGCACGAGGGCGCCGTCCTCGAGTGGCTGCCTCTCGACGACGAGGGCACCCTGCGGCCGGAGGCGCTCGCCGCGGCTTTGGAGGAGGACCCCGGATCGGTCGCCCTGGTCACGGTGCTCTGGGTCAACAACGAGATCGGGACGATCAACCCGATCGCCGAGCTGGCGGCCGCGTGCGCCCGCGCCGGCGTCCCCCTCCACGTCGACGCGGTCGCCGCCCTCGGACACGTGCCGCTGCGGATCGCCGAGATCCGCCGCGCCTCCGGCTCCGGGCGCGGCGCGGGACTGGCCGCCGTCAGCGTCTCGGGTCATAAGGTCGGCGGGCCGATCGCGACCGGTGCGCTCGTGCTCGCCCGCGACGCCCGCGTGGTCCCGGTGCTGCACGGAGGCGGACAGCAGCGGGGCGTCCGCTCCGGCACCCAGGACGTGCCCGGCGCCGCGGCCTTCGCCGCCGCCGCGGTCGAGGCGGACGCCGAGCTGTCGGCGGAGGCGCAGCGCCTGGCCGCCCTGCGCGACCGGCTCGTCGCGGGCGTCCTCGCCGCCGTGCCGGGGGCGACCCTGACCGGGCCCGCCCTCGACTCCGGACGCCGGGTCGCCAACAACGCGCACCTCGCCTTCCCCGGTGCGCAGGGCGACTCCCTCCTCTTCCTCCTCGACACCGCGGGCGTCTCCGTCTCGACCGGGTCCGCCTGCACAGCGGGGATCCCGGAGCCCTCGCACGTGGTCCTCGCGCTCGGCCGGAGCGAGGACGAGGCCCGCGGGGTGCTCCGGATGACGCTCGGCCACACCTCGACCGACGCGGACGTCGACGCCCTCCTGGCCGCGCTGCCCGGCGCCTACGCCCGCGCCGCCCGAGCCGGACTCTCGAACCGCGCGGTGCTGCCCGCCTGAACCCCTGCCGGCCGCGCCCGCGGGAAACGTAGACTCGCACGGTGAAGGTTCTGGCGGCGATGAGCGGTGGAGTGGACTCGGCGGTGGCCGCGGCCCGCGCGGTGGAGGCGGGGCACGACGTGGTGGGCGTGCACCTCGCCCTGAGCAGGATGCCCGGAACGCTGCGCACCGGCAGCCGGGGGTGCTGTACGATCGAGGACTCGATGGACGCGCAGCGCGCCGCGAACGTCCTCGGCATCCCGTACTACGTGTGGGACTTCTCCGAGCGGTTCAAGCTGGACGTCGTCGACGACTTCGTCGCCGAGTACTCGGCGGGCCGCACCCCGAACCCCTGCATGCGCTGCAACGAGCGGATCAAGTTCGCCGCCCTGCTCGAGAAGGCTCTCGACCTCGGCTTCGACGCGGTCTGCACCGGCCACTACGCCTCCCTCCGCACCGCCGCCGACGGCTCCCCGGAGCTCCATCGCGCGAGCGACGAGGCGAAGGACCAGTCCTACGTCCTCGGCGTGCTGACGGAGCAGCAGCTGCGGCACTCGATGTTCCCGCTCGGCTCCACGCCGTCCAAGGCGATCGTGCGCGCGGAGGCGGCGGAGCGGGGCCTCAGCGTCGCGAGCAAGCCCGACAGCTACGACATCTGCTTCATCCCCGACGGCGACACCCGCGGCTGGCTCGCCGAGCGCGTCGCCCCCGAGACCGGAGCGGTCGTCGATCGGGACGGCGCGGTGGTCGGCTCCCACGAGGGCGCTCACGGGTACACGGTGGGCCAGCGCCGGGGCCTGCACCTCGGCGTCCCCGCGCCCGACGGACGGCCCCGCTTCGTCCTGGAGGTGCGGCCGGTGAGCAACGAGGTCGTGGTCGGTCCGCGCGAGGCTCTGAGCATCGGCGAGATCGCCGGCAAGCGGTTCACCTGGGCGGGCGCCGCTCCCGAGGACGCGGACGCGCCCTTCCGCTGCGACGTCCAGATCCGCGCGCACGCCGACCCGGTCCCCGCCTCCGCGGTGGTGTCGCACGTCGATGGCAGGGTGGAGCTCGTGATCACTCCGGACTCGCCGCTCGACGGCGTCGCCCCCGGCCAGACGGCCGTCGTCTACCTCGGCACCCGCGTGCTGGGCCAGTGCACGATCGACCGCACGGTCGCGGCCGACGCCGCGGTGCTCCGATGAGCGCCATCGAGCCCGCCGCCCGCGTCGAGGAGCTGCGGGCGCGGATCCGGTCGGCGAGCGACGACTACTACGCGGCCGACTCCTCGCCGCTGTCCGACGCCGAGTACGACGCCCTGGTGCGCGAGCTCGCCGCGCTCGAGGCCGAGCACCCCGAGCTCGCCGCCGAGGACTCGCCGACGCGGACGGTCGGCGGGATCGTCGGAGCGGGCCTCGCCCCGATCGACCACGCCGAGCGGATGCTCTCCCTCGACAACGTGTTCTCGGCCGAGGAGCTGCGCGAGTGGTGCGAGAAGACGGTGGCCTCGGCCGACCGCCCCGTCGCCTGGCTCACGGAGCTCAAGATCGACGGGCTCGCGATCTCCCTCCACTACGAGAACGGCCTCCTCGTCACGGCGGCGACCCGCGGCGACGGCCGCACCGGCGAGGACGTCACCGTCAACGCCCTCCGCGTCGCGGGCATCCCCGAGCGCCTCTCCGGTGAGGGCCACCCGGTACTCGTCGAGGTCCGCGGCGAGGTCTTCATCCCCGTGGCCGCCTTCGCCGAGCTGAACGCCCTCCAGGAGACGCTGCGCGACGAGGCGGTCGAGGAGGCGCGGACCCGCTGGTCGACCCGCCCGGCCGCCACCCGCGGCGTCTTCGAGGAGGAGAAGGCGCGCACGAGCGCGTTGCGGCGCTTCCCGACCTTCGCCAACCCGCGGAACGCGGCGAGCGGCGGCCTCCGCCAGCAGCTCGACAAGAAGTCGGGTCTCGATTTGCGCGCCGGCGAGGCGCGCGTCGGCTCCCTCGCGCTCTACGTGCACGGCATCGGCGCCTGGCCGGACCCGCCGGTCGCGACCCAGTCCGAGGTCTACGGGCTCCTCTCCTCCTGGGGACTGCCGGTGAGCGGCCACAACCGCGTCTCGGCCTCGGTGGAGGAGGTGCTCGCCTTCGTCGAGCGCTACGGCCGCGAGCGGCACTCGGTCGAGCACGAGATCGACGGCGTGGTCGTGAAGGTGGACGAGCTCGAGCTGCACGACGAGCTCGGCGCCACCAGCCGGGCGCCGCGCTGGGCGATCGCCTACAAGTACCCGCCCGAGGAGGTGCACACGAAGCTCCTCGACATCGTGGTGAGCGTCGGGCGGACCGGCCGCGCGACGCCGTTCGCCCAGATGACCAAGGTGAAGGTCGCGGGGTCCGAGGTGCGCCAGGCCACGCTGCACAATGCCGACGTGGTCAAGGCCAAGGGCGTGCTCATCGGCGACACGGTCGTGCTGCGGAAGGCCGGGGACGTCATCCCCGAGGTGCTCGGCCCGGTGGTGGAGCTCCGCGACGGCTCCGAGCGCGAGTTCGTGATGCCGACGCAGTGCCCCGAGTGCGGCACCACGCTCGCTCCGGCCAAGGAGGGCGACGTCGACCTGCGCTGCCCCAACGCGGAGTCCTGCCCCGCGCAGGTCCGCGGGCGCGTCGAGCACATCGGCAGCCGCGGCGCGCTCGACATCGAGGCGCTCGGCGAGGTCAGCGCCGCCGCCCTGACCCAGCCCCTGGTGCCCGCCGAGCCGCCGCTGCGGACCGAGGCCGGCCTGTTCGAGCTCACGGTGGCCGATCTCTTCCCGATCGAGGTCGTCGTCCGCGACTCCGAGACGGGTCTGCAGAAGCTCGACGCGAAGGGCGATCCGAAGGTCGTCACGCCCTTCAAGCGCAAGCGGCAGCTCGCCAAGGACGGCGCCTTCGACCCGGAGGCGGGAGCCTTCGCGGGGGACGCCGCCTCCGTGCCCTCCACCAACGCCCTCCGGCTGATCGAGAACATCGAGCGGGCGAAGACCAAGGAGCTGTGGCGCCTGCTGGTCTCGCTCAGCATCCGGCACGTCGGCCCGGTCGCCGCGCGCGCGCTGGCGGGCTACTTCGGCTCGCTCGACGCGATCCGCGGGGCGAGCCGCGACGAGCTCGCCGCGGTCGACGGGGTGGGCGGGATCATCGCCGACGCCCTGATCGCCTGGTTCGCGGTCGACTGGCACGTCGAGATCGTCGACTGCTGGGCCGCGGCCGGAGTGCGCTTCGCCACGCCCGGCCACCCCGGGCCCGGTGCCGCGGACTCCGCCGGCGGGGTGCTCGCGAGTCTCACGGTCGTGGCGACCGGCAGCCTGGAGGGGTACTCCCGCGAGGGGGCGCAGGAGGCCATCCTCGCGGCCGGCGGCAAGGCCGGCTCGAGCGTCTCCAAGAAGACCGACTACGTCGCCGCCGGTCCCGGCGCCGGCAGCAAGCTCGGCAAGGCCGAGGCCCTGGGGCTCCGGATCATCACCGCGGCCGAGTTCCACCTCCTGGTGACGGAGGGACCGGACGCGATCGCGCTGCCGGAGGAGGCGTCCGCCGACGCTCCGGAGGAGGCCGCCGCCGGCCCGGACGTCGCCGGCGCATCGCGCTCCGACGCCTCGCCGGAGGACGACGCCGTGCCGGAGACCGACGCCGTCCCGGACGCGGCCGCCCCGAGCACGGAGGAGCCGACCGGGCCCGATGCCTGACGCGGGCGGCGGGGAGCGGCGTGCGTTCCTGCGCCGGTCCCTCGCCGACGCAGCGTCGCTCGCGCTCGACGCCGCGGCTCGGCCCACCGCCGCCGAGCGCCGGACCGCCGAGGCGCTGGGCCGGATCGACCACCTGGTCGTGCTCTCCTTCGCCGGCCGCAGCCGCGACCAGGTCCTCGGCGCGCTCGACGATCCGGACGGCCCGGTGTTCACCGGTGATACGGACGCCGTGATGACCGCGCCCGGCCCGGACGATCCTCCGGGCGCGCGCTTCGCCCCCGAGATGCTGCCGGTGCACGCGCTCCTCGCCACGGCCTTCGCGCGGGCCGACCACTGGCGCGCCGACGGCCGCGATCCGCTGCCGGCGGCCCTGCGCGCGGCCCGGGAGACCGGCACAGGCTGGGCTCTCGCGGTCGACGAGCGGCAGGGCGTCTCGATCACGCTCCTCGCCGATCCGGAGTGGCCCCACCGCGATCCGGGCGCCGCCGGCTCCCGCGGCGGGCGCCTCCTTCCCATCGACGCGCTGGCCGCCGAGGCCGCAGCCGGCACCCTGCCTCCGCTCGTCCTGGTCGAGCCGCGGTCCCTCGTCGATCCGGCCGACTTCGCCGACGCCGCAGCCGCCGGCACCGATCGATCCGCCGATGCGCGCCTCGCGGAGCAGCTGCTGCACGTCGTGTTCGACGCCGTCCGCGACGCGGAGCGGGCGGGGCGGCGGATACTGCTCCTCGTCACCGCGCGGGGGAGCGCGGAGCGGCCCGGCACGGTGCCGGCGCTCGTGCTCGCCTCGGCCGTCCCCTCGGGTGCACGGATCGGCGTGCCGCTCGGTCCGGAGACTCCCGCGCAGCTCGTCCGCGCCCGAGCGGGCGTGCGCCGGGCCCTCGTCGATCCGCAGGTCCGTGAGCTGGCCGCACTCCTCAGCGGTCCCGACCGGTCCCTCGCGCGCTGGCCCCGCACGGCGCCGGCGTTCGCGCCGCCCGCGCCGGTCGGGCGCCGCCTCCGCGACGCGGCCCGCCGCGCGCACGTCGACCCCGAGCCGGAGTCGGGACTGCTCGCCCGCGTTCGAGCCGCCGTCCCGGGCGCGTCGCTACACTCCGAGCAGGCGCAGGCGGCGCAGGAGAGGCGGCGGAGATGACCAGCGAGCGGACTCCCTCGGAGCACGACGACGGAGCTCCCCGCTCCCGCTCGCGCCGCCGCTTCCTGGCCGGCACCGCCGCCGCCGGAGTCGGAGCCGGAGCCCTCGCCGGTGGCGCGATCGGCGCGGCCGTCGCCTCCGGCCCCCGCCGCGAGGAGGAGCCGCGACTGCCCGCCCGCACGGAGCCGGGATTCGACCACGTCGTCGTGATCATGTTCGAGAACCGCTCCTTCGACAACGTCCTCGGCCGCCTCTACGGACCGGACGACCTGCCCGCGGGCGAGAGCTTCGAGGGCCTCCTCCCCGACGAGCGGACGAACACCAGCGCCGGGGGACTGACCGTCGGCACGCACGTCTACGAGGGCGCCACCGACTCCGTGATGCGCCAGCCCGACCCGGACCCGGGCGAGGAGTACCCGCACGTCAACACTCAGCTCTTCGGCACGGTGGATCCGCCCGAGAACGCCGGCCGCACGGTCGGCGCCATGACCGCGCCCTTCAACGCGCCCGCCGACGCCTCCGCCCCGACGATGAGCGGCTTCCTCGAGGACTACGTCCAGCACCTGAGGGTGATGAAGAAGGGGCAGGAGCCCACGGCGGAGGAGGCGCGGACGATCATGGGCGGCTTCTCGCCGGAGATGCTGCCCGTCTTCTCCACCCTCGCCCGCGAGTTCGCCGTCTTCGACCAGTGGTTCTGCGCCGTCCCCTCCCAGACCTTCTGCAACAGGTCTTTCCTGCACGCGTCGACCTCGCACGGCTTCGTCACCAACAAGCAGGGCGGCGGCTACGAGAAGTGGCTCGCGGACGACCTGGCCGACGCGCCGACGGTGTTCAACCGCCTCGAGGAGGCGGGGAGGACCTGGCGCGTCTACTTCGACGCGCTGCAGGTGGTCTCCTACACCGGCTTCCTGCACGCGCCGGTGCTCGAGAAGTACTGGAAGACCCACTTCTCGACGATGGACCGCTTTTACGCCGACGTGGAGAACGGCGAGCTGCCCGACTACGCCTTCCTCGAGCCGCGGCTCGTCTTCGACCACAACGACATGCACCCGCCGACCGGGGTCCTGCACGAGGACGAGGTCGACGGCACGCCCGTCTACGACAGCGCGCTGTCCGACGTCCGCGCCGGCGAGCTGCTGCTGCACCAGGTGTACTCGGCGATCCGGGAGAGCGCGAGCACGACCGGCTCGAACGCGGTGAACACGCTCCTGCTGGCGACCTTCGACGAGCACGGCGGCCTCTACGACCACGTCCCCCCGCCGTCGGCGACTCCGCCGGGCGACGGCCGCGAGGGCGAGATGGGCTTCGCCTTCGACCGGCTCGGCTGCCGCGTGCCGGCGATTGCGGTCTCGGCGTACACGAGGGCCGGCACGATCGTGCACGACGAGCTGCACCACGGCGCCGTGATCCGGACCCTCAGCGCCCTGCACGGCCTCGAGCCGCTGACCGCTCGCGACGCCTCCGCCCCGGACCTCTTCGGGGTGCTGACCCTCGACGAGCCGCGGCAGATCGGCGACTGGCCGACCACGGTGCCGCAGTACCTGCCGCCGAACCCCGAGGCGGCACCGGCGCATCCGGCGCACGTGAACCGCGACAAGCCGCTGAGCCCGCCCGCCGTCGGCCTGATGGGCCTGCTGCTGGCCCGGTACGGCGAGCCCGGCGAGGACCTGCCGACCACCTACGAGGGCGCGTACAACGCACTCCTGAAGCACGGCGCCAGCCTCTTCGGCGGCTCCTGACGGGCGGGCGGCACGGGCGGAGGCGGTGCGGGCGCGCCGAGTAGACTGGCGGCCGGAAATCCCCCCGAACCACCAGACGGAGACGCATGTCCGAGATCACGGCCGACACGGTCGCCCATCTGGCCCAGCTGGCCAGGATCGACCTCACTTCCGACGAGATCGGGAGCCTCACCAGGGAGCTCGGCCAGATCGTCGACTCCGTGCGCGCGGTCCAGGCCGTCGCCACGCCCGAGGTGCCGGCGACCAGCCACCCGATCCCGCTCGAGAACGTCTTCCGACCCGACGTGGTCGGCGAGACCCTCACGCTCGAGCAGGCGCTCTCCGGCGCGCCCGAGCACGACGGCAGCCGCTTCCAGGTCTCCGCGATCCTGGGGGAGGAGCAGTGAGTGCGCACGGCGACGAGCTCGTCCGCCTCAGCGCGTCCGCCCTCTCCGAGAAGCTGGCCGACGGCTCGGTCTCCTCGGTCGAGGCCACCCGCGCCCACCTCGAGCGCATCGACGCGGTCGACGGAGCGGTCCACGCCTTCCTCCACGTCGCGCGCGAGGGCGCGGTCGCGTCCGCCGAGGCGATCGACCGCCGGCGCGCCGACGGCGAGTCGCTGCACCCCCTCGCCGGAGTGCCTCTCGCGGTCAAGGACGTCATCGTCACGAACGACATGCCGACCACGAGCGGCTCCCGCATCCTCGAGGGCTGGCGCCCGCCCTACGACGCGACCGTCATGCGCAAGGTCCGCGAGGCCGGGCTGGTCCCGATCGGCAAGACCAACATGGACGAGTTCGCGATGGGCTCGACCACCGAGCGCAGCGCCTACGGCCCCACCCACAACCCGTGGGACCTCGACCGCATCCCCGGCGGCTCCGGCGGCGGGTCCGCCGCGGCCGTCGCGAGCTACGAGGCGCCCCTGGCCCTCGGCTCCGACACCGGGGGATCGATCCGTCAGCCCGCGCACGTGACCGGCACCGTCGGCGTGAAGCCGACCTACGGCGGCGTGTCCCGCTACGGAGCGATCGCGCTCGCCTCGAGCCTCGACCAGATCGGCCCCGTCTCCCGGACGGTCCTCGACTCCGCGCTGCTGCACGACGTCATCGCGGGCCACGACCCGCGCGACTCGACGTCGCTGCGCGACTCCTGGCCCTCCTTCGCCGACGCGGTGCGCCGCGCCGACGTGACGGGCCTCCGGATCGGCGTGGTCAAGGAGCTCGACGGCGGCGAGGGCTTCCAGCCCGGCGTGCTGGCGCGCTTCCACGAGGCGCTCGAGATCCTGCAGGGCGCCGGAGCCGAGGTCGTCGAGGTGAGCCTCCCGAGCGTCGAGCACGCGGTCGCCGCCTACTACCTGATCCTCCCCGCGGAGGCCTCCAGCAACCTCGCCAAGTTCGACTCGGTCCGGTTCGGCCTCCGCGTCACGCCGGAGGGCGGCGGCACGGTCGAGCAGGTCATGTCCGCGACCCGCGAGCAGGGCTTCGGCCCCGAGGTCAAGCGCCGGATCATCCTCGGCACCTACGCCCTCTCGGCCGGCTACTACGACGCCTACTACGGCAGCGCGCAGAAGGTCCGGACCCTGGTGCAGCGGGACTTCGACGCGGCCTTCGCGGACGTCGACGTGATCGCCTCGCCGACAGCGCCGACGACCGCCTACCGCCTCGGCGAGAAGCTCGACGACCCGCTGGCGATGTACCGAGGCGACGTCGCGACCATCCCGGCGAACCTGGCCGGCATCCCCGGCATCTCCGTCCCCGCCGGCCTCGCCGACGAGGACGGGCTGCCTGTCGGCATCCAGTTCCTCGCTCCCGCCCGGGAGGACGTGCGCCTCTACACCGTGGGCGCCGCGCTCGAGGCGCTGCTCGAGGAGAAGTGGGGCCGCCCGCTCCTCGCGCAGGCTCCCGACCTGACCCACTCCGTGCTCTCCGCGACCGAGGAAGGTGCCGTCTGATGGCCTCCGCGCACGCGTCCGCTCCCGAGCTGATGGACTACGACGAGGTCTTCGAGACCTTCGAGCCGGTGCTCGGCTTCGAGGTGCACGTCGAGCTCAACACGAAGACCAAGATGTTCTCGGACGCGCCGAACGAGTTCGGATCCGAGCCCAACACGAACGTGACCCCGGTCGACCTCGGTCTCCCGGGCTCGCTGCCGGTCGTGAACGAGCAGGCCGTCCGCTACTCGATCAGCCTCGGCCTCGCCCTGGGCTGCTCGATCGCCCCGTCCAGCCGCTTCGCGCGCAAGAACTACTTCTACCCGGACCTGGCGAAGAACTACCAGATCTCGCAGTTCGACGAGCCGATCGCCTTCGAGGGCTCGGTCGAGATCGAGCTGGCCGACGGCTCGCTCGTGCAGATCCCGATCGAGCGCGCGCACATGGAGGAGGACGCCGGCAAGCTCACGCACGTCGGCGGCGCCACCGGCCGCATCCAGGGCGCCGAGTACTCGCTCGTGGACTACAACCGCGCGGGGGTCCCGCTCGTGGAGATCGTCACGAAGCCCATCTACGGCGCGGGGAAGAGCGCGCCCGAGTACGCGAAGGCCTACGTCGCGACGATCCGCGACATCGTGCTGGCGCTCGGCATCTCGGACGCCAAGATGGAGCGCGGCAACCTGCGCTGCGACGCGAACGTCTCGCTCCGCCCGATCGGCCAGGAGAAGCTCGGCACCCGCACCGAGACCAAGAACGTCAACTCGCTCCGCTCGGTCGAGCGCGCCGTCCGCTACGAGATCCAGCGCCAGGCGGCGATCCTCGCCGCGGGCGGCACGATCACGCAGGAGACGCGCCACTGGCACGAGGACACCGGCCGCACCTCCGCGGGCCGGCCCAAGAGCGACGCCGACGACTACCGCTACTTCCCGGAGCCCGACCTGCTCCCGGTCGTGCCGAGCCCGGAGTTGATCGAGGAGCTGCGCGCCGCGCTCCCCGAGAAGCCCGCCGACCGCCGCCGCCGCCTCAAGCAGGAGTGGGGCTTCACCGACCTCGAGTTCCAGGACGTCGCCAACAGCGGTCTGCTGGTCGAGATCACCGAGACCGTCTCCGCGGGAGCCGCTCCGCAGGCGGCCCGCAAGTGGTGGACCGGGGAGATCGCGCGCCTCGCGAACGCGGCGGGCGAGGACCCGGTCTCCCTGGTCACTCCGGCGCAGGTCGCCGAGCTCGCCGGTCTGATCGAGAGCGGCACGCTGACCGACCGCCTCGCCCGCGAGGTCCTCCAGGGCGTCATCGCCGGAGAGGGCACCCCGCAGGAGGTCGTCGACGCCCGGGGACTCGCGGTCGTCTCGGACGACGGAGCGCTCATCGAGGCGATCGATGCGGCACTGGCCTCGCAGCCCGACGTGCTCGCAAAGATCCGCGACGGCAAGGTTCAGGCCGCCGGTGCCGTGATCGGTGCCGTGATGAAGGCCATGAAGGGGCAGGCCGACGCCGCCCGCGTCCGCGAGCTCGTGCTGGAGCGCGCGGCCGGCTGAGCCGGTGCGCGGGGAGGTGCGGTCATGAGCGGTGGAACCGGCGACGCGCCCCTTCCCGCGCGGCTCGAGCTGCCGGCGGGCGCCCTCCTGCGTCCCCTCGTCTCGAGCGATGCGGACCTTCTGCACGCGGTGATCGGCGAGCAGCGACCGTGGCTCGCGGCTCTCCTCCGCGGGGACGATCCGGCCGCCCTGCCGTCGGCGTCCCTCGGCGACGACGTACGCGGTCTCCTGCGCCTCGAGGAGGAGTCGCGTGCGGGCAGAGCGCACGCGTTCCTGCTCGTCGGCCCGGACCGCACCGAGGCGCTGGGCGCTCTGAGCGTCCGGCCCGGCGGCGGCGACTCCGCCGAGGCCTCCTGGTGGGTCGTCCCCGCCGTCCGGGGCTCGCGGCTCGAGGAGGAGCTCGACGCCTACGCGCGGCGCTGGCTCCAGCAGCACTGGCCCTTCGACACGGTCACCACGCCCGACAACCACCCCGACGATCCCGCCTCCCTGGCCGGGGCGAACATCGTGGCGCTCGTGCCCGTCGCGCCGGAGCGCACCGCCCTCCCCGACACCGACGCCGCCTCGGCGGCGCTCCTCTGGGCGGAGTACCGCTCCGCGCATCCGGGAGTCGACGAGGCGCTCCCGCCGGTCGAGGCGTTCGGCGACAGCACGGCGATGGCGGACGAGCTGCTGGGCCTCGTGCGGCGCGGAGTGAAGACGGCCACGGCGTCCCTCGCGGAGGAGGGGGCGCCCGTCGCGGGTGACCACTGGATCGTCTGCGACGGCGCGGGAGCGGCGCGTGTCGTCCTCGTGACGGACGACGTGCGGACCGGTCCGCTCGACTCCGTCGACGACGCGTTCGCCTGGGCCGAGGGCGAGGGGGACCGCACGCGCGCCTCCTGGCTCGACGGCCACCGCCGCTACTTCGCCCGCGTCTCACCGGGCGGCATCGGCGACGTGGTCTTCGAGCGCTTCCACGTGGTCTGGCCGGAGGCCGACGCCGAGCGCGCCGCCGCCTTCGCCCGCTCGGTCGGAGCGTTCCGGCCCGAGGAGCTCGACGGGACTCCCGCGCAGACCTAGGGGGTTTCCCGGATGCCCCGCTCAGGCGCCCTGCGCCAGAGTGGAGTCATGGCTACTCTCGTGCGCCCCCGTCGGGGCAGGATCATCGCCGGCGTCTGTGCCGGTCTCGCCCGCCGATTCGGCTGGAGCCCCTTCGTGGTGCGTCTCCTGTTCGTGCTCTCGTGCCTCCTCCCGGGGCCGCAGATCATCGCCTACCTCGTGATGTGGGTGGTCATCCCGAAGCAGAAGTGACCGAGGCCCCCGCTCCGAGCAGCCTCTGAGAGAACGCTCAGCACCCGGAGCGGTGAGAGGCCTACCGTGGCGGTGTGCGTCCGTCGGGCGCCGAGGAGGAGATCATGGGATTCCTGGACCGACTGCTGGGCCGCGACGAGCAGCCCGAGAGCGCACGCCGCTCGACGTACGCGCCGCCGCAGGCCGCGGACCGCAGGCCCGAGTACGGCTCCCCTCCGGCGACGTCTCCGCGCACCGACGATGAGCGTGCCATCGAGCGCTACCGCTACCTCCTCCGCACCGCGCCGCCCGAGGCGATCGAGCAGGTGCACCGCGAGGCCTTCGAGCAGCTGACCCCGGAGCAGCGCCAGCAGGTCTTCCGAGAGCTCAGCGAGGGGGCCCCTGTCGGCGACGCGCCGAAGGACGACGATCCCCGCACGCTCGCCCAGTCCGCCACGAGGAGCGAGCTGCGCCAGCCCGGATTCATGGAGCGGCGCTTCTCCGGCGGCGGAGGCATGGGCTTCGGCGGCGTCCTCGCCTCCTCGATGCTCGGCACGATCGCCGGGTTCGCGATCGGCTCGGCCATCGCGGGCGCGTTCCTCCCCGACGCGGGAGGCGACTACGCCGGCGGTGACGGCGGGGGAGACGCCTCGGCCGACGGCGGAGCGGATGCGGGAGGTGCGGACGCCGGAGACGGCGGCGGCTGGGGCGACTCCGGCGGCGGCGACTTCGGTGGCGGAGGCGACTTCGGCGGAGGCGGCGACTTCGGAGGCGGCGACTTCGGCTTCTAGCCTCGTTGCAGAGGGCCCCCGATCACGGACAGTGGTCGGGGGCCCTCGCTCGTTCCGGGCTAGTCCTCGTCGGTCAGCATTGCCTTCACCTGGCGGCGGAGGACCTTGCCGATCATGCTCCGCGGCAGCTCGTCGACGACGGTGATCCGCTTGGGCACCTTGTAGGGGGTCAGCGCCTCCCGGACGGCCTTGCGGGCGGCTGCGACGTCGAGCTGCGCGCCCGGCTCCAGGACGACCGCCGCCGCCACGGACTCGCCGCTGCGCGGATCGGGCAGGCCGACCACCGCCACCTCCTTGATCTCCGGCAGGCGGAGCAGCACCTCCTCCACCTCGGACGGCGAGACGTTGAAGCCGCCGGTGATCACGAGCTCCTTGATCCGGTCGACGATGCGCACGAAGCCGTCCTCGTCGATCGTCGCGATGTCGCCGGTGCGGAACCAGCCGTCGCCGGTGAAGATCGCCGCCGTCTCGTCGGGCTTGCGGTGGTAGCCCCGGAACACCTGCGGACCGCGCACGACCAGCTCGCCCTGCTCGCCGGTCGCCACCTCCGTGTCGGGATCCTCGGGGTCGACGATCCGCACGTCCGTGCCGGGCAGCGGAAGCCCGACCGTCCCGGCGCGTCGCGTCGGACCGACCGGATTGGCCATCAGGACTGGAGAGGTCTCCGAGAGGCCGTAGCCCTCGACGAGCGTGCCTCCGGTCAGCGCCTCGAACGACTCGACCAGCGCCGGGTCGAGCGGCATCGCACCCGAGATAGCGATCTCGATGCCGCGGAGGGAGACGCCCCGCTGCTGCGCGCTGCGCGCCAGGCGCTCCGCGATCGGCGGAACGGCCGGGAGGAAGGTGGCGGGGTGCTTCTTGACGACCTTCAGCACCAGCTCCGGGTCGAACTTCGGGAACAGCACCAGGCGCGCGCCCATGCTCATCGCGAAGGTGAGGCAGAGCGTCAGCCCGTAGGCGTGGAACATGGGGAGCACCGCGTAGACCACGCAGTCGCCGCGGCGGACCGTCGGCACCCAGGCGCGCGACTGGGCGGCGTTCGCCGTCAGGTTCGCGTGGGTCAGCTCGGCGCCCTTGGGCGTGCCGGTCGTGCCGCTCGTGTACTGGATGACCGCGAGGTCCTCCGCGACCGGGCGCGGGTGCGCCGGGTCGATCCGCCGCCTCAGCAGCGACTCCCACTCGATCGCACCGCGGACCGGCCCGGTCAGCGCGGCGCGCGACTCCCGGGCCTTCTTCAGCGGCAGGCGGAGGGCTGCGCGCATCGAGGCGGGCATCGCGCGGGTGAGGTCGACGGCGACTACGGTCTCGACGCCGAGGTCGGTCGGGAGGTCCTGCACCGTCGGCACGACGCGGTTCCAGGCGATCGCGACACGAGCGCCGTGGTCCTCGAACTGGTGGCGCAGCTCGCGCGGGGTGTAGAGCGGGTTGTGCTCGACCACCACGGCGCCGAGCCGGAGGACGGCGTAGAAGGCGACGACGTGCTGCGGGCAGTTCGGGAGGACGAGGGCGACAGGATCGCCCGCGCGGACGCCCAGGCGGCGGAGGCCCTCTGCGGCCCGCTCCACCTCGTCGGCGAGCTGGGAGTAGCTGGTCGAACGGCCGAAGAACTCGAGCGCGACCTGGTGGGGATACCGCTCGGCCGACTCGGTGACGATGTCGACGAGCGAGCCGGTCGGGAGCTCGAGCTCCGTCGGCACGCCGGGCGCGTAGCTGCGAATCCAGGGGCGGGGCGGGTGGGTGCTCACCCGCCCCACTCTAGGAGGAGGGGCCGGGGCTCAGGCTCCCTGAGCCACCGCGTCCTCGATCGGGGTGGGACCGGAGACGATCTCCCACGTCTTCGCGATGGAGGTCGGCTGCGCCAGGGCGGCGATCACCGTCGCGGCGACGTCCGCTCGCGGGATGCTCCCCTTCTCGACGGAGGTGCCGAGCGTGATCGTGCCGGTGCCCTCGTCGTCCGTCAGCCCGCCCGGGCGGAGGATCGTGTAGTCGAGGCCGGAGTCGCGCAGTGCCGCGTCGGCGTCGCGCTTGGCCTCGACGTAGGCCTTCCAGCCCTCCTCCGTGTCCTCGGGGAGCGGCTCGTCCACACCGATCGCACTGACCTGCACGAAGTGCTGGACCCCGACGATCGCGGCGGCCTTCTGGCTGAGGACGGACGCCCCCAGGTCGACGGTGCGCTTGCGCTCCGGGCCCGAGTCGGGTCCGGCTCCGGCGGTGAAGACCATGCCGTCGACGTGGCCCAGCGCCTCGGCGAAGGCCTCGGGCGTCGTGTCCTCGAGGTCGTGCACGAGCGGCTCGCCGCCCAGCCGGACGATGTCCTCGGCGTGATCGGGGTTGCGGATCACTCCGACCGACTCGTGGCCGGCGTCGTAGAGCAGGTGCAGGATCTGCTGCCCCACCTTGCCGTGGGCTCCGATGACGGCGATGCGTGTCATGGACGTTCCTCTCCTCGTCGGGGCGGGTCGCCCCGTGTTCGTGGTCCCCTCCATCCTGCCGCGGCGTCCCTGGACGCCCCCAGGCCTTGACGGCGTCCGGGCGCCGGGCCGTCAGGCGGCGAGGCGGTCGTCGCGTCCGGTGATGGCGAGCAGGCGGCTCTGGAGGGAGGCGGCGTCGTCGACCGGCACGGGCGCGGCGTAGAGGCCGCTCGCGCGCAGGGTCTCCTCCTGGGGTGCGAAGAGCTCCCAGACCGCTGCGACGAGCTCCTCGTCCAGCCGCTCGTCGCTGCCGGTCGCGCGGGCGAGGTCCCAGGCGTGGACGGTCACATCGGCCGTCTGCTCCTGCAGCAGCTCGACGGCGCTGACGGTGTCGCGCCCCAGCTGCACGGTCGCGGCCGGGTCGACGGTGCGGACAGCGACGCGCAGGCGGTCGGTCACGCGGCGCCACTCGCTCCTCAGATCGGTGGCGACGGACTCGAGTCGCAGCGCCGACTCGTCGCCGCCCGAGAGGAGCGTGTGCGCGCGCTGCTGCTCGCGGACGACGTGCAGCACGAGCGCGCGCGTGTCCCACTCGGTGTCGGGCGTGGGGGCCGACCAGTCCTCGACGGCGCTCAGCCGGAGCTCGAAGGCGCGGTGGGCGCGGTCCTGCAGATCGAGCCAGCGGCTCATCTCGGCGCCGGGGCCGGTCTCGGTGGCGGTGGGGGAGTCGGGCTGCTCGTGCGTCATGGTCTCTCCGGAGCGTCGTGGTGCTCGGGTCAACCGCGAGTGGTCGGCGCTCATTCCCGGGCGCGGCGGTCGAGCGGCCGATGTCGGTGGTGCGTGCGAGCATGTCCCGAGGCGTGGGCGAGCAGGACGGAGCGGCGTGAGCAGGCAGGACGGAGCGGCGTGAGCAGGCAGGACGGAGCGGCGTGAGCAGGCAGGACGGCGCGGCGTGAGCAGGCAGGACGGCGCGGCGTGAGCGAGCAGGACGGCACCGCATGAGCAAGCAGGACGGCACGGGGCGGCAGGTCACGACCGAGCCCTTCGACGACCCGCGCGCGAGCATCATGCACATCGACATGGACGCGTTCTTCGCCTCCGTCGAGCTGCTCGACCGGCCGGATCTGCGCGGGAGGCCGGTCATCGTGGGGCACCACGGAGCGCGCTCCGTCGTCACAGCGGCGACCTACGAGGCGCGCCGCTACGGCGTCAACTCGGCGATGCCCATGGCGGTCGCCCTCCGCCGCTGCCCGCAGGCCGTGGTCCTCGAGCCGCACATGGAGCGCTACCGCGAGGCCTCTCGCCGCGTCATGGCGATCTTCGACTCCTTCACGCCGCTGGTCGAGCGCCTGAGCATCGACGAGGCGTTCCTCGACGTCGCGGGTGCCCGCCGCATCTCGGGCTCGCCGTTCGCGATCGGCACCGAGATCCGCCGCCGGGTGCACGCCGAGCTCGGGCTGACCTGCTCGGTCGGGATCGCCAGCACCAAGTTCGTCGCCAAGCTCGCCTCCGGCCGCTCCAAGCCCGACGGTCTGCTGGTCGTCCCCGCCGACGGCGTCCGCGAGTTCCTCGATCCGCTGCCCGTGAGCGCGCTGTGGGGAGTCGGCGCGAGCACGGAGGAGGCGCTTCTGCGCCGCGGTCTGCGCACCGTCGCCGACGTCGCGACCACCCCGCTGCCGTCGCTGGTGTCCGCCCTCGGCGAGGCGACCGGGAGGCGCCTGCACGCCCTGGCGAACGGGGTGGATCCGCGGCCGGTCGACACCCGCCAGATCGAGAAGAGCGCCGGACACGAGATCACGTTCGCCGACGACGTGGCCGACCCCGAGCTCGTCCGTCGTGAGCTGCTGCGGCTCTGCGACAAGGTCGCCGTGCGGATGCGCCGCTCGGGAGTGCGCTGCCGCACCGTCGCGGTGAAGGTGCGCTTCGGCGACTTCAGCACCCTCACCCGCTCCCGCACGCTCGTCGAGGCGACGGACGTGGCCCGCGTCCTCTACGAGGCCTCCTCCGCGCTGCTCGAGGCAGCCAACCCGATGCGGCGGCCCGTGCGGCTGATCGGCGTGCGCGGCGAGCAGCTGGTCGAGGGCGACGACGTCGCGTTCTCCCTGTGGAGCGACTCCGACGACTGGCGCGACGCGGAGCTCGCGGTCGACGGCGTGGCCGCCCGCTTCGGCTCCGGGGCCGTGCGTCCCGCCTCGCTCCTGTCCCGGTCGGCTCCCGAGTCGGCCAAGGGGATCGACCTCAGCGACACGCTCGCTACGCGGAACCGATCGTCAGACTGATCGGGCGGTGGTCGGAGCCGTTCGGCGGCAGGACCGCGACGGTCGCGGCGGTGACGCCGTCGGCGAGCGCGTGGTCGAGCGAGACGAGCGGCAGCAGGGACGGCCAGGTCGCCGGGAAGCCGACTCCACCCGTGCGGACGAGGCCCGCCTCCGCCAGCACCGGAGCGAACAGGTGGTCGTCCGTCGGCGTGTTGAAATCACCGATGACCAGCGTCCGCTCCGACTCGTCGTCTCGGAGAGCGGTGGCGAGGTTCGAGAGCATGGTGTCCCGCTCCTCGTGGTCGCCCGGCCGGAACGAGGCCAGGTGCACCACGAACAGGCGAGCGCTGCCGACCGGTGTGTCGACGTCGACGGCGAGCGCGCGCTCCCAGCCGAGACCGAGGTCGAGCGGCTCCTCGTCGGTCAGTTCGGTCCGGCTCCAGACGCCGACGGTGCTCGAGACGGACGAGTACGGGTACTCGTCGGCCAGCTCGGCGTCGACCGCGTCCACGGCGTCTCCGTCGAGCTCCTGCAGCGCGATCACGTCGGGGCCGCGGGCGGCGAGCGAGGCGGCCAGCCCACCGGCGTCGCCGCTCGTCTCGATGTTCTGGCTGACGACGGTGAACGAGCCGGAGCGCACGGCCGGCGCCGGAAGCGCGACCGGCAGCACCAGCACGCCGTAGACCATCGCCAGCACGGTGACCGCGGCCGCCGTCCGGCGCGACCGGAGGGCCGCCGCGGCCGCGATGAGGAGCAACACGACGAGCCCCGTCCACGGGATCCCGACCTCGAGGACCGACAGCCAGCCGATCGGATCGGGCAGCGCGCGGTGGAAGGCGAGGAAGGCGGCGAGCACGAGGCTCGCGACCGCCACCGCGGCCGAGCGCACGGGGCGGCGGCGGCGGGTGCGGGCGGACATCCATCGATCATGGCAGCAGGTCCCCGGAGGTCCATGGACGAGTCCTGTGCGCCCCGGCGGGCCGCTTGTCGCCGCGGAGAGCCGCGGAGTACCGTCGCACCATGCCCAACATCGCAGTCTCCCTGGCCGACACCGTCACCACCGCGGGTACCGCGACGATCTACGGCGAGCCCGTCACCGTCGACGGCGTCTCGCTCGTCCCCGTCGCCCTCCGCTGGTTCGGCTTCGGCGGAGGCAGCGGCTCCGAGGACGGCCAGGAGGGCGGCGGCGGAGGCGGCGGCGCCACGGTCATCCCGATCGGCGCCTACATCAAGGACGACCTCGGCCTGCGGTTCCAGCCGAACGTGATCTCGGTCCTCGCCGTCGGCATCCCCTTCGTGTGGGTGACCGGCAAGGCCCTCGCGCGCATCATCCGCGCCCTCAAGAAGTAGCCGGAGCGGCCCCGCGTCAGCTGGCGCGCTGCTGGCGCGCGGGGTACCACTTCTTCTTCGTCCGGCCGAAGCCGACGATCAGCCGCTCGGCGTCGTCCGGCCGGCGGGGGTCGTAGATCACCGCGGCGGGCTCACCGGCCATCCACGCGTCCCCCCGCTTCAGCGGGTACTTCTGCGCGCGCTTCTCCACACCCTCGGCGGTCCGGTAGACGACCAGGAGCCTGCCCAGATCCCGTGCCGAATCGCGATCGCCGCGTGCCGGATCCGGCCCGACGACGCGCGCCGGCACCCGCGTGCCGTAGCTGAGCAGCTCGCGGCGGATCCGCGCACGGCGCTGCCAGAGCAGGGCCTGCAGCAGGACGATCAGCAGCACGGCCAGGACGACGACCACCGACCACGACATGACGTCTATGATTGCCGACGAACACGGGAGTCCGGTGCACCGGGCTGAGAGGAAGGCAGCAGCCTTCGACCGTCGAACCTGATCTGGGTCATGCCAGCGAAGGAACGTTTCGATCTCCTCTTACCAACCCGTGCCCTCCATTCGCTTCCACGAAAGGGCACGTCAGTGCAGAACACGAACGCGCAGAACACGAACGCGCAGAACACGAACGCGCAGAACCTCACCTCCTCCGCCCCGGCTCGGCGCGATCTGCGCTGGCGGGTCGTCGACATCGTGGTGGCGAGCGTCGTCGCCGTCGCGAGCGGGATCGTCTTCTGGGCCTGGGGCCTGGCGACGAACGTCCTCGGCCTCGCCTTCGAGTTCCTGCCCGGGCTCGGCGGGCTCCTCGGCGGCGGCTGGCTCTTCGCCGGCGTCCTCGGCGGCCTGATCATCCGCAAGCCCGGAGCCGCGCTCTACACCGAGCTGGTCGCCGCGGCCGTGTCGGCTCTGATCGGCACCCAGTGGGGCTTCACCGTGCTGATCTCCGGACTCGTGCAGGGACTCGGCGCGGAGATCGTCCTGGCGCTCTTCCTCTACCGCAGCGGCCGTCCGCTCGTCGCGATGCTGGCCGGTGCCGGTGCCGGGCTGGCCCTCGCGATCAACGACCTGCTGTCGTACTACGCCGTCAACGACGCGCTCTTCAAGACCGTCTACGTCGCCTCCTCGATCGTCTCGGGCGCGCTCCTGGCCGGGCTGCTGTCCTGGTTCGCGGTGCGGGGGCTCGCGGCCTCGGGAGCGCTGGACCGCTTCGCCTCCGGGCGCGAGGGCCGGACGGTCGAGGGAGCCGGCGCGGGCGCTCGATGAGCGGCGCTTCCGTCCGGGCGCGGGGCTGGAGCTGGCGGCACGCGGGACGCTCCCGCGACGCCCTCTCCGGCCTCGATCTCGCGCTGGAGCCGGGGGAGCGCGTGCTGCTCCTCGGCCCCTCCGGCGCGGGAAAGAGCACGCTGCTGCACGCCCTGGCCGGCGTCCTCGGCGGGGAGGAGGACGGCTCCGCGGCGGGCGAGCTCGAGATCGACGGAGCCGCGCCGCTCACCCGGCGCGGTGTCGCGGGGCTCGTGCTGCAGGATCCGGACACTCAGGCGGTCCTGGCGCGGGTCGGCGACGACGTCGCGTTCGCCTGCGAGAACCTCGGCGTGCCGCGCGAGGAGATCCCCGCGCGGGTGCGGGAGGCGCTCGGCGACGTCGGTCTCGACGTGCCGTTGGACCACTCCACCTCGGCGCTCTCGGGCGGGCAGAAGCAGAGGCTCGCCCTGGCGGGTGTGCTCGCCATGCGTCCGCGGCTCCTGCTCCTCGACGAGCCCACCGCCAACCTCGATCCGGACGGTGTACGCGAGGTGCGGGCGGCGGTGGAGCGCACGGCCGCCCGCACGGGGGCGACGCTGATCGTCGTCGAGCACCGGGTCGACGTGTGGGTCGGCCTCGTCGACCGGGTCGTGGTGCTCGGGCGGGACGGCGCGGTCGTCGCCGACGGCGCTCCGGTCGAGGTCCTCGATCGAACGCACGACGTGCTCCGCGCCTCCGGCGTCTGGCTGCCCGGTGACACCCCCGCCCGGCGCGGGGCGAGCGTGCTGCCCTCGCCCGCCGCCCTGAGCGCGCACGACCTCGCCATCGGCCGGCCCGTCCTCGGGCGCCGCCGCTCGACCATCGTGGCCTCGGGGCTCGAGCTCGCCGTCGACTCCGCGCGGGCCACGGCCGTGCTGGGACCCAACGGCGCGGGGAAGTCGACCCTCGCGCTCACGCTGGCCGGTCTCCTGCCGCCGGTCGCGGGGCGGGTGACCGCCTCCGAGTCGCTCCGCGCCGGTGCGGGCCCGGAGCCGATCCGCTGGACCTCGGCTCAGCTCGCCGGACGGATCGCGATGGTGTTCCAGGAGCCGGAGCACCAGTTCCTCACCGCTCGCGTGCGCGCCGAGCTCGCGCTGGGCGCCCGCGACGAGACGGAGCGGCATCGGGCGGAGGAGCTCCTGGAGCGCCTCGGCCTCGCGCACCTCGCCGACGCCAATCCGTTCACCCTCTCCGGAGGCGAGAAGCGGCGCCTGGCCGTCGCGTCCGCCCTCACCCGGTCGCCGTCCGTGCTCGTCCTCGACGAGCCGACGTTCGGGCAGGACCGCCTGACCTGGGAGGTGCTCGTCGACCTCCTCGCCGAGCAGCGCGACGCGGGCACGGCGGTGCTCGCCGTCACCCACGACGAGGCGCTGGTCGTCGCCCTCGCCGACTCGGTCGTCACCCTCGGCGCCCGCGAGGCGGTGTCGGGATGACGCTCCTCGACTCCGTTCCCGCGCGCAGCCGGATCGCCCGGGCCAACCCGGTCGCCAAGCTCCTCGCCAGCCTGGTCATCGCGTTCGCGCTCCTCCTCACGGTCGATGCGGTCTCCGCGGCGACGGCGCTGGCGCTCGAGTTGCTGGTTCTGCCCTTCGCGGGGCTCCGGGCGGGCGAGCTCGTGCGGCGGACGGCTCCCGTCTGGATCGCGGCTCCGCTCGCCGGCCTCTCGACTGTTCTCTACGGTCGCGACAGCGGCGCCGTCTTCGCGGAGTTCCTCATCGTCTCGGTCACAGAGGGATCCGTCGCCCTCGGGCTGGCCATCGCGCTGCGCGTCCTGGCGATCGGACTGCCGAGCGTGGTCCTCATCGCCACCACCGACCCTACGGACCTGGCGGACGGCCTGGCGCAGATCCTGCGCCTGCCCTCGCGCTTCGTGCTCGGCGCTCTCGCCGGCATGCGGCTCGTCGGTCTGCTCGTCGACGACTGGCGCACCCTGTCGATGGCCCGCCGGGCCCGCGGGGTCGCCGACGGCCGCGGGCCCGTCGAGGCGCTCCGCAGCCTCGCGGCCCGCACGTTCTCGCTGCTCGTGCTGGCCATCCGGCGGGGGAGCAGGCTCGCGACGGCGATGGAGGCGAAGGGCTTCGGCTCCGGCGTCCCGCGCACCTGGGCGCGGCAGTCGCGCCTCGGAGCCGGCGACCTCCTGCTGCTCGCGGGCGGAGTGCTGATCGCTGCCGTCGCCGTGACCGCCGCCGTCGTCACCGGCTCCTGGAGCTTCGTCCTGCATGGCTGAGCGGATCCTGCCGCTGACGGATCGGACGGCGGGCGACCTCGCCCGCTCCGTGATCGCGCGGCGTCGTCGGACGGTGCTGCTGGACGGACCGAGCGGCTCCGGCAAGTCGACGTTCGCGCGCGCGCTGGTCGAGCAGCTCCGTCTCGCGCCGGCGGCATCGTCGGTCGCGCTCGTGCGGATGGACGATCTCTACCCCGGCTGGACGGGCCTGGACCGGGCGTCGCGGGAGACGGCCGCGACGCTCGTCCGCCCCCACGGCCTCGGCCTCGCGGCGCACTGGCGGCCCTGGAACTGGGCCGCGGGGACGACGGCCGGGCGCCGCGTCGTCCGCGAGCCGCTTCTCGTGCTCGAGGGCTGCGGATCGGCCGGCGCCGCCGCGCGCCGCCACGCCGATCTGGTGGTCTGGCTCGAGGCCGACGACGAGGTGCGGCGCGTGCGCGCGCTCGAGCGCGACGGCGAGCTCTTCGCTCCGCACTGGGACGCCTGGGACCGCGACTTCCGCTCCTACTGCGCTCGGGAGCGGCCCCGGGAGAACGCCGACCTCGTGCTGGACACGGGCGGCGGGGGAGCGGTGCGCGGCTGAGGGGTCCCCTCCGAGCGCTGCGACGCGCGGATGCCGGTGAGAGGCTCGCCCTCGGCGGTGATCAGGCCCAGCCGAGCTCGTGCAGCCGGTCGTCGTCGATGCCGTAGAAGTGGGCGATCTCGTGGACGAGCGTGACGTGGATCTCGTCGCGCAGCGCGTCCAGATCGTCGCACGCGGCGAGGTGCGGCTCGCGGAACAGCACGATGCGGTCGGGCATCTCGCCGAAGCCGTAGCGCTCGCGCTCGGTGAGGGCGACGCCGTCGTAGTAGCCGAGCAGATCCAGGGTCCCGTCCTCGGGCCGGTCCTCCACGACGAACACGACGTTGTCGAGCCCGTCGACCATGTCGTCCGGGAGCGCGTCGAGCTCGGAGATCACCAGGGCTTCGAAGGCGTCCTCGTCCAGCTCGAGCATCCGGGACCTCTCTGCGTCGGCGATCGCTGCCGGTCGCCGGATGTGCGAAGAGGCCCGGAGTCGGAACTCCGGGCCTCTTCCGCTGCATGCACAGCCACTGGGGTGAGTAACGGGGCTCGAACCCGCGACCTCCTAGACCACAACCAGGCGCTCTGCCAACTGAGCTATACCCACCAGGAGCGTGTTCCGGCGGGGTGACCCGCCGAAGCAACTGTACGAGAGTACTACATCCGCGAGGCGAACTCGTCCACGACGGCGGCCGACACGGCCTGCACCTCGGCGGTGCTCGGCCCCGGCTGCTCCACGAACACGGCACGGCGGTAGTACTGCAGCTCTCGGATGCTCTCGAGGATGTCGGCGAGAGCGCGGTGTCCGCCGTGCTTCTTGGGCGCGTTGAAGTAGATGCGCGGGAACCAGCGCCGTGCCAGCTCCTTGATCGTGCTGACATCGACGTTGCGGTAGTGCAGGTGGCCGTCGAGGCGCGGCATGAACTTCGCGAGGAAGGCGCGGTCGGTGCCGATCGAGTTGCCGGCGAGGGGGGCCTGCTGGTCCGCCGGGACGTGCTTCAGCACGTACTCCAGCACCTCGTACTCGGCCTCCGCGACGCTGACGCCGGAGGGGATCTCGACCAGCAGCCCGGAGGTCTCGTGCATCGACCGGACGAAGTCGCCCATGTTCTCGAGCGCGGTCGCGTCGGGCCGGATGACGAGGGAGAGCCCCTCGTCGAGCGGGTTCAGCTCGAAGTCGGTGACGACGACGGCGATCTCGACGAGCTCGTCGACGGAGAGGTCGAGCCCCGTCATCTCGCAGTCGATCCAGACAAGACGGTCGGGGGCGCTACTCATGCGGGGCAGTCTATCGGCGGCCGCCGACACCCGGTCCGGCCGTCCCGCTCCTCCTACACTGGACCCTCGTGATCACGCTCGCCTGCTGCCTCCTGATCGTCAACGCCGTGTGGAACGCGATCGTCTGGCCGCCCTTCCTCCGCCGCGTCCGCAAGGACCCGCGGGCGCGCGACGCGGACGGCCGCGCGACGACCTTCCTCCGCGTGCACACGGTGCTCATCGGCGTGTCGCTCGCCCTCGCCGTGGTCTCCCTGCTCGTGGGAGTGCTGGGACTCGTCCGGGGCGCCTAGGCCCCGGCGGGCGCGGCCCCTGCGCTTCGGTATCGTGGTCGCAGTCCGCCCCCGTAGCTCAGCGGATAGAGCAGGAGCCTTCTAATCTCTTGGTCGCAGGTTCGATTCCTGCCGGGGGCACCATCGGATCGGGAGCGCGCCGGTCGCCGTCCCTAGTCTTGTCCCGGTGGCGTGCGGATCAGCGTCGACGCCTCGCGCCCGTCCTTCGACCGCGTCGCGGCCTCTCCTCGGGCGGCGCTGCGCTCCTCCGAGGAGTGACGCCCGGCACCCACGGGGTTTTCCTCCGCTCCGGTGACCCTCGGACGAGGACTCGCGGTCGCTCCACCAGTAACACACCGGCAAATCGGAGGCAACACCGGCGTGTTTCCCACCCGAAGTCGTTTGAGTGTCATTCAGGCACCTAGTCTTGGGGTGTCCGGAATTACAACGACGTAACGAACGGAGGTACGACCATGCTGCTCCTCGCCATTCTCGGTGGAATCGCCGTCGCGTGGACGATCGTCGCGGCGCCCCTCGCCGTACTGGTCGGCCGAGTCGCCCGTGCACGTGATGCACACAGCTAGTCAGTACACGCACCGCCCGCACCACGGAGAAGGCCCCGATCGCACTCGCGATCGGGGCCTTCTTCTCGTGGTCGGGAGCACTCAGACCGAGCTGCGCTCCTGGCCTCGGTCGTCGTCCGAGGCGGACCGCTCGAACCGGGCCTCGTCCGCCCGGACGACCGCCTCGTCGTCGGCCGGCACGCCGTCGCGGTCTCCGTCGGCCGGAGCCGACGGCGTCGCGTCGTGCTCCGCGTCCGGCTGCGGCTGGGCGGCAGGAGCCGAGCGCTGCGGGTCGACGGGCGGCAGCTCCTCCACGGGACGCTCGCGCGACGGCACCTCCAGGCGGTCGACGTCGGCGAGCAGGCGGCGGGTCTCCTCCTGCGAGGCGTCCCCGGCCGACGCGGGGAGGACGATCGTGGGCGTCTGCGGGGCTGAAGAGCCGGAGGCGGAGCCCGCGCCGACGACGACCGGTGCGACGGCGGTCGGTGCGGCGGCCGGGGGAGCGGTGCGCTGGGGAGCGGCCTCGGCGGTGCTCGCGGCCCGATCGGACGACGGAGCGGACTCGGCGGAGCGGTCTCGACCCGTCTCCGAGAAGCGCCAGCGCTCGAGGTCGGCGAGGAAGGCCTTCCGGGCGCGCCCGGGCTTGTCCCGCCACTGCACGAGGCGGTCGCGGAACTCGCCCACGCTCGCCTGCGTCTGGTAGCCGCCGGTGCTCGACGTGTGCTTCAGCTCGGCGAGCTCGTGAGCGGCCCAGTTGGCCGCGACGCCGGAGCCCTTGACGGGCAGGAGGCGGAGGTGCGTCTCGGCCTGCGCGGACGCGCGGTCGCTGAGGACGCGCTCCGGGCTGCTGAGGACGTTCCAGGCCGAGGCGTCGACCGCGGCGTCGACGAGCGTCGCGATGACCGCGTTCTTCCGCTCGTGATCCTGCTGACGGATGAGGCGCGCGATGGACGCTCGGAAGACGGAGGCGATCACGATCGCTCCGACCACCACGGCCAGCAGGACCACAGCGGCCGTGAAGACCGCCTGGTGCCCGTCGCTCGTGCGGATCCAGGACATGAACTCGTTCCACCACTGCATGGGGCGAACGCTATCCGGGGCGGTCGCCGCGGCCCGGTCGGCACGCCGCCGACCGGGCGGATCGGCGCGTCAGGCGACGCGGAAGACCTCGATCGCGTCGTCGACGCTCCAGAACTCGCCGAGCTCGGCGCCGGCGGGCATGCCCGCCCGCAGCAGCCGGGCGCGGTACCGCTCGCCGAGCGGATCCTCGACCAGCTCGATGTGACCGACCACGGCGCCCGAGCCGGTGCTCACGCGCCACAGCCCGGCGTTGACCCGGGTGAGCGTCGGCGGGGTGCGGGTGGCGTGCAGCGTGGACAGGGACATCGGTTCCTCCTGCTCGAGTCTCGGAGCACTCACCGGCCGAGTGCTGTCGCAGACTACGGCCGACCACCGACATCCCCGCCGGGGCGTCAGCGCAGGGTCGTGCCGTGCACCGCGAACTCCTCGATCGCGTCGATCTCCTCCTGCGAGAGGGGGCCGGCGTCCAGCGCGGCGACGTTCTGCTCGAGCTGCGCGACGCTCGACGCGCCGATGATGGCGCTCGTGACGGTGGGCACCCGGAGCACCCAGCTCAGGGCGAGCTGGGCCAGCGACTGGCCGCGCTGCTGCGCGATCGCGTTCAGGCCGCGGGCGCGTTCCAGGTACGCCTCGTCGATCCGGTCGGAGGAGAGGAAGCGCGACGTCGCCGCACGGGACCCCTCCGGCACGGTGCCGTCGAGGTAGCGGTCCGTCAGGAGCCCCTGCGCCAGCGGCGAGAAGACGATGCAGCCGGTGCCGAGCTCGTCGAGCACGGGGAAGAGGCCGTCCTCGGGTCCGCGGTCGAAGAGCGAGTAGCGGGGCTGGTGCAGGAGGAGCGGCACTCCGCTGCCCGCCAGTGCCGCCTGCGCGGCCCGGGTCTGCTCGGGCGAGTAGTTCGAGATGCCGGCGTAGAGCGCCTTGCCCGACTCCACCGCCGAGATGAGAGCGCCCATGGTCTCCTCGATCGGAGTCTCCGGGTCCGGCCGGTGCGAGTAGAAGACATCCACGTAGTCGACGCCGATCCGCTGCAGGCTCTGGTCGAGCGAGGAGAGCAGGTACTTGCGCGAGCCGCCGTCCCCGTACGGGCCGGGCCACATGTCGTATCCGGCCTTGGACGAGATGACGATCTCGTCGCGGTAAGGGCGGAGGTCCTCCGCGAGGATGCGGCCGAAGGCCGTCTCAGCGGCGCCGTAGGGCGGTCCGTAGTTGTTCGCGAGGTCGAAGTGGGTGACGCCCAGGTCGAACGCGCGGCGGAGGATCGCGCGCTGCGTGTCGAGGGAGCGGTCGGATCCGAAGTTGTGCCAGAGGCCCAGCGACAGGGCGGGCAGCAGCAGGCCGCTCCGTCCGGTGCGTCGGTAGTCCATGCGGTCGTAGCGGGCGGGGGCGGCGTCGTAGCTCACGCCGCGACTCTATTGCAGGGGGCGGATCCGCGGAATGCAGGGGGCGGTGAGCGTGTTGGACCGACTGACGCCTCCGGCACCCCGGACGCGTCGACGCGACAGGAAGTGAGTCACACGCAATGCGCACATTCGTACTCGCCGGAGGATGCTTCTGGTGTCTGGACGCCGTCTACCGCGTCCTCGACGGCGTGACCGACGTCGTCTCCGGCTACACCGGCGGCCGCACGACCGAGCCCGACTACGAGGACGTCTGCTCCGGGCGCACCGGCCACGCCGAGGCCGTCGCCGTCACCTTCGACCCGGAGGTCATCCCCGAGGAGGTCGTCCTCGACGTCTTCTTCACCCTTCACGATCCGCGTCAGCTGAACCGCCAGGGCAACGACGTCGGCACGCAGTACCGCTCGGCGATGTTCTACTCCTCCGACGAGGAGAAGGAGCTGTTCGAGACCGCGCGCGACCGTGCGTCCGAGTGGTGGGACGGCCCGATCGTCACCGAGATCTCGCCGCTGGGCGTCTACTACCCCGCCGAGGACTACCACCAGGACTTCTTCGCGAAGAACCCGGGCCAGGGCTACTGCATGGCGGTCGCACTGCCCAAGGTGAACAAGATCCGCAAGTCCTACTCGAGGTACATCACCGCGTCGTAACGCTCCTCCACAGGGGACGATCCGCTCGTCCTCTCCCCAGAAGGGCCCGCCTCCACCTCGGAGGCGGGCCCTTCGTCGCGACACTGGCCCTGCGGCGCCCGAGCGGTACCAGCCCCCTCCGCCCGGGCGCCGTGCCCGTCACAGCCGTGGCGGGGCAGGAGTAGAGAGGACACGACCATGACCGACACGCTGACCGTCATCGGGACCATCGGCACCGAGCCCCGGAGCATCGACACCTCCAGCGGCACCGCTATGACCAGCTTCCGGCTCGCCTCGACGCAGCGGCGCTACGACCGCTCGGAGCAGCGCTGGGTCGACGTCTCGACCAACTGGTACACCGTCACCGCATTCAACGGCCTGGCCGGCAACGCGCTGTCCTCCCTGTCGCGCGGCGACCGGATCCTCGTCACCGGGCGGCTCGGGGTGAGGGCCTGGGAGGCGGGAGGCAAGGCCGGTACCGATGTGGTCCTCACGGCCGAGGGCATCGGGCACGACCTCGCCTGGGGGACCAGCAGCTTCACGAAGACCGTCGGGCGCGCCTCTGCTCCCGCCCCTGCCGCCGAGCCCGCGTGGAGCGAGGAGGCGCCGCGCGAGGGCGCCGCGGCGGGGGACTGGGGCGCGTCGGGCCATGACCGCGGTGATGCCGCACCCGAGCCGCCGGTGGCGGCGGGCGTCGGCGGAGGCGCTCCCGGTCTCTCGGTAGGATCCGGGGAGACCCCGTTCTGATCCGGGGGACCGGAGCGAGAGCCGTCCCGGTCAGGAGGAGCCGGGCGTGACACGGAACCGAGCGGCCCGCATCGCGCTCGTGCTCGGCGGTCTCGCCGTCTGCCTCTCCGGCTGCACGTCGCCGTCGGCGCCGGACCCCGTGGTGTCCTCCTCCGCAGCCGAGGCGCCGGCACCGGCGGAGTCCACCGCACCCGTCGCCTTCGTGCCGGGCGGGACGACGGAGCAGAACCTCCCCGTGTTCGAGCAGACCCTTCGCGCGGCGGCCGAGCCCGATCCGGAGGTGAGCGGCTCCAGTGTGGTCGACGCGCTCGTCGCGGCGGGGTTCTCCCGCGAAACGATGCAGCTGACGGCCGACGAGACCTCGGTCGGGCTCGACGCGGACTCGGTGCAGGTCTCCGTCAAGCTCGGGGAGTCGTGCCTCATCGGCCAGTATGGCCCGAAGAGCGGCGGGGTGCGGGCGGTGATCGCGGCTCCGATCGCGACCGGCGCCTGCCTGGTCGGCCGGACCGTCCCGATCCAGGGCTGACGCGCTCGCTTCGACCGGGAACCGCTCCGCCATGAGCCCCGGTCGGGGTCAGAAAGGACGAAAGGATCCTCGACAAGGCCCCTCGCCCGTCGAGTCCGAGAGAGCCCGGTGTTCGCCCGTCGCTCCTGCAGGACCACTCCGACCGGTACGGATCCGAGCGTGAGCACCGCCTCGTGCGAGCGGACCGGTCGGCGATCCCGGTGGTCGGCGGCGCCCTCCCCTCCCCGGGACGCCGCTCCGCACGGTTAGGCTGCCCGGACCGACACGTGTGCCCCAGCGCGGGCACCGCGACGGACGTGCCGACGGGAGTGCTCGGCACGAGGACCACGACGAGGGGGAACTCGCCATGACCACATCCCGACCGCAGACGACGACGCGAGCGAGGTGGAGGCGCACCGCCATCGCGGTCGCGAGCACGGCAGCCGTCGTCCTCGGAGTGACGACAGGAGCCGGAGCGGCTGCCGCCGCGGAGAGCCGGATGGTTGCGCTGACGAGTCCCTACAACTGGTCGACCACCGAGACGTTCTCGGCCGCCCAGATCAGTCCCGTCGCGGGCGACGTCACCGCGCTCGACGTCACGCTCTCCGACTCCGCTCGGCCGACGGGTTCCTATCCGGCGTTCACGACCTACAACTGGGCGATCGGTGACTACGACCTCGCCGGGTCGGCGAAGCTCGCGTCCGGGAGCCGCAGCTTCCGCATCGACCTGAAGCAGCCCCTCGCCTCGTTCGGCAGTGGAACCGTCGCCCTCCAGATCACGGCGCAGAAGCAGCCGATCAAGAACCCCCGGGAGCCGATCGGCCAGCCGGTCGACAGCGGCTACGAGCTGACCACGTCGGCCACCCTCTCCGTCGCCGGAGCCTCCGGCAGCGGCGGCGTCGGCGGGGTCGACCTCAGCGGGACCGCGCAGACGCTCCAGCGCAGCGCCGCCTACTTCGCCTACAGCAACGCCGCTGAGGTGCCGGACGTGAAGGGCGGCGACACCGTCGTCCTCGAGTCCAACCAGCCCGGTTTCTACGACCTCCAGGGGCTCACCGCCTACGTCGGTCCCAGCAGGACCGAGCGGATCCCCGCCCAGGTCGTCGCGGACAACGATCAGTCCAAGGTCACCGTGACGATCCCGTCCAGCGCCTACGACGCCTACAAGGACCGTGTGAGCAGCCTGCTCCAGGTCACCGGCATCAGCAACGGCAGGGTGGAGCAGCCCCGCGGAGCGACCATCACGTCGGACGCCGCGGTCCGTGTGACGGGAAGCGGAGCCACCACCCCGCCGGTCACGCCGTCCCCGACGGCCACCGCGACCACCCCGCCGGTCACGCCGACCCCGACCACTCCTCCGGTCACGCCCGCGCCGACCACCACTCCGACGGCCCCGCCCGCCGGCTCGCCGGTCGTCTCGCGCATCTCGGGCACCGACCGTCAGGGCACCGCGGTCGAGGTGTCCAAGCGCACCTTCCCGGCGAACGTCCCCGTCGTCTACGTCGCCACCGGGCAGAACTTCCCGGACGCGCTCAGCGCCGGACCCGCCGCGGCCAAGGCGGGCGGGCCGCTGCTCCTGGTCGACCGCGACTCGATGAGCCAGGTCGTCCGCACCGAGCTGACGCGTCTCAAGCCCGCGAAGATCGTCGTCGTCGGCTCCGAGCTCAGCGTCGGCAGCCAGGTCTACAACGACCTGGCCGCGTATGCGCCGAAGGGGAAGACCACACGCATCGGCGGAGTCGACCGCTACGACACCTCGAAGCTGATCCTCCAGGACGCCTTCAGGGGCGGCTCCTCGATGGCCTGGCTGGCCACGGGCGAGAAGTTCCCCGACGCCCTGAGCGCCAGCGCCGCAGCCGGCGCGAATCGCGCTCCGGTGGTGCTGACCAACGGAACCGGCTCCACGGTGGACCCCCTCACCCAGCAGATCATCAGCGGCCTCAAGGTCAGTAGCTTGACGATCGCGGGCTCCTCGCTCTCGGTCAGCGCCGGCATCGAGCGCTCGATCACGGGCCCGGTGATCACCCGCATCGGCGGGACCGACCGGTACGACACCTCGGAGAAGCTGAACAAGGCGGCCTTCACCTCGGCGAATACCGTCTTCCTCGCGACGGGTGAGAAGTTCCCCGACGCCCTGGCCGGAGCCACGGCGGCGGGCTACACCGGGAGCCCGCTCTTCGCGGTCCAGCCCACCTGCGTGCCCCGGGCGGTCCTCGCCGACATCACCGCGTCCAAGGCGACGCAGGTGATCCTGCTCGGCAGCACGGACACGCTGTCCGAGGCGGTGGAGCGCCTGACGCCCTGCAGCTGATCCGCACCGTCGTCCGCTGACGCGATCCGCCCTCCCCACCGGCCCGGCCGGAGCCGAGGGCGGTCCGCGTTCAGGCGCTCCCTCCGACGCGGACCGGCGAGTTCCCGTTATCCTCGACTGGTGCGGACGGTCCCGCGGCCTGCGCTCCGCGTCGGCCGGGGCCCGGCGTCCCGCCCCGGTCCGAGCCTCCGTCAGCGCCTCCGCGCGGAGCAGGGGACCGGCGGGCGACCCGACTCCGCGCAGACCGACGGACTTGAGGACTGGGCATGGCTGAATACATCTACTCGATGGTGCGCGCGCGGAAGGCGGTCGGCGACAAGCTGATCCTGGACGACGTCACCATGTCGTTCCTGCCGGGAGCGAAGATCGGCGTGGTCGGGCCCAACGGCGCCGGCAAGTCGACGATCCTGAAGATCATGGCGGGGCTCGACACGCCGAGCAACGGCGAGGCGCGGCTCAGCCCGGGCTACACCGTCGGCATCCTGATGCAGGAGCCCGAGCTCGACGAGACCAAGACGGTGCTCGAGAACGTCCAGGAGGGCGTGGGCGAGATCAAGGGCAAGATCGACCGCTTCAACGAGATCTCCCTCGCGATGGCCGACCCGGACGCCGACTTCGACAGTCTCCTCGCCGAGATGGGGACCCTGCAGGAGGCGATCGACGCCGCCGACGCCTGGGACCTGGACTCGCAGCTGGAGCAGGCGATGGACGCGCTGCGCACCCCGCCGGGCGACTCCCTCGTCACCAACCTCTCGGGTGGCGAGAAGCGCCGCGTGGCGCTCACCAAGCTCCTCCTGCAGAAGCCCGACCTGCTGCTGCTCGACGAGCCCACCAACCACCTCGACGCCGAGAGCGTGCTCTGGCTCGAGCAGTTCCTCTCGAAGTACCCCGGCGCCGTGCTCGCCGTCACCCACGACCGGTACTTCCTCGACAACGTCGCGGAATGGATCGCCGAGGTCGACCGCGGGCACCTCTACCCCTACGAGGGCAACTACTCGACGTACCTCGAGAAGAAGAGCGCCCGCCTGGAGGTCCAGGGCAA
Source organism: Rathayibacter sp. AY1A7 (assembly GCF_002930845.1). Lineage (NCBI taxonomy): Bacteria > Bacillati > Actinomycetota > Actinomycetes > Micrococcales > Microbacteriaceae > Rathayibacter > Rathayibacter sp. AY1A7. The sequence continues at coordinate 59,772 of NZ_PSTL01000007.1, read as the reverse complement.
GAAGGACGCCAAGCTCGCCAAGCGGCTCACGACCGAGCTCGACTGGGTGCGCAGCAACGCCAAGGGCCGTCAGGCGAAGTCGAAGGCGCGCCTGGCGCGCTACGAGGAGATGGCGGCCGAGGCCGAGAAGACGCGCGTGCTCGACTTCGAGGAGATCGTCATCCCGGTGGGCCCACGTCTCGGCTCCCAGGTCATCGACGCGAAGAAGCTGCACAAGCAGTTCGGCGAGCGCGTCCTCATCGACGACCTCAGCTTCACGCTGCCCCGCAACGGCATCGTCGGCGTCATCGGCCCGAACGGCGTCGGCAAGACCACGCTCTTCAAGACGATCGTCGGCTTCGAGCCGCTCGACTCGGGCGACCTGAAGATCGGCGAGACGGTCGACATCTCCTACGTCGACCAGAGCCGCGGCGGCATCGACCCGCAGAAGAACCTGTGGGAGGTCGTCTCCGACGGGCACGACTACATCACCGTCGGGAAGACCGAGATCCCCTCCCGCGCCTACGTCTCGCAGTTCGGCTTCAAGGGCCCGGACCAGCAGAAGAAGGCCGGCGTCCTCTCCGGTGGCGAGCGGAACCGCCTCAACCTCGCGCTGACGCTCAAGCAGGGCGGCAACCTGCTCCTGCTCGACGAGCCCACCAACGACCTGGACGTCGAGACCCTGGGCAGCCTCGAGAACGCGCTCCTCGAGTTCCCGGGCTGCGCCGTGGTGATCACGCACGACCGGTGGTTCCTCGACCGCATCGCGACCCACATCCTCGCCTACGAGGGCACCGAGGAGGATCCGGCCAACTGGTACTGGTTCGAGGGCAACTTCGAGGCGTACGAGGAGAACAAGATCGAGCGCCTCGGCCCGGACGCGGCGAAGCCGCACCGCTCCGCGTACCGCAAGCTCACCCGCGACTGATGCGCCTGCACGTCGCCATCCCGCTGCGCTGGTCGGACTTCGACGCCTACGCGCACGTGAACAACGCTGAGATGCTGCGCCTGCTCGAGGAGGCGCGCATCCAGGCGTTCTGGAAGCCGGACTCGCCGCAGCCCGGCGGGATGGCGACGGCGGTGCTCGACGCACGGCCGGGCGCCGAGTCGATCAGCCTCATCGCCCGGCAGGAGATCGAGTACCTCGCGCCGATCCCGTACATGCGCGCGCCGATCGACGTGGAGCTGTGGATCGGGCGGATCGGCGGGGCGAGCCTCGAGGTCTGCTACGAGCTCTACTCGCCCGCCGGCGTCGTCCCGCGGGTGCTCTTCACGAAGGCGGCCACCACTCTGGTGCTGGTGACGGCCGCGACGGGCAGGCCCCAGCGCATCCCGGAGGAGCTCCGCGAGGCGTGGGGCCCCTACGTCGAGGAGCCCATCACCTTCTCGAAGCGGGGCTGAGCTCAGCCCAGGGGGACGCGGACCATGCCCTCCTGGGCGACGCTCGCCACGAGCACGCCCTCCTGCGTGTAGATGCGCCCGAGCGAGAGCCCGCGTCCGCCGGACGCGCTCGGCGCCTCCTGCACGTAGAGGAGCCACTGGTCCACGCGCGCGGGGCGGTGCCACCACATCGCGTGGTCGAGGCTCGCGATCCGCAGGCCGGGCGTCGTCCAGGCCGCACCGTGCCGGCGGAGCGTGGATTCGAGGATCGTGTAGTCGCTCGCGTAGGCGAGGGCGGCGCGGTGCAGCATCGGATCGTCCGGCAGCGGTCCGAGCGAGCGCATCCACACGCTCTGGTGCGCGACCCGCTCGGGGTCGGCCCGGAGGTACACCGGCTGCTCGACGTGCCGCACGTCGAAGGGGCGCTGCGTGGCCCAGAAGCTGCCGACCGGGTGGTCGACCCCCGCGAGGATCTCAGCGGTGCTCGGCAGCGACTCCGGGTCGGGGATCCCCTCCGGCATCGGCGCCTGGTGGTCGAGGCCCTCGTCCTCGGTCTGGAACGAGGCGATCATCGAGAGGATGGGGCGTCCGTTCTGGTAGGCCTGCGTCCGACGGGTGCAGAAGGAGCGGCCGTCGTGGATCCGGTCGACCGAGAACGTGATCGGCAGGGAGACGTCCCCGGGGCGGAGGAAGTACCCGTGCATCGAGTGCACGGAGCGCCCCTCGACGGTGCGACCGGCCGCGATGAGCGACTGCGCGAGGACCTGGCCGCCGAAGACCCGCCCCTCGGGCATCCACTGCGAGGGACCCGTCGAGATGTCCTCGCTGGTGCGGGCGCCGGTGTCCGTCAGGTCGAGCGCGGTGAGGAACGAGGACAGGGGATCGGGCACGGTACCTCCGGGGTGTCGGGCGGTCGGGCGAGCGGCCTCGGGTAAGTTTATCGACGCGATGAGTTCGTCCTTCTCCCTGGCGGATCCGCCCAGCCTGTCGGATCTGCGCGTCTTCCTCGGCCGTTCGGCCCGGGTCGAGGACGGTGCGGTCCGGCTCCTCGCCGACGACCACGTGCTGGCCGCCTACACGCCGATCCTCCAGCCCCGCGGTCTGCTCGACCGCTCCGCGACCGTGCTGGGCCTGCGCGTCTTCGCGCTCGACGAGCCCGCCGGCTTCGACCGGGTCGTGCCGATCCGTGCGCTGTCGGACCGCCTCGCCCGCCTGCAGTGGGAGCCGGGCGGAGCGGACGGCAAGCCGGTCGTCCTGCCCGACGGCGACGACGCGACGGCGGGGCCCTGGGCGGGCGTCTCCCCGCCCCGCGGCGGCTGGACCCGGCGCGAGCCCGTGGACCCGGGCTTCCTGGAGCGCGTCGCGCGCGAGGGGATCGACGAGATCGCGGCGGCCGTCGGCTCCGAGACGGGCGAGCAGATCGTCGGCCGCGTGCGGTCGAGCGTCTGGGGCCGCCCGCTCGACGGCCTCGAGGACGTCCCGGCGGGAGCGGCGTTCGCCCTCTTCGCGCTCGGGTTCCTCGGCGCCGACGACCCGGTCGCCCTGCTCGAGAGCGGCGCCTGGCGCCGCCTCACCTCACCGCGCGGACACGTGCTGGTCCGCACCCCGGGCTGAGCGGCTACTCCTCGAAGGTGTTCACCATCGCGTGGGCGGCGCGCTCCAGGTAGTCCCAGAGCAGGGCGTCGTCGGCCGGAGCGAGCTCGAGATCGTCGACGGCCGTCCGCATGTGCTGGAGCCAGTGGTCGCGGGCCTCGGGGTTGATCCGGAACGGCTGGTGCCGCATCCGCAGGCGCGGGTGGCCGCGCTCCTCGCTGTAGGTGCCCGGGCCGCCCCAGTACTGCTCGAGGAAGCCGGTCAGCCGCTGGATCGCGCCCTCGAGGTCGTGCTCGGGGTACATCGGCCAGAGGACCTCGTCCTCGCGGACGCCCTCGTAGAAGCGGCGGACCAGGCGCTCGAACGTCGGCCGGCCGCCGATGTGCTCCCAGAAGCTGCGCAGCGGAGGCGTGCCGCCGATCTGCAGGCCGCTCACGAGCGCGCTCCCGTCGGGCCGGAGGTGCCGCCGCCGTCCTGGGGCGGCGTCCCGCTCCCGCGCCGCAGCGCGCGGGGGAGCCGCACGGGCTTGCCGTGCTCGGTGCTGATCGTGGGGGAGGGCGTGGTCCGCGGCGGTTTGGCGCCTCCGACGCTCGTCGCCCCCTCGAAGCCCTCGAGGACGACGGTGGCCAGCGAGGGGAGCTTCACGTCGAGCGCGTCGAGCGACTTCTTCAGGCGCAGGCGCAGCTCGCGGGCGACGTCGTCCTTGGCGGTGGTGCGGGTCTTGACCACGACCCGGATGACCAGGGCGTCGTCGGCGATGGACTCCAGGCCCCAGAGCTCGGGCTTGTCGATGATCCGGGCCCGCCAGCGGCTGCTCGCCGCCAGCTCGTTCGCGGTCGCGAGGACCGTGGACTGCACCTGCTCGAGGTCCGTCTCATAGGGCACGGCCAGGTCGACGATGACGCGCGACCAGCCCTGCGACATGTTCCCGACCCGGACGATCTCGCCGTTGCGGACGAACCAGAGGGTGCCGTTGACGTCGCGGATCTGCGTCACCCGGACGCCGACCGACTCGACCACGCCCGTCGCCTGCCCGGTGTCGACGACGTCGCCGACCCCGAGCTGGTCCTCTGCGACCATGAACAGCCCGTTCAGGACGTCCTTGACGATGTTCTGCGCGCCGAAGCCGAGGCCCGCGCCGAGGGCGGCCGTCAGCAGGGCGAAGGAGCCGATGAGGTCCTTGTCGATCGTCGTCACGATCATGACCAGGGCGATGACGACGATCAGGATCGAGCTCAGGTTGTTGAGGATCGACCCGAGCGTGCGCGTGCGCTGCACCACCCGCACGGCCGCGAGCGGCGACGCGGCGATCGACTGGGTGTCCTCGACGCGCTGGCGGCGCTTCACTCCCGACACGATCTGATCGACGACGCGGCCGATCACGAAGTGGGCGATGACGCGCACCAGCAGCGCGCCCAGCACGATCCCGAGGATCGCGACCACCTTCCAGAAGGGCTCGGATTCGAAGAAGGAGACGGTGGCGGCGACAGGGTCCGGGGTGGAGGTCTGAAGAAGCAGCATGACCGCTCCAGGCTACGGGACGCCTCCCTCCGAGACGGGTGCACGAGCCCCGAGCGCGTATAGATTCGAGGCGGGTCCGCTCGGACCCGGACACCGCCCTGGGAAGGACGCCCGATGCTCCACTCCACCCGGACTCCCGCCGAGAAGCGCCGCCTCTTCCGCGAGCGCCTCGCCTCGGGCGAGCTGCTGCAGCTGCCCGGCGCGTTCACTCCGCTCTCCGCGCGCCTCATCGAGGCGAAGGGCTTCGACGGGATCTACGTCTCGGGCGCCGTGCTCTCGGCCGAGCTGGGGCTGCCGGACATCGGGCTCACCACGCTCAGCGAGGTGGCCGGCCGCTCGCAGCAGATCGCGCGCCTGACCGACCTGCCCGTCCTCGTCGACGCGGACACCGGCTTCGGCGAGCCGCTGAACGTCGCTCGCACGGTGCAGATGCTCGAGGACGCCGGAGTCGCGGGGCTGCACATCGAGGACCAGGTGAACCCCAAGCGCTGCGGGCACCTCGACGGCAAGGCGGTCGTCGACGAGGCGACCTCGGTGCGGAGGATCGCGGCGGCCGTCGACGCGCGCCGCGACTCCGACCTGGTGATCATGGCCCGCACCGACATCCGCGCCCTCGACGGCCTGCCGGCCGCGATCGACCGCGCCAAGCGCCTCGTCGACGCCGGAGCCGACGCAGTGTTCCCTGAGGCGATGCGCGACCTGTCCGAGTTCGAGGCCGTGCGCGCCGCGATCGACGTGCCGATCCTCGCCAACATGACCGAGTTCGGCAAGAGCGAGCTGTTCACCGCGCAGCAGCTCGCCGACGTCGGCGTGAACGTCGTGATCCACCCGGTCTCGCTGCTCCGGATCGCGATGGGCGCCGCGATGCGGGCACTCGACGCCCTCAAGGCGGAGGGCTCGCTCCGCTCGGAGGTCCCGGGCATGCAGACGCGCGCCGAGCTCTACGAGCTCCTCGACTACGCCTCGTACAGCCGCTTCGACGAGGGCGTCTTCGACTTCTCGCTCGCCGACCACTACGGCGCCTGAGCGCGCCGACCCGCACGAACCGGCGGCGCTCCCCGGCGCCGCCGCCCGCCTCTCGCGAAGGAGCGAAGGATGAGCACGACCGATCAGGACATCCGCAAGGGACTCGTGGGGGTCGTCGTCGACACGACGGCCGTCTCGAAGGTCGACCCGGCGTCGAACTCGCTGCTCTACCGCGGCTACCCCGTGCAGGAGCTCGCGGCGGGGACCTCGTTCGAGGACGTGGCCTGGCTGCTCTGGCACGGCGAGCTCCCCACTGCGGAGGAGACGGCCGGGCTGGCCGCCGTGGAGCGGGCCCACCGCGCCCTGGCCCCCGAGGTGCGCACCGTGATCGACCTGCTGCCTCTGTCGGCGCACCCGATGGACGTGGTGCGGACGGCGGTGAGCGTCCTGGGCGCGCTCGAGGAGGATCCGGACGCCGACCCTCCCGAGGCCGTGCTGGAGCGCTCCGTGCGGCTCTGGGCGGCACTGCCGGCGATCGTCGCCTACGCCCAGCGCCGCCTGCGCGGCCTCGAGCCGATCGAGCCGCGCGACGACCTCGACTACTCCGAGAACTTCCTCTGGACGACCTTCGGCGAGGTGCCGGAGCCGGTCGTCGTCGACGCGTTCCGCGTCTCGCTGGTGCTCTACGCCGAGCACTCCTTCAACGCCTCGACCTTCACGGCCCGCGTCGTGACGTCGACGCTGTCGGACGTCCACTCCGCCGTGACCGCCGCTGTCGGAGCGCTCAAGGGACCGCTCCACGGCGGGGCGAACGAGGCCGTGCTGCACGTGCTCGACGAGGTCGGCACCGGACCGGAGGCGGACCGGCGGTCCCGCGAGTGGCTCGCCGAGGCTCTCGGACAGCGCCGGAAGGTCATGGGGTTCGGCCACCGGGTCTACAAGTCGGGCGATTCGCGGGTGCCGACCATGGACGCCGCTCTCCGGCGGCTCGCCGAGCACGAGGGGGCCGGCGAGATGATGGAGCTGTACGACGCCCTGGCCGCGGCGATGGCCGAGCGGACGGGGATCCTGCCGAACCTCGACTACCCGTCCGGCCCCGCCTACCGGCTGATGGGCTTCGACACCGGGATCTTCACTCCGCTGTTCGTCGCCGCGCGGGTGGTGGGCTGGACGGCCCACGTGATCGAGCAGCGGGGCTCGAACGCACTCATCCGGCCGCTGTCCGCCTATGACGGGCCGGAGCGCCGCTCGGTCCCGCAGCGCTAGGCGCCGGGAGCGGGGAGAGCCGCCCGGTCCCGCAGCGCCGAGCGCCGGGGGACCGGGCGGCTCGCTGTCAGCCCCGGGTGTCGCGCTCCTGGGCGCGGAGCGCACGCTCCACGCCGGCCAGGTTCTCGATCACGAGTCGGCGCAGCGCCGGGACCTCCGGGTTCGCGTCGAGCCAGGCGCGGGTGGCGTCGACGATCTCCTGCGAGGGCGTGGCGGCCGGGTAGAAGCCGACGACCAGGTACTCGGCGATCTTGTAGCTCTTCGACTCCCAGAGGGTGCGGAGGGCGTCGAAGTAGACCGGGACCATCGCGTCGAGCAGGCGCGGGTCGGCGGCGCGCTGGAAGCCCAGGCCCGTCGAGCGGACGATCGTGTTCGGTGCCGAGTCGTCGGCCGTGACGGAGTCCCACGCCGCGCGCTTCGCCTCCGCGGTCGGCAGTGCGGCACGGGCGTGCGCGGCCGACTGCTGGCCGGTCGCCGTGTTGTCCGAGGCGAGCGCCGCGTCGATGTCGTCCGCACCGGCCCGCCCGCCGGCGACGAGAGCGATCAGCAGCTCCCATCCGAGGTCGGTGTCGATGTCGAGGCCGCCGAGGGCGGTGGAGCCGTCGAGCAGCGCCTGCACGGCCTCGAGGTGCGCCGGGGTGGACGCGATCGCGGCGAAGAACTTCACGAACTGGAACTGCGCGTCGCTGCCCGGCTCGGCGCTCTGCGCGAGCGTCCACAGCTGATCGCCCGCCTCCTCGACGACCTCGGCCCGGTACTCCGGAGCGACGTACTGGGTGGCGGTGGCGACGAGCTGGTTGAGCACCGTCCGCAGGGTCGTGGACTCGGTCTCGGTCGCGACGTTGCCCAGGACGAGGCGGACGAAGTCGCGCGGCGCCGACTCGGCGTCGCGGGTCGAGTCCCAGACCGAGCCCCAGACCAGCGAGCGGGCCAGGGGGCTGTCGATGCTCGCGAGGTGCTCGACGGCCACGGCGAGCGAGGCGTCGTCGAGGCGGACCTTCGCGTAGGCGAGGTCGTCGTCGTTGAGCAGCACGAGCGCCGGACGGGTGCGGCCGATCAGCTCGGGCACCTCGGTGCGCTCCCCGTCGACGTCCAGCTCGAGGCGCTCGACGCGGACGAGGCGCTCGCCCTTGAAGTCGTACAGGCCGATCGCCAGGCGGTGCGGGCGGATCGTCGGGTACTCCTCGACCGCGGTCTGCAGGATCGCGAAGGACGCGATCGCTCCGCTCTCGTCGACCGCGATCTCGGGGCGGAGCGTGTTCACGCCGGCCGTCCCGAGCCACTGCGCCGACCACTCGGTGAGGTCGCGCCCGCTGGTGGCCTCCAGCTCGACCAACAGGTCGCGCAGCTCCGTGTTCGAGAAGGCGTGCTTGACGAAGTACTCGTGGACGCCGGCGAGGAACTCCTTCTCGCCGACCCACGCGACGAGCTGCTTGAGCACCGAGGCGCCCTTGGCGTAGGTGATGCCGTCGAAGTTGACCTGGACGTCCTCGAGGTCGTTGATGGTCGCGACGATCGGGTGGGTCGAGGGCAGCTGGTCCTGGCGGTAGGCCCAGCTCTTCTCCATCGCGGCGAAGGTGGTCCACGCCTCGGTCCACTCCGTCGCCTCCGCGGTGGCGAGGGTGGAGGCGTACTCGGCGAACGACTCGTTGAGCCAGAGGTCGTTCCACCACTTCATCGTGACCAGGTCGCCGAACCACATGTGGGCGAGCTCGTGGAGGATCGTGACGACCCGGCGCTCCTTGATCGCGTCCGTCACCTTGGAGCGGAACACGTAGGTCTCGGTGAAGGTCACCGCTCCCGCGTTCTCCATCGCGCCGGCGTTGAACTCGGGGACGAACAGCTGGTCGTACTTCGCGAACGGGTACGGGACGCCGAACTTCTCCTCGTAGAAGGCGAAGCCCTGCTTCGTCTTCTCGAACACGTAGTCGGCGTCGAGGAAGGGCGCGAGCGAGGCCCGGGCGAAGACCCCCAGCGGGATGGTGCGGCCGTCGGAGGAGACGAGCGAGTCGGTCTCGACCACGTAGGGTCCGGCGACGAGGGCCGTGATGTAGGAGGAGATGCGCGGGGTGGGCTCGAAGCTCCACGTCGCGATCCCCTCGCCCGCCGGGACCGGCTCGGGAGTGGGCTGGTTCGACACGACCTGCCACTGCGCGGGCGCGGTGACGGTGAAGCGGAACTCGGCCTTGAGGTCCGGCTGCTCGAACACCGCGAAGACGCGGCGGGAGTCGGGCACCTCGAACTGCGAGTACAGGTACACCTCGCCGTCGACGGGGTCGACGAAGCGGTGCAGGCCTTCGCCCGTGTTGGTGTAGAGCATGTCGGCGACGACGGTGAGCTCGTTGTCCGCGGCCAGGGCGTCGAGGCGGATGCGGACGCCGTCGGCGACGTCGGCGGGGTCGAGCTCCGCGCCGTTGAGGGTGACGGAGTGGACCGTGCCCGTGACGGCGTCGATGAAGCTCGAGGCGCCCTCGGTGGCGGAGAAGCGCACCGTGGTCGTGCTGAGGAAGGTCTCGGCTCCCCGGGTCAGGTCGAGGGCGATGTCGTAGTCGTGGACCTGGATCAGCGAGGCGCGCTCCTGCGCCTCGCTCCGGGTGAGGTTGTCTCCTGGCACGGGGGTGCTCCATCCGTTCGTCTCGGGCGCTGCCGCGGGCGCCGGGGTGCGGGCGCCGCCGATCCACCCTAGAGCTGCCGGGACCCGCCATGGAGCCCCGTGGCGCCGATCCTGCGGAGCCGCCGGGGAGCGCGGACGCGGCCGCGGCGAGCGGCGTAGCGTGTCCCCATGACCTCTGTGGACTTCTGGTTCGACCCCTCCTGCCCGTGGGCCTGGATGACCTCGCGATTCGTGGACGAGGTGACCCCCGCGCGCGACCTCGACGTGCAGTGGCACATCATGAGCCTCGCCGTCCTCAACGAGGACAAGGACGTGGACGACTCGTACCGCGCCTTCCTCCCGCGCGCGCTGCGCTACACGCGCCTGGTGGCCGCCGTCGCCGAGCGCGAGGGCCGCGAGCACGTGAAGCCGCTCTACGACGCGCTCGGCACCCGGATCCATCCGGGGGGGCGCACCGACGTCGACGCGGTGATCGCCGAGTCGCTGGCCGAGCTCGGCCTGCCTGCGGAGCTCGCCGCCCACGCCGACACGGACGAGTACGACGAGCCGATGCGCGCCTCCCACTTCGACGGGATCGAGCGGGTCGGCCAGGACGTCGGCACTCCGGTGATCGCGATCGGCGACGTCGCCTTCTTCGGCCCCGTCATCTCGCCGATCCCGAGGGGCGAGCAGGCGCTGACCCTCTGGGACGGCATCGTCGCCGCCGCCTCCTTCGACGGCTTCTTCGAGCTCAAGCGCTCGCGGACCCGCGACCCGCAGTTCGACTGAGCCGACTCGCGGTACTCTGACTCCCGGCCCGGGCACCGCGGGCCCCAGACGGCTCTTCCGGAGGAGTTCTCTCGTGCGCATCCACATCGCCACGGACCACGCAGGGCTGGACTTCAGCCGTCACCTGATCGAGCACCTCGGCGCCGCCGGTCACGACGTGATCGACCACGGCCCCACGTCCTACGACCCGCTGGACGACTACCCGTCCTTCTGCATCAACGCCGCCGCCGCGGTCGTCCGCGATCAGGAGGCGGGGGTCGAGGCCCTCGGCGTCGTCTTCGGCGGCTCGGGCAACGGCGAGCAGATCGCGGCGAACAAGGTCGCGGGCGTGCGCGCGGCGCTCGTCTGGAACCTGAGCACCGCCGTGCTGGCCCGCCAGCACAACGACGCGAACGTCATCTCGATCGGGGCCCGCCAGCACTCCGTCGAGGAGGCCACCGGCTTCATCGACGCGTTCGTCGCCGAGCCCTTCACCTTCGAGGAGCGCCACGTGCGCCGCATCGCGCAGCTCGCCGAGTACGAGGCCACCGGCGACATCGCCGGCCGGGTCGTCGACTCCGCCGCGAAGGAGCGCTGAGTGCCCGAGGGGCACTCCGTCCATCGGATCGCCCTGCAGTTCGAGCGCGACGTCGTCGGGCACCGCGTCGCGACCAGCAGCCCCCAGGGCCGCTTCACCGAGGGAGCCGCGCTCCTCGACGGGCGCGAGGTCCTCGAGTCCACGGCCGTCGGCAAGCACCTGCTGCTGCGCTTCGAGGGCGACCTGACGCTGCACGTCCACCTCGGCCTCTACGGCGCGTGGGACTTCCTCGGGCACGTCTCGCCGCTGTTCCCGGACGGGAAGGCCGGCAGCAGCATCGGCGCTCCCCGGCGCCGCCGCGCCGTGCGCCTCTCCGAGACGGAGCACGAGACCGACTCCGATCTCGACGAGTTCCCGCCGAAGCCCGTGGGCGCGGTGCGCGTGCGCATCATGACGGAGGAGACCGTCGCCGACCTGCGCGGCCCCACCGCCTGCGAGGTGATGGACCCCGCCCAGGTGGAGGCCCTCCTCGCCCGCCTCGGTCCGGATCCGGCCGACGACGACTCCGACGAGGCTCGCGACCGCTTCGTGAACCGGCTCCGCAGGACGGCGACGCCGGTCGGGCTGGTGCTGATGGACCAGTCCGTGGTCAGCGGCATCGGCAACATCTACCGCGCGGAGCTGCTCTACCGCGCCGGCCTCGACCCGCACACTCCCGGCAAGCAGGTGCCGCTGGAGCTCGCACAGGAGCTGTGGCGGGACTGGGCGGACCTGCTCGAGGACGGCATCCGGACCGGGATGATGATCACGCGCCGCGGCCTGACGAAGACCGAGCGCTCGAAAGCCGTCCGCAGCCGCGCCGAGCGCAACTACGTCTACAAGCGCGAGGGTCTGCCGTGCCGCGTCTGCGGCACGAACGTGCTGCTCGAGGAGATCGGCGCGCGCAAGCTCTACTGGTGCCCGGTGTGCCAGTCGTGAGCGCCGGTGGAGAGACGCCGGCCCGGTCCCGCGCCCGCCGAGCCGTCCGCCCCGCGCTCCGCGAGGCCGCCCGATGACCGGCGGTCTCCTGCTCCGGGGCGCCCGCCTCCTCGGCTCGTCCCGACCCGGTGCCGTGCTCCTGCGCGACGGCCGCGTGGAAGCGGTCGGACCGGACGCCGCCGCCGCCCCGGGCGACGAGGTGCGCGACCTCGACGGGCGCTGGGTGCTCCCCGGCCTCTGGGACGAGCACGTCCACTTCTCCCAGTGGGCGATGACGGCACCGCGCCTGGACGTCTCGTCAGCCGACTCGGCCCGCGGAACGGCGGACGCGGTCCGACGTCGCCTGGCGGAGGAGCCCGGTACCGGCACGCTGATCGGCTTCGGCTTCCGCGACGGCCTCTGGCTGGAGCCGCCGACGACCGCGCTCCTGGACGAGGTCTCTCCGGAACGGCCCGTCGTGCTGATCAGCGGCGACCTGCACTGCGCCTGGCTGAACTCCGCCGCGTACCGGCGCTACGCCGTCGCTCCCGAGCCCGAGCTGCTGCGCGAGGACGCCTGCTTCGAGCTCGTCACCGCACTCGGAGCCCTCGGCGACGACGAGCTCGACGCGCTCGCCGACGCGGCGGCCCGGCGGGCTGCGGCCCGCGGGGTGGTCGGCGTCGTCGACCTCGAGATGCGCTGGAACGCGGGGGACTGGCCCCGTCGCGTCGACGGCGGAACCCGCTCCCTCCGCGTCGACACCGGCGTCTACCGCGACCACCTCGACCGCGCCCTCGCGGACGGACTGCGCACGGGCGACGAGCTCGACGGCGGTGACGGCCTGCTGCGGATGGGCCCGCTCAAGGTCCTGATCGACGGCTCCCTCAACACGAGGACCGCCTACTGTGCCCACCCCTACGCCGACCACGACGGCAACGGCGTCCTCACCGTGGAGCCCGCCGAGCTGGACGAGCTGCTCGCCCGCGCGGCCGCCGGGGGCATCCGCTCCACCGTGCACGCGATCGGAGACGCCGCGGCGACGCTGGCTCTGGACGCGCTCGGCCGGATCGGCGGGGGCCGGATCGAGCACGCTCAGCTGCTCGCGGAGGCCGACCTTCCGCGGTTCGCCGCGCTCGGCGTGGAGGCCGGAGTGCAGCCCGCGCACGCGCTCGACGACCGCGAGGTGGCGGAGCGGTACTGGCCGGGACGCACCGGCCGGGCGTTCCCGCTGCGCTCGCTGCTCGACTCCGGGGCCCGCGTGGTGCTCGGCTCGGACGCTCCGGTCGCTCCGCTCGACCCGTGGGTCGCGATCTCGGCCGCGGTCGCGCGGGCGCTGCCCGGCGACGAGCCCTGGCATCCGGAGCAGCGGGTGAGCGTCGAGGAGGCGATCGTCGCCTCGACCCGGGTGCGCCGGCTCAGGCCCGCGGCCGGCGATCCCGCCGATCTCGTGGTGGTCGACCGCGATCCGCTCGCCGCCGACGCGGGAGCCCTCCGATCCATGCCGGTCGCCGCGACCCTCCTGGCGGGCCGCTTCACGCACGGCGGCTGACCCGCGCCCGTCGCGACACCGGCTGCTCCGGATCGCGCGGACGGGCCCGGGAACGACGACGGCCCGCGGGATCCGAGGATCCGCGGGCCGGTCGAGGCGTGGTGCTCAGCTCTCGCTGACGTGGGCGAAGAGGAACCAGCGGTCCTTCTCGAGGCCGCGGCCGATCTCGATCGCGACGTCCTGGCTGCTCGCGTCGATCTCGGCGAGCTCGGCGATCGCCGTGTTGACGGTCGCGATGGCGACGTCCATCTGGCGGATGATCTCGACGATCGCGTTCTCGGAGCGCTGGAAGCCGGGGGTGAGGGGTTCGGACCGCGTCGCCGAGGCGACGGTCTGGATGCGGGCGTCGACCGGGAGGCCGAGGGCGACGACGCGCTCCGCGGCGAGGTCGGCCCACTCGATGGCGCGGCCGACGATCGCGTCGAGCAGCTCGTGGACGCCGATGAAGTTGGCGCCGCGGACGTGCCAGTGCGCCTGCTTGCCGTTGACGGCGAGCGCGGTCATCTCGACGACGACGGGGCTGAGGAACTGGGCGACTCCGGATGCGACATCCGGGTTCGACGAGGTGAGCGACGTGACGGACGTGGTGGACATCGTCTGGTCCTTTCGAGAGGGGGTGACTGATCGTCAACAGTACGCAGATCCCCCGGCGCCGCAAGGAAGCGCAGGCTCGGCTCAGTCCGGTGAAGGACAGGCTCACCTCGGTCGCGGAGGGGCGTCACGGGGGCTTCCCCCCGGGTGCCCGGAGCCGTGCCGCCGGTACGCTCGACCGGGTCGCGGCGGCGGCGGGAGCGGACAGGAGGCGCGGATGAGCGGAGCATCGACGGCCCTCGGCGAGGCCTCGCGCGCCTACCTCCGGCTCTGGCGCGGACTGCCCCGGGAGGTGCTCGCGCTGGTGGCCGCGATCCCGGTCGCGCTCCTCGGTGCCTTCTGCGCCGGCGTCGCGCTGGCCGTCGCGCTCGGGCTCGTCGGAGTCCTGATCGGCCTGGTGTTCCTGCCCGCCGCCCTCTACACGGCGCGCTTCTTCTCGCGGGCCGCCGTCGGCCTCGACGTGCTGGCCGGACGGCCCGCCGTCCCCCGGCCGCAGTGGCGGCGACCGCCCTCCGCCGTCACTCCCTCGACCTTCGCCCTCTACGGTCCGGTGATCGACGGGCACTACTGGCTCGCTCTCCTGCACACGCTCGTCGTGGCTCCGGTGCTCGCGCTGCTGTCCGGACTGCTCCTCGCGCTGTGGACCTGGGCGGGCCCGGGCACGGTGGCCGCCGCGCTCACGGGGGCCCCCGGTCCGGCCCGCCTGCTGGCCGAGAGCGGGGCCGCTCTGCTGGGCGCCCCGCAGCCTCCGGCGGGACTGGTCGCCGCGGCGACGGTCGCCACGACCGTCCTCTTCGTCTCGACCCTGCCGTTCGCCACCCGCGGCCTCTCCCTCCTGCACTGGCTGGTCGACCGTCTCCTGCTCGGCCCGTGGGAGTCGGAGGCGCTCCAGCGCGAGGTCGCCGAGCTGAGCGCTTCCCGCGGCGCAGCCGTCGCCGCCGAGGACCGCGCGCTGCGCCGGCTCGAGCGCGACATCCACGACGGCCCGCAGCAGCGCCTGATCCGGGTGCAGATGGACCTGGCCTCGGCCCGCAACCGACTCGCCGCCGACCCGGAGTCCGCCGCCCGCCTGGTCGACGAGGCTCGCGAGCACGTGCGCGCCGCGCTCGACGAGCTGCGCGCCCTCTCCCGCGGAGTGGCGCCGCCGATCCTGCAGGACCGGGGCTTCGAGGCGGCGGTGCACTCGCTCGCCGAGCTCAGCCCGGTGCCGGTCGAGGTCCTCACCGAGCACCCCGTGGCGGACGTGCCGCCCGAGGTCGAGCGCAGCGTCTACTTCGTCGTCGCCGAGCTGCTCGCCAACGTCTCCAAGCACTCCGGTGCCCGATCGGTGCGGGTGCACCTCGACACCCGCGACTCCGGCGCTCCGGGGGAGCGCTGGCTCGACGCCTGGGTGGTCGACGACGGAGTCGGCGGGGCGTCGCCGGTCGCCGGTCACGGCCTCGAGGGGGTCGGCGGGCGCGTCCGGGGCCTGCGCGGGATCCTGAGCGTGGAGTCGCCGGTCGGCGGGCCGACCACGGTCGGGGTGCACGTCCCCTACCGCCCGGCCGTCCTATCCTGAGGGCGTGCCCGTGATCCGCGTCGCCATCGCCGAGGACTCGGTCCTCCTGCGCGAGGGCCTGGTCCGCCTCTTCGAGGACGCGGGGTTCGCCTCCGTCGGCGCCTTCGGGGACGCGGACGCCCTGCTCGCCGATCTGGCGCGGGACCCGGCCGGCGTCGACGTCGCCGTGCTCGACGTCCGGATGCCGCCGACCTTCCGCGACGAGGGCGTCCGCGGGGCGCTGGAGATCCGCCGGCGCTACCCGCAGGTGTCGGTCCTGCTGCTCAGCCAGTACGTCGAGGTCACCTACGCGCAGGAGCTGCTCGGCTCCGGCGACGGCGGACTCGGCTACCTCCTGAAGGACCGGGTCGCCTCCGTGGAGGAGCTGCGCGACGCCGTCGAGCGCGTCGCGGCGGGCGGAACCGTCCTCGACCCGCAGGTCGTCGCCTCGCTCCTGCAGCGCAACCACGACCCGCTCGCCTCGCTGACCCCGCGGGAGCGGGAGGTGCTGGAGCAGATGGCCCAGGGGCGCACGAACGCGGGCATCGCCTCCGCTCTCTTCGTCGGCGTGGGCGCCGTGGAGAAGAACGTGACCGCGATCTTCCAGAAGCTCGGGCTCGAGGACTCGGGCTCCGACCACCGGCGGGTGCTGGCGGTCCTCGCCTTCCTGCGCGCCGGGCGCTGACCACCGGAGAAGAGGAGAACCCGATGCCGTCGAGTCCTGCGGAGGGCGCCCGCGTCCTCGCCCTGACCGGGGGACGCGCCCCGGAGATCGCCGACACCGCGTGGGTCGCTCCGGGCGCCACCGTGATCGGCTCCGTGCGCCTGGGGGAGCGGGCGAGCGTCTGGTACGGCGCCGTCCTGCGCGCCGAGCACGCGCGGATCGAGCTCGGCGCCGGCAGCAACCTCCAGGACGGCGTCGTCGTCCACGTCGACGCCGACTACGACGCGGTCATCGGCGCCGGAGTCTCGGTCGGGCACAACGCCGTGCTGCACGGCTGCACCCTCGAGGACGACGTGCTGGTCGGCATGAGCGCGACCGTCCTGAACGGGGCCGTCATCGGCACCGGCTCGCTGATCGCCGCGGGCGCCGTCGTCCTCGAGGGGACGGTCGTCCCGCCGGGCTCGCTCGTGGCGGGCGTCCCCGGGAGGGTCCGGCGGGAGCTGACGGAGGAGGAGCGCGAGGGCATCCGCCGGAACGCCGCCTCGTACCTCGCCCTGACGGAGGAGCACCGCGGCGCGGTCGGCTGAGCACGCCCGGAACGCCTCGGAACGACGAAGAGCCCCGGACATCCGGGGCTCTTCGAGAGGAGAGGGGCTGACGAGAATCGAACTCGCATCATCTGTTTGGAAGACAGAGGCTTTACCACTAAGCTACAGCCCCGGATCGGCGGCCAGACGACCGCGAACCGGTGCGACCGGGTCTCTCGACCGGGCACCAGGACAGCGTAGTACATCGCGCGAGCACCGTGGACACTCGGTCGTCCTCCGCCGCGCGGTTCCGGTCGCCGCTGCCGCGGTGCAGTACACTTGCGAAGGCCATTTCGGCGTGTCGCGCAAGCGCACGTGCGGGGACGGCTCGACGAGAGTCTCACGCACGGTGCCCAGGCCCGCGCATCCGGGGCGTAGCTCAGCTTGGCTAGAGCGCCCGCTTTGGGAGCGGGAGGTCGCAGGTTCGAATCCTGTCGCCCCGACCACGATTACTCATCGTGACGACATCGACCCGTGACGACCGTCATCCGGCGCCGACACCAACCAGCACAGGAGATCCCCTCACGTGAAGACCACGGTAGAACAGCTGAGCCCGACCCGCGTGAAGCTCGCGATTTCGGTCACCCCGGACGAGCTCGGCCCCAGCATCACGCACGCCTACGGCCACATCGCCGAGCAGATCAACGTCCCCGGCTTCCGCAAGGGCAAGGTCCCGCCCGCCATCGTCGACCAGCGCGTCGGCAAGGCCGCGGTGCTCGAGCACGCGGTCAACGAGGGCCTCGACGGCTTCTACCGCGAGGCCGTCCGCGAGACCGAGGTCCGCCCCCTGGGCCGCCCGCAGGCCGACATCGTCGCCTGGCCGAGCGACAAGGACTTCACCGGCGACCTCGAGCTCGCCATCGAGGTCGACGTGCGCCCCGAGATCACCGTCCCGGACTACGACGGCATCGAGCTCACCGTCGAGGCGGCCGAGGTCACCGACGCCGACGTCGACGCCGAGCTGGACAAGCTCCGCAGCCGCTTCGGCACCCTGGTCACCGTGGACCGCCCGGCGAAGACCGGCGACTTCGCGCAGATCGACCTGGTCGCCTCCATCGACGGCGTCGAGGTCGACACCGCCAACGCCATCTCCTACGAGCTCGGCTCGGGCGAGTTGATCGAGGGCATCGACGAGGCGCTCGACTCGCTCACCGCGGGCGAGAGCACCACGTTCACCGCTCCGCTGCTCGGCGGCGACCACGCCGGCGAGCAGGCCGAGATCGCCGTCGCGCTCACCGCCGTCAAGGAGCGCGAGCTCCCCGAGGCCGACGACGACTTCGCGCAGATCGCCAGCGAGTTCGACACCATCGCCGAGCTGCGCGAGTCGCTCAAGGAGCAGGCCGCTCAGCAGAAGACCTTCGGCCAGGGCGGCGAGGCCCGCGAGAAGCTCGTCGAGGCGCTGCTCGCCCTCGTCGAGGTCCCCGTGCCCGCCGGTCTCGTCGAGGACGAGGTGCACCGCCACCTCGAGGGCGAGAACCGCCTCGAGGACGACGAGCACCGCGCCGAGGTCAAGGAGGCCAGCGAGAAGACCTTCAAGACGCAGATCCTCCTCGACCACGTCGTCGAGCAGGAGAAGGTCCAGGTCAGCCAGGACGAGCTCACGCAGTACCTCATCCAGGGTGCGGCGCAGTACGGCATGGAGCCGAACGAGTTCATCAAGATCCTGTCCGAGAACAACCAGATCGGCCAGATGGTCGGCGAGGTCGCCCGCAACAAGGCGCTCGCGATCGTCCTCGGCAAGGCGAAGGTCACCGACACCGAGGGCAACGCCGTCGACCTGACCGCGTTCACCGCGGTCCCCGGTGACGACGAGGCCGTCGAGGCCTCCGACGAGGCCGTCGCCTCGGACGAGACCGAGGTCGTGGAGGAGGCTCAGGCCGCCGCCGACGCCGAGGTCCCCGCGGAGCCCGTCGCCGAGGAGCCCGCTGCCGAGGAGGAGCCCGCCCCGGCCCCCAAGAAGAAGCGCGCGCCGGCCAAGAAGAAGGCCGCCGCTCCCGCCGAGGAGACCCCGGCCGCGGAGTAGTCCCCGCGAGCACGTCAGGAGCCGCCCCCCGATCCGTCGGAGGGCGGCTCCTCTCGTTGCGGGGCTCCGGTCCGCCCCGGGCGAACACGGGCGACTCCCGCTCCGCCCCGGGCGAACACGGCCGGATCGGCCTGGCGGCGTCCGATAGATTCGCCTCCGAAGCGACAACTGAAACGGAGCAATACATGGCCGACATGGTTATGCCCAACAGTGTTTTCGACCGCCTGCTCAAGGACCGGATCATCTGGCTCGGTTCCGAGGTGCGCGACGAGAACGCGAACGAGATCGCCGCGAAGCTCCTGCTCCTGGCAGCCGAGGACTCCGAGCGGGACATCTACCTCTACATCAACTCGCCCGGCGGCTCCATCACCGCGGGCATGGCGATCTACGACACGATGCAGTTCGTCCCGAACGACATCGTGACCGTGGGCATCGGGATGGCGGCCTCCATGGGCCAGCTGCTCCTCACCGCCGGAACCCAGGGCAAGCGCTACATCACCCCGAACGCGCGGGTGCTCCTCCACCAGCCGCACGGCGGCTTCGGCGGCACGGCCTCCGACATCCAGACCCAGGCGCAGCTCATCCTCGACATGAAGAAGCGCCTCGCCGAGATCACCGCCAAGGCTACCGGCAAGACCGTCGAGCAGGTCAACGAGGACGGCGACCGCGACCGCTGGTTCAGCGCCGAGGAGGCCCTCGCCTACGGCTTCGTCGACCACATCCGCTCGTCGGCGACCGACGTGGCCGGCGGTGGCGGAACCGCCATCGACGAGTAGTCCAGCGAACGCGCCGAGAGATCAGGAACAGACAATGACCACACCCACCTTCGGCGGAACGGCGTTCGGCTCCGGAGCCGCACCGTCCTCGCGCTACATCCTCCCCACGTTCGAGGAGCGCACGGCCTACGGCTACAAGCGCCAGGACCCGTACGCCAAGCTCTTCGAGGACCGCATCATCTTCCTCGGCGTCCAGGTCGACGACGCCTCCGCGGACGACATCATGGCCCAGCTCCTCGTGCTCGAGAGCCAGGACCCGGACCGCGACATCGTCATGTACATCAACTCGCCCGGTGGATCCTTCACCGCGATGACGGCGATCTACGACACGATGCAGTACATCCGCCCGCACATCCAGACCGTCGTGCTCGGCCAGGCCGCCTCGGCCGCCGCCGTGCTCACCGCCGCGGGAACGCCCGGCAAGCGCCTCGCGCTGCCGAACGCGCGCATCCTCATCCACCAGCCCGCCGTGCAGCAGGGCGGGGGCCAGGCCTCGGACATCGAGATCCAGGCCGCCGAGATCATGCGCATGCGCGAGTGGCTCGAGGAGACGCTGTCGCACCACTCGAACCGCTCGATCGAGCAGGTCAAGAAGGACATCGACCGCGACAAGATCCTCGGCGCGAGCGACGCGCTCGAGTACGGGCTGATCGACCAGGTGCTCACCAGCCGCAAGAGCCTCCCGGCTCTCACGGCGTAGGGCGTCCAGGAGGGGCCGGGTGGCGGAGCGATCCGCCGCCCGGCCCCTCTCTGCGTCCTCCGTCGCCGTAGCAAAGCGCCACACGAGGCGCAAGGCACGGCGAATCCGGCCCGCCTGCCGAGCCCTCGCGGCTCAGCGGCTAGGCTCGGAGCAGTGTCAGGGGGCTCGTCCCGCTCGCACCGGCCGGAGCTCCGGGCTCCGTTGCACGACCGACCGACGCACGACAGACGCACGACAAGGAAGTGGGGCATCCCCGTGGCACGTATTGGCGAAAGCGCCGACCTGCTGAAGTGCTCCTTCTGCGGCAAGAGCCAGAAGCAGGTCCAGCAGCTCATCGCGGGACCGGGCGTCTACATCTGCGACGAGTGCGTCGAGCTCTGCAACGAGATCATCGAGGAGCGCCTCTCCGAGTCGAGCGAGGAGACGAGCCACGAGTTCGACCTCCCGAAGCCGAAGGAGATCTTCGGCTTCCTCGAGGAGTACGTGATCGGGCAGGAGCAGGCCAAGAAGGCCCTCGCCGTCGCCGTGTACAACCACTACAAGCGCGTGCGGGCCCGCAACACCATCACCGCCGCCGACGCGATCCACGACGAGGTCGAGATCGCCAAGAGCAACATCCTGCTCATCGGCCCCACGGGCTGCGGGAAGACCTACCTCGCCCAGACCCTCGCGAAGCGCCTCAACGTGCCCTTCGCCGTCGCGGACGCCACGGCCCTCACCGAGGCGGGCTACGTCGGCGAGGACGTCGAGAACATCCTCCTCAAGCTCATCCAGGCCGCCGACTACGACGTCAAGCGTGCCGAGACCGGCATCATCTACATCGACGAGGTCGACAAGATCGCGCGGAAGGCCGAGAACCCCTCGATCACGCGCGACGTCTCGGGCGAGGGAGTGCAGCAGGCACTGCTCAAGATCCTCGAGGGCACCGTCGCCTCCGTGCCCCCGCAGGGCGGGCGGAAGCACCCGCACCAGGAGTTCATCCAGATCGACACGACGAACGTCCTCTTCATCGTCGCCGGCGCCTTCGCCGGACTCGAGGACATCATCTCGTCGCGGGCGGGCAAGCGCGGCATCGGCTTCGGCGCCCCGCTGCACAACAAGGAAGACGAGATCAACATCTTCAGCGAGGTCCTCCCGGAGGACCTGCACAAGTTCGGGCTGATCCCCGAGTTCATCGGGCGCCTCCCCGTCGTCACGACGGTCACGCAGCTGGACCAGGTCGCGCTCATGCAGATCCTCACCGAGCCGCGCAACGCGCTCGTGAAGCAGTACCAGCGGATGTTCGAGATCGACGGCGTCGAGCTCGAGTTCGACCGGGGCGCTCTCGAGGCCATCGCGGACCTGGCGGTCCTCCGCCAGACCGGCGCCCGCGGACTGCGCGCGATCCTCGAGGAGGTGCTCGGCCCGATCATGTTCGAGGTGCCCTCCTCGGACGAGGTGGCGCGCGTCGTCGTCACCCGCGCCGCGGTGCTCGACAACGCGGCCCCGACGATCGTGCCCCACGCTCCCCGTCGCCAGGAGAAGAGCGCCTAGTCGCTCCCCGCCCCGCTCTGCCAGTTCACCGCGATTGGCCCGGCGGATCGTCGGGCGAGGCGCTCCTGCTTCCCTAACCTGGCGGAGCGCGCCGACTGCGCGTCCGGTCGCCTCGGTGCCGGTCGATCTTCCGGGAGGCTCCGCCATCGTCCAGCCGCTGCTCGCCGGGATCGTCGCCGCCCTGACCGGCTTCTCGAGCTCGTTCGCGATCGTGCTCGCCGGGGTGGTCGCGGTGGGCGCCACCGACGTGCAGGCAGCCTCGGGCCTCCTCGCCGTCTGCGTGCTGCAGGGGGTCCTCTGCATCGTGCTGAGCATCCGCTACCGCGTGCCGATGACCTTCGCCTGGAGCACGCCGGGAGCCGCCCTGCTGGCCGCGACCGCGACGCTCCCCGGTGGTTTCGACCGCGCGGTCGGGGCGTTCCTGGTCGCCTCCGCTCTGCTGGTGGTCACCGGGCTGTGGCCGGCGCTCGGGAGGCTCGTCGCGCGCATCCCGCGGCCGCTCGCGAACGCCATGCTCGCGGGCATCCTGTTCCCGCTCGTCCTGGCGCCGGTGCGCGCGGCGGTCGAGATCCCCGCGCTCGCGCTGCCGGTGATCCTGCTCTGGCTGCTGCTCCTGCGGCTCCTGCCCCGCTGGGCGGTGCCGGCCGCGATCGCCCTGGCGATCGTGCTGCTGATCGTGACGGACGGCGCGGCACTCGCCGGTGCGCCGCTGCTCCCCGTGCCGCAGTTCGTCGCTCCGGTGTTCGAGATCGGAGCGATGGTCGGGATCGGCCTGCCGCTCTACGTGGTCACCATGGCCGGGCAGAACATCCCGGGCATCGCGGTGCTGACGAGCTTCGGCTTCGCGGCCCACTCGCGTCCCGGGATCGTCTCGACCGGTGCTCTCTCGGGGGTCTCGGCGGTCTTCGGCGGCGTGCCGATCAACTACGCCGCGCTCAGCGCCGCGCTGACCGCGGGACCCGAGGCCTCGCCGCGGCCGGAGCAGCGCTGGGTCGCCTCGGTCTCGGCGGGCGCCTCCTACCTCGTGCTGGGCGTGTTCGCCGGAGCGGCCGCCGCGCTGGTGTCCTCCGCGAGCCCGCTGCTGATCGAGGCGGTCGCCGGTCTGGCGCTGCTGGGGGTGTTCGTGTCGGCGGTGCAGGCCGCTGTGGAGGACGCGCGGCTGCGGCTGCCGGCGGCGGCGACGCTCCTGGTCACCGCCTCCGGCACGACCATCGCGGGGATCGGATCGGCGTTCTGGGGCCTGGTCGTGGGACTCGTCCTCCTCGCCTGGCTCGTCCCCCGGCGCCGCTAGAGGAGGCCGCGGCGCGCGAGCAGCGGCTCGGTCCGCGCATCCCGCCCGCGGAACGCGCGGTACGCGTCGAGCGGATCGCGGGAGCCGCCGAGCTCGAGCACCCCGCGGCGGAAGCGCTCGCCCGCCGAGCGGTCGAGGCCGCCGTTCTCCTCGAACCACTCGACCGTGTCCGCGTCGAGGATCTCGCTCCAGATGTAGGAGTAGTAGCCCGCGGAGTAGCCGCCGGAGAAGACGTGCGCGAAGTACGTGCTGCGGTAGCGGGGCGGCACGGCGGGAAGGAGGAGGCCCGCGCCGTCGAGCACGTCGCGCTCGAAGGCGGCCGCGTCGCGCGGCTCGACCGGGGCCGGCAGGGAGTGCCAGGCGAGGTCGAGCAGGGCGGACGCCAGGTACTCGCTCGTCGCGAAGCCCTCGCCCCACAGCGCGGACGCCTCGAGGCGCTCGACGGTCCCCGCGGGCAGGGCCTCGCCGGTCTCGACGTGGCGGGCGTACTCGGCGAGGAGCCCGGGGCGGCGCACCCACGTCTCGTTCACCTGGCTCGGGAACTCGACGAAGTCCCGGAACACCGCGGTACCGGCGAAGCGCGGGTACCGCGTGCTCGCGAACAGGCCGTGCAGGGCGTGCCCGAACTCGTGGAAGAGCGTCTCCACCTCGTCGAGGCTGAGAAGGGCGGGCTCGCCCGGGCCTGGAGCCGACAGGTTCAGGTTGTTCACGACGACGGCGGAGTCGCCGAGCAGCGAGGTGCGGCTGGACAGGGAGTTCATCCACGCCCCGCCGCGCTTCGAGTCGCGGGTGAAGGGATCGAGCAGGAACAGGCCCAGCGGCGTCCCGTCCTCCTCGTGCACCTCGAACACGCGGACGTGCTCGCTGTAGCCGGCCAGGTCGCTCCGCTCCGAGAAGCGGACGCCGTAGAGACCGGTGGCGGCGGCGAACACGCCGTGCCGGAGCACCCGCTCCAGCTCGAAGAAGGGACGCAGTGCGCTGGAGTCGACGGAGTAGCTCTCCGACCGCACGCGCTCCTCGTAGTAGGCGCGGTCCCACGCCTCGATCGTGAAGCGCGGCGCTCCGGCGGCGTCGTGCTCGGCGTCGGCGGAGGCCTGCATCCGCTCGAGCTCGATCCTCGCGTTCCGGGCGGCGGGAGCGGCGAGCTCGCGCAGCAGCGACAGGACGCGCTCCGGC
Organism: Rathayibacter sp. AY1A7; assembly: GCF_002930845.1. Taxonomy (NCBI): domain Bacteria; kingdom Bacillati; phylum Actinomycetota; class Actinomycetes; order Micrococcales; family Microbacteriaceae; genus Rathayibacter; species Rathayibacter sp. AY1A7. Next base: position 35,784 of record NZ_PSTL01000007.1, on the reverse strand, counting down.
GAGCCCGCGGTCTGGCCCGAGATCACGAACTCGGCGTGCGAGGCCGCGCCCAGCAGAGCTGCGCGCTCGGCCCGCAGCGCGACGATGCGCTGCAGGGTCGCGGTGGTGTCGTGCGGCCCGCCTTCCGCACCGCGGCCGACAGAGGCGCGCAGGACGCGCTCGCGGACGCCGCGGTCGCGCAGACGCGCGAGCCAGGGGTGGCCGGAGTAGAGGGGCAGGGCGATCAGCCAGCCGTCGACACCGCGGTCGGCGGCGGCGCGCGCGGCGGCCGAGACGTCGGACTCGTCGAGCCCGTCGAGGCCGGCGACGTCCTCGAGAAGGACAGCCCGGTCGTTCGACTCGGCGAGCAGGTCCTTCTCGAAGCGCGTGGTCAGGGTCGAGAGCTGCTCGTTCAGCTCGCCGAGCCGTGCCTTCCCCACGTCGTCGAGGAGCGCACCGGAGCGCTCGAACCCGGTGATCCTCCGCTCGAGGAGGTAGGCCGTCTCGGCGTCGAGGTCGAGCTCCGTCGACTGCTCGGCGAGAGCGCGGAGACGGGCGAACAGGCGCGGGTCGAGGCTGATCGCATCGCTGTGGGCCGAGAGCAGCGGAGCGAGCTCGGCCTCCAGAGCGTCGGTGAGCGGAGTGCGGTCGGAGGCGGCGACGGTGAAGAAGACGGCGCTCACCCGGCGCAGCTCGCGGCCCGCCCGCTCGAGGGCGACGAGGGTGTTCTCGACGGTCGGCGGCTCGGAGGCGCCGGCGATCGCGTCGATCTCGGCGCGGTGCCGGCGGAGGGCCTCGAGGAACGCCGGGCGGTAGGCCTCGGGGTCGACGGCGGCGAAGTCGGGGAGCCCGTGGGGGAGTCCGCTCGGCTCGAGCAGGACGGCGACGGGATCGGGTGCGCTCATCCTGCGAGCCTAGAGCGCGAGCGGGGGAGAGGGCTCCGACTCAGGATCGCAGGACGCGCGCGCTCACCGGACTCGACGACCGCGCCGCGAAGGGGCGTCAGCCCCAGTCGTCGTCGTCCTCGCCCTCCACGCGGCCCTGCGGCTGCGTGATGTAGGCAGCATCCTCGTCAGGACGGTAGGTGATCGTCGTGCCGTCGTCGAGTTCGAGGACGGGCCTGCCCTCGAGCCAGGTGAGCGTCCAGCGCCAGTCGGCGGTCGCCGTGCCGGCCGCGGCGAGCTCGCCCTCGACGTCGCCGATGGCGGTGACGACGATCTCGGGGAGGGTCTGCGGCGGCACCTGGCCGACCGACCAGCGGGTTCCGAGCTGCATGGGAGGGGTCCTCTCGACGGTGGGGAGGGAGGCGGGACCATTCCCGCCTCCCGGGAGCGGCGCTACGCCTCGGTCTCGAGCTCGATGCCGACCGCGAGGGCGTCGCCCTCGGCGAAGTCGAGCGCCGCGATCCTGCCGACGGCCGCGAGGTCTCCCGCGGCGAGCCGGAGGGACGCGACGAGCTCGGCGGGCGCCGTCACCAGGGCGGAGCGGGCCGGCGTCTTCTGCGAGGCCTTCGCATCGGTCTTCGCGCGCCGGATGGCCGTGAGGACCGAGCTCGCCGCGGCCAGGACGGCGGGGTCACCGCCCAGTCCCTCGACGGTCGGCCAGGGGCGCAGGTGCACCGAGTCGTCGTGCGACCACGACCAGGTCTCCTCCGTCGCGAACGGCAGGAACGGCGCGAACAGGCGCTGGAGGACGTCGAGCGCCCGGTGCAGGGCGGCCGCGGCGGACGCGCCGTCCTCGCTGTACGCGCGCTCCTTCACCAGCTCCAGGTAGTCGTCGCAGAACGTCCAGAAGAACGCCTCCGTCGTCTCGAGAGCGCGGGCGTGGTCGTAGTTCTCGAGCGCCGTCGTCGCGTCGGCGACCACGGTGTCGAGGGTGGCCAGCATGCTGAGGTCGAGAGGGTCGGTGACCTCGGCGCCCTCGGCGAGAGGGAAGCCGTGGATGAACTTCGCCGCGTTGAGGATCTTGATCGCCAGTCGGCGGCCGATCTTGATCTGCGTCGGGTTCTGCGGGTCGAAGGCCGCGTCGGTACCCAGGCGCGAGGAGGCGGCCCAGTAGCGGACCGCGTCCGAGCCGTGCTGCTCGAGCATCGCGGCGGGAGTGACCACGTTGCCCTTCGACTTCGACATCTTCTTGCGGTCGGGGTCGACGATGAAGCCGGAGACGGTCGCCGTGCTCCACGGGGCGCGGCCGTCCTCGAGCTGCGAGCGCAGGAGGGTCGAGAAGAGCCAGGTGCGGATGATGTCCTGGCCCTGCGGGCGCAGGTCGTAGGGAGCGACCAGCTGCCAGAGCTCGTCGTCCCGCTCCCAGCCGCCCGCGAGCTGCGGGGTCAGCGAGGAGGTCGCCCAGGTGTCCATCACGTCGAGCTCGCCCTGGAAGCCGCCCGCCGCTCCGCGCTGGTCCTCCGTGTAGCCGGGGGCCGGGTCGCTGGAGGGATCCACCGGCAGCGCCGCCTCGTCCGGCACGATCGGGGAGTCGAAGACGGGGTTGCCGTCGCCGTCGAGCGGGTACCACACCGGGATCGGCACGCCGAAGAAGCGCTGGCGCGAGATCAGCCAGTCGCCGGAGAGGCCGTTCACCCAGTTCTCGTAGCGGACGCGCATGAACTCCGGCACGAAGCGCACGTCGCGGCCGAGCTCCAGCAGGCGCTCCTTGAGCACCGCGTCGCGAGCGCCGTTGCCGATGTACCACTGGCGGGTCGACACGATCTCGAGCGGCTTGTCGCCCTTCTCGAAGAACTTGACCTGGTGGGTGATGGGGCGCGGGTCGCCGACCATCTCGCCGGACTCCTTCAGCAGTGCCACGACGGCCTGCTTCGCGGAGAAGACGGTCTTGCCGGCGAGCTGCTCGTACGCGGCGCGGCCCCCGTCGCTCGTGATCGCGGCGGGCGCCTCCGAGATCAGGCGGCCGTCGAAGCCGATGATCGCGCGGTTGGGCAGGTCGAGCTCGCGCCACCAGACCACGTCCGTGATGTCGCCGAAGGTGCAGATCATCGCGATGCCCGAGCCCTTGTCCTTCTGCGCGAGGTGGTGCGCGAGCACCGGGACCTCGACGTCGAAGAGCGGCGTGCGGACGGTGGTGCCGAACAGCGCCTGGTAGCGCTCGTCGTCGGGGTGCGCGACGAGGGCGACGCAGGCCGGCAGCAGCTCGGGACGGGTCGTCTCGATGAAGACGTCCTCGCCGCCCTCGCGGTGGAAGCCGAGGCGGTGGTAGGCGCCGGGCTGGTCCTTGTCCTCGAGCTCCGCCTGGGCGACGGCGGTCCGGAAGGTGATGTCCCAGAGCGTCGGGGCCTGCGCCTGGTAGGCCTCGCCGCGGGCGAGGTTGCGGAGGAAGGCGCGCTGCGAGGCGGCCTGCGACTCGTCGCCGATGGTCCGGTAGCTCTGCGACCAGTCGACGGACAGGCCCAGGGCCCGCCAGACGTCCTCGAACTGCTTCTCGTCCTCGACGGTGAGGCGCTCGCACAGCTCGACGAAGTTGCGGCGCGAGATCGGCTTCTGGTCGGCGGCCTTGCTGCTCTTGTTGTCGCCGCCCTCGAACGGAGGCGTGAAGCCGGGCTCGTAGGGGAGCGTCGGGTCGCAGCGCACACCGTAGTAGTTCTGCACGCGGCGCTCGGTGGGCAGGCCGTTGTCGTCCCAGCCCATCGGGTAGAAGACGCTCTTGCCGCGCATCCGCTGGAACCGCGCGACGACGTCGGTGTGCGTGTAGGAGAAGACGTGCCCGATGTGCAGCGACCCGGACGCGGTGGGCGGCGGGGTGTCGATCGAGTAGACGTCGGCGCGGGTGAGGCCGGTGCGGTCGAACCGGTAGGTCCCGTCGGCCTGCCAGCGGAGGCCCCACGTGCCCTCCAGGCCCTCGAGGGCGGGCTTCGCGGGGAGGCGGTCGGCGAGGGTCATGATGCTCCGGTTCGCTATGGGCGGCACCGTGTCGGTGGTGATGGTGCCTGGATGGGGGCTCCGGGGCGAGTCGCCCGCCGGCCGCGACGATTCTACCGGAGCGGCGGGAGCCGGGTCAGTCGACGACGGGGGCGAAGCCGGCGCGGACGGGCGCGAGCGCCTCGTCGAGGTAGGGCACGAGCTCGCCGCGGGTGGGGCCCGCCGCGGCCCAGGCCTGCACGGCCGCCACCGCGGCTCCGACGCTCGCGTAGGCGATGGCGCGCGAGAGGTGCGAGGGCAGCGGGCGCGCGCTCCGCTCCTCCACGAAGCGGGCGATCACGGCCGCCTGCCGGGCGAGGCGGCCGAGGGCCGACGCCTGCAGCTCGTGGACGCTGCCGATCATCTCGGACTGGGTGAGCACCCACGGCACCGTCGCGGGTCCGAAGCCGGAGCCGATCGCGAGCAGCGCGTCGCCGAGCGCGTCCATCACCGGCGCCCCGGCCGCCGTCTCGGCCAGCGCCTCCGGGAGCTCGGCCAGCCGATCGTCGACCAGCACCCAGAAGACGTCGCTCTTGGACTCGAAGTAGTTGAAGAAGGTGTTGCGCGAGACGCCCGCGCGCTGGGCGATCTGCTCGATCGTCGTGCCCGCGTAGCTCTGCTCGACGAAGAGGTCCAGAGCGGCGTCCTCCAGCATGGAGCGCGACGACGCGCGGGGCCGTCCGCGCTGCACTCCTCGCACCATGACCCGCTCCTGCTCCGCTTCCCCCGACGCGCTAGGATAGCGCCGGACGACTTCGACCCGGCCATCACCGGTGAGTCTCCGGAAGAACGGCGCCGGCTCCGGCCTGCGCTCAGTAGACCCGGACGGGTGCGGCCCGTGACAGCCGATCGAGTGGGAACGCGTCAGCGGGCACTCCTCCGGGAGCGACCGGCCGACCGGTCCAAGCGAGGTGGTACCGCGACCCGGCCCGGGGTCTGAGATCCGGGCGGGCCGTCCTCGTGCAGACCAGCAGCACTGCCAGGAGACCGCACGTGACCTACCCCCTGACCCCGCCCACCCCGCACGGAGCCGAGCCAACCGAGGGCTCCGCGTTCGGCCGGGGCGTGTCCCCGTCGCCGCGCTTCCCCGAGATCGAGGAGCGCGTGCTCGCGTACTGGAAGGCGGACGACACCTTCCAGGAGTCGATCCGGCAGCGCGAGGGAGCGCCGGAGTGGGTCTTCTACGACGGCCCGCCCTTCGCCAACGGCCTGCCGCACTACGGGCACCTCCTCACCGGCTACGCCAAGGACGTCTTCCCCCGCTTCGAGACGATGCGCGGACGCCAGGTGCACCGCCGCTTCGGCTGGGACACCCACGGCCTGCCCGCCGAGCTCGAGGCGGAGCGGCAGCTCGGCATCACCGACAAGTCCCAGATCGAGGAGATGGGCGTCGCGGCCTTCAACGCCGCCGCGAAGGAGTCGGTGCTGCGCTACACCGGGGAGTGGCAGGACTACGTCACCCGCCAGGCGCGCTGGGTCGACTTCGACGACGACTACAAGACGCTCGACCCCACCTTCATGGAGTCGGTGATCTGGGCGTTCAAGCAGCTCTACGACAAGGGCCTCGCCTACGAGGGCCACCGCGTGCTGCCGTACTGCTGGCGCGACCAGACGCCGCTCTCGAACCACGAGCTGCGGATGGACGACGACGTCTACAAGATGCGCCAGGACCAGACGGTCACCGTCACCTTCCCGCTGGTCGGCGAGACGGCGGAGGCGCTCCAGCTGACGGCGGTCCGCGCTCTCGCGTGGACGACGACGCCGTGGACGCTGCCGACGAACCTCGCGCTCGCCGTCGGGCCCGACATCGAGTACGCGGTCGTCCCCGCCGGCCCGAACGGCGCGGCCGACGGCAGGGGCGAGCCCGAGGAGCGCGAGCTCTCGGCCGAGTACCTGCTCGCCATCGACCAGGTCGGCGCCTACGCGAAGGACCTCGGCTATCCGGACGCGGAGTCGGCCCTGGCCGCCGTCTCGCGCACCCACCGCGGCTCCGAGCTCGAGGGGATCAGCTACGACCGCCTCTGGGACCACTACGCGGACACCGAGGCCTGGGGCACGCAGAACGCGTGGCGAATCCTCGTCGCCGACTACGTGACGACCAGCGAGGGCACCGGCATCGTGCACCAGGCGCCCGCCTACGGCGAGGACGACCAGAAGGTCTGCGAGGCGGCGGGCATCCCCGTCATCATCTCGGTCGACGACGGCGGCCGCTTCCTGCCGCAGATCAGCGAGGTCGCCGGCCTCCAGGTCTTCGACGCGAACAAGCCCCTCACGCAGCTCCTGCGCGCGGGCCACCGGCTGCTCCGCCAGGCGAGCTACGAGCACTCGTACCCGCACTGCTGGCGCTGCCGCAATCCGCTGATCTACAAGGCGGTCTCGAGCTGGTTCGTCCGCGTCACCGCGATCCGCGACCGCATGGAGGAGCTCAACCAGGAGATCACCTGGGTCCCCGAGAACGTCAAGGACGGCCAGTTCGGCAAGTGGCTCTCGGGCGCGCGCGACTGGTCCATCAGCCGCAACCGCTACTTCGGCTCGCCGATCCCGGTGTGGAAGAGCGACGACCCGGAGTACCCGCGGATCGACGTCTACGGCTCGCTGGACGAGCTGGAGCGCGACTTCGGCGTGCGCCCGGACGACCTGCACCGGCCGTTCATCGACGAGCTGACCCGCCCGAACCCCGACGACCCGACCGGGCGCTCGACGATGCGCCGGATCAGCGACGTCCTCGACGTCTGGTTCGACTCCGGATCGATGCCCTTCGCCCAGGTGCACTACCCGTTCGAGAACGCGGACTGGTTCGACACCCACAACCCGGCGGACTTCATCGTCGAGTACATCGGGCAGACGCGCGGCTGGTTCTACACGCTGCACGTGCTCTCCACCGCGCTCTTCGACCGCCCGGCGTTCCGCAACGTGGTCAGCCACGGCATCGTGCTGGGCAACGACGGGCAGAAGATGTCCAAGTCGCTGCGCAACTACCCGGACGTGGCCGAGGTCTTCGACCGCGACGGCTCCGACGCCATGCGCTGGTTCCTGATGTCGAGCCCGGTCCTCCGGGGCGGCAACCTCGTCGTGACGGAGGAGGGCATCCGCGAGGGCGTCCGCCAGGTGCTGCTGCCGCTGTGGAGCACCTGGTACTTCTTCTCCCTCTACGCCAACGCCTCGGCGGGCGGCGGCTACGAGGCGACCAGGCGCACCGGCTCCGAGGACGTCCTCGACCGCTACCTGCTGGCCAAGACCCGCGATCTGGTCGAGACCGTGACCGGCCGGCTCGAGGCGCTGGACTCCACGCTCGCGGCCGCCGCGCTCCGCGACTTCAGCGACGTGCTCACGAACTGGTACGTGCGCCGCTCCCGCGACCGCTTCTGGCAGGGCGTCGACGAGGACGGCCGCGGATCGGAGGCGTTCGACACGCTCTACACGGTCCTCGAGACCGTGTGCCGCGTCGCCGCCCCGCTCCTGCCTCTCGTCACGGAGCAGATCTGGCAGGGCCTGACCGGCGGCCGCAGCGTCCACCTCACCGACTGGCCGGAGGCGGACGAGTTCCCCGCCGACCCGGCGCTCGTGCACGCGATGGACGCGGTCCGCGGCATCTCGTCCACCGCGCTCTCCCTCCGCAAGCAGGCCGGGCTCCGCGTCCGCCTGCCGCTCGCGCGCCTGACCGTGGTGGTCGCCGACGCCGCCGAGCTCGCGCCGTTCGAGGCGATCCTCCGCGACGAGCTGAACGTGAAGGAGGTGTCGCTGGTGCCGCTGGTCGACTCCAGCGCCGCCGACTACGGCGTCACCTCCCGTCTCGCGGTCAACGCGCGCGCCGCCGGGCCCCGGCTCGGCAAGGGCGTGCAGACCGTGATCAGGGCCGCCAAGGCCGGCGACTGGAGCGAGACGGACGGCGTCGTCACCGCCGGCGGCGTCGAGCTGGTCGAGGGCGAGTACGAGCTCACGCTCGAGGTCGGCGGCTCGGCCGGCGACGACCGCGCCATCGCCCTGCTCCCGCGCGGGGGCTTCGTGCTCCTCGACACGGCGACCACCCCCGAGCTCGAAGCGGAGGGGCTCGCCCGCGACCTCATCCGCGCGGTGCAGGACGCCCGCAAGGCGGCCGGGTTCGAGGTCAGCGACCGGATCGTCCTGGAGGTCGTGCTCGACGAGCCGAGCCTGCAGGCGCTCGAGCCGCACGCGCTCTGGATCGCGGAGGAGACCCTCGCGACCGGATGCGCGTTCACTCCGCTCACCACGGCTCTCGAGGGCGGCGAGGGCGCGATCGCCGTCGGCCCCGCGGGCACCGCCATCATCCGCGTCGAGAAGGTCGAGGCCGCCGATGTCTGATCCGTTCGAGCCGGACGACGCCGACCGCGCGGCCGCCGACGCCGTCTACGCCGCGCTGCTGGAGCGCCTGGGCGAGGCGAGCGTCCGCCCGCGCCTCGCTCCGACCCGGCGCGCCGTCGAGATCCTCGGCGACCCGCAGCGCGCCTACCCGGTGATCCAGATCGCCGGAACCAACGGCAAGACCTCGACCAGCCGGATGATCGAGAGCCTGCTGCGCGCCCACGGGCTGCGGGTGGGCCTGTTCACCAGTCCGCACCTCGAGCGCTTCAACGAGCGCATCGTCATCGACGGAGAGCCGATCTCGGACCGGAGCCTCGCCGACAACTGGCAGGACGTCGAGCCGTACCTGCGGATGACCGACGCCGAGCTGGCCGAGCAGGGCGAGGCGCCGCTGTCCTTCTTCGAGGCGATCACCGTCCTGGCCTACGCGGCCTTCGCCGACGCGCCGGTCGATGTGGCCGTCGTCGAGGTGGGGATGGGCGGCGAGTGGGACTCGACGAACGTCGCCGACGCGCAGGTCGCCGTCTTCACGCCGATCGCCCTCGACCACACCGACCGCCTCGGCTCGACGATCGAGGAGATCGCGCGCACCAAGTCGGGCATCGTCAAGCCGCTCGCATCGGTGGTCTCCGCGAGGCAGGTCCCGGAGGCGGAGGCGGTGCTGCGGCACGCGGCCGAGGCCACCGAGTCGACGATCGTCGTCGAGGGGGCGGAGTTCGACGTCGAGTCGACGACCGTCGCCGTCGGCGGCCAGGTCGTCACCGTCCGGGGACTCGTCACCACGTACGAGCAGCTGCTGCTGCCGTTCTTCGGCGACCACCAGGCCGAGAACGCCGCCGTGGCCGTCGCCGCGGTCGAGACGTTCCTGGGAGGCGGGACGCAGGAGCTCACCGGCGACGTCCTCGACGAGGGCTTCGCCGCCGCGACCTCCCCGGGCCGCCTGCAGCTCGTCGGACTCGCTCCGCGCACCGTCGTCGACGCGGCGCACAACCCGCACGGTGCCGCGTCCCTCGCCGCCGCTCTCGGCCGCTACTTCGACTTCGACCGCGTGACGGCCGTCCTCGGCGTGCTGGCCGAGAAGGACGCCGAGGGGATCCTCCGGGAGCTCCGCCCCGTGGTGGACGAGCTGATCCTGACCACGGCGCCGAGCGATCGGGCGATGCCCGCCGAGGAGCTCGCCGCGCTCGCCCGCACCGTGTTCCCGGAGGAGGCGGTCCGCGTCGCCGACGACCCGCTGGGTGCTCTCACGGCCGGTCGCGTCCTCGCGGCGCGCACCGACAAGGGCGCCCTGCTGGTCACGGGCTCGATCACCCTCGTCGGCCGCACGATCACCGCGGCCCGCGACGAGAACTGGATGGGCGCGTGAGGGCCGGACGCCCGCGGCGCTCGCGGACCGTCCGGGAGAGCCTCGGCTCGATCGTGCTCGGCTTCGAGGCGGTCATCGTCTTCCTCGCCACCCTGGTCGCCTTCGGGCTGAAGGCGGCCGACCCCGTGGTCGTGCTGGTCGGGGGAGCGGTGGTCTGCCTCGCGCTCGTCGCCACTCTGGGCCTGCTGAACCGGCCGGTCGGCTTCCGCATCGGCTGGGTGCTCCAGTTCGTTATCGTGGCCTCGGGCCTGCTGGTCCCGATCATGTACGTGATCGGCGCCGCCTTCGTGGCGCTGTGGACGTACTGCATGGTGACCGGCACCCGCCTCGACGCTCAGACGCGCCGGGCGGCGGAGCCCACCGACCCCACCGAAGGAGACCGCTGAACCATGGCCACCCAGGAGACCCTCGTCCTCGTCAAGCCCGACGGCGTCGCCCGCAACCTCACCGGCGAGATCCTCCGCCGCATCGAGGCGAAGGGCTACTCCCTCGTCGACGTGAAGCTCGTCGAGGCCGACCGCGAGCTGCTCGCCGCCCACTACGCCGAGCACGAGGGCAAGCCCTTCTACGAGCCGCTCGTCGAGTTCATGGAGAGCGGCCCGATCGTCGCCCTGCGCATCGCGGGCGACCGCGTGATCGAGGGCTTCCGCGCCCTCGCCGGCACCACCGACCCGACCACGGCCGCTCCCGGCACCATCCGCGGCGACCTCGGCCGCGACTGGGGCCTCAAGGTCCAGCAGAACCTCGTGCACGGGTCCGACTCCGAGGAATCGGCCGCGCGCGAGCTCGGCCTCTGGTTCGCCTGAGCCGCTCGGCCGCCTGCCTCTGACGACGTCCGTCAGAGGTAGGCGAGCACGTTCAGCCTCACCTGCGCGATCACCGCGATCAGCAGGTAGCAGAGCAGCGTGATGAACGGGACCCAGCCGTAGGCGGCACCCGCGAAGCGGCGCACCCCGGCGGGGGCGGGGAACACGCCCTCACGGAGGTTGCGGAGCGTCACCAGCCAGAAGCCCGGGATGACGACGGCCCAGGTGAGCATGCACCAGGGGCAGAGCGTCCCGAGCGCGAAGACGCTCGTCGCGATGAGCCAGCCCACGAACACCAGGGCCAGCAGGAAGCCGACGTTGAAGGACGCCCAGAACCATCGGTCGAACCGGGCGCCCGCGAGCAGGCCCAACCCCACCACGATCGGCGCGATCCAGGCCGCCAGGCCGATGAGAGGGTTCGGGAAGCCGAAGACCGCGCCCTGCGCCGAGTTCAGGTTCGCACTGCACTGCACGAGCAGGCTGAAGTCGCAGCCGAGGCCCGCATCCGGGTTCTCGAGAGCGGCGAACTTGTCGTTCGTGAGGGCGAAGGCGGCGGTCCAGCCGATCACGCCGAGGACGATCAGCAGGACGGCGAAGACGACGGGGCGCTGCTGGGTGGGGGCGTCGCGCACCCCGGGATCGCTGGACACCGGGGGATTATGGCACGCGCCGGATCGGCGCCTCTGGGAATGCGTGCGATAATCGGAGCCGTCGGTCCGGGGGACCCCGCATCGACGCGAAGAAGGTTTACCGGGCGAGTACCGGGCCACAGGAGATCGACAGCGTTCCGCGAATGGACGCGCCGGATCTCCGCTCCGCCGGGAGTCGACCGCAGGTCGCACCGCGGAGGAGCGCGTGTCGGATAGTCAGTTCCGAGAGTGCAGCTGCAACCGGAGTCCCGCGCCACGAGCGCGACGGGACCGGGGGAGCGGAAGGATTCGCGGCGGGCCGAGGCCCCTCGCACGAGAGAAGCATCCGGGAAGACGACGCGGCGGACGACCCGGCCGAGGAGTGCACCAGGAATGGTGGAAGACAACAGTACGAGCGGATCCGATCGGGACCGCGACGAGCCCCGCAGCGGGGCCAGGAAGATCAGCCGCCTCTTCGGTGGCCGCCGGGCGACCCGGCGGACCGAGTCGAGCGCGCCAGCGACAGGGGAGACGATCATCGACAGCAACGAGACCGACCAGACCGGAGCCGAGGGCGCCGAGCTGCCCGAGACCGGGAGCGCCGCGGAGGCGGCCGAGCCGTCGACGTCGACGGGCGCGGTGTTCTTCAACGCCCTCCCGCAGACTCCGGGCGCCGAGCAGGAGGAGCCGCGACGGCCCGCACTGCCGAGCCCGTCGCTGCTGTTCCAGGCGCCGGTCCTGCCCGACTACGTCGAGCTGGCTCCGCTGCCTCCCCGCGGTGCGCCGCTGGGCGTCCATGAGGAGCGCGAGAGCCCGGCCGAGGAGCAGGGCTCCGTCCGCCGCCGCTCGCGCCGCCGCAGCGGCGAGAGCGAGAGGTCCGGCTCCGACGACCCCGAGAACACCGTCGTCCGGGTCCGCCAGCCGCGCGAGCAGCGCGAGGCCCGCGAGCCCGAGCTCATCACCGAGCCGCAGCGCATCAAGGGCTCGACCCGCCTCGAGGCCAAGAAGCAGCGCCGCCGCGACGGCCGCGACGCCGGCCGGCGCCGCACGGTCGTCACCGAGTCCGAGTTCCTCGCCCGCCGGGAGGCCGTCGACCGCGTCATGGTCGTCCGCTCGAAGGAGGACAGCATCCGCATCGGCGTGCTCGAGGACGGCGTCCTCGCCGAGCACTACGTCGCCCGCTCGCAGGAGGCGTCGCTCATCGGCAACGTCTACCTCGGCCGCGTGCAGAACGTCCTCCCGAGCATGGAGGCCGCCTTCGTCGACATCGGACGCGGGCGCAACGCCGTGCTCTACTCCGGCGAGGTCGACTGGGACGCCGCGAACAACGCCGGCGGCCCCCGCCGGATCGAGCTCGCGCTCAAGCCCGGCGACCGGGTCCTCGTCCAGGTCACGAAGGACCCCGTCGGCCACAAGGGCGCCCGTCTCACGAGCCAGATCTCGCTCCCCGGCCGCTACCTCGTCTACGTGCCCAACGGCTCGATGAACGGCATCTCGCGGAAGCTCCCGGACACCGAGCGCGCCCGCCTGAAGAAGATCCTCAAGGAGGTGCTGCCCGAGAACGTGGGCGTCATCGTCCGGACCGCGGCCGAGGGCGCCACGGAGGAGCAGCTGACCGTCGACGTCGAGCGCCTGACCGCGCAGTGGACGGCTCTCAGCGCGAAGGCCGCGACCGGGCAGGCTCCCGCTCTCCTGCACAGCGAGCCGGACCTGCTGATCAAGATCGTCCGCGACGTCTTCAACGAGGACTTCGAGAAGATGGTCATCGCAGGCGACGACGCCCGCGAGACCATCGAGCTCTACCTCAGCCAGGTCGCCCCCGATCTGCTCGAGCGCGTCGAGGTCTACACGGGTGACAAGGACGCGTTCGACGAGTTCCGCATCACGGAGCAGATCGAGAAGGCGCTGGAGCGCAAGGTCTGGCTGCCCAGCGGCGGCTCGCTCGTGATCGACCGCACCGAGGCGATGACCGTGGTCGACGTCAACACCGGCAAGTTCGTCGGCTCGGGCGGGAACCTCGAGGAGACGGTCACGAAGAACAACCTGGAGGCGGCCGAGGAGATCGTCCGCCAGCTGCGCCTGCGCGACATCGGCGGCATCATCGTCGTCGACTTCATCGACATGGTGCTCGAGTCCAACCGCGACCTCGTGCTCCGCCGCCTGGTCGAGTGCCTGAGCCGCGACCGGACGAAGCACCAGGTCGCCGAGGTCACCTCGCTCGGCCTCGTGCAGATGACCCGCAAGAAGCTGGGCCTGGGCCTGCTCGAGACCTTCAGCGAGAACTGCGAGATCTGCGCCGGACGCGGCGTCATCGTCCACCACGACCCCGTGCTCAAGCACCGGTCGACCGCCGCTCCGCAGCAGGAGCAGCGCCGCCGGGGCAAGGGCGGCGAGCAGCAGCCCGCCGCCTCCGGGCGCTCGAACGGCGGGCAGAACGGGCAGGGCGCGCCGGTGACCAAGCCGGTCAGCACCCACGCCATCACGGACGACGCGAAGAACGCGCTCGCGCAGATCGCCGCCAGCACCATCCACCCCCAGGCCGTGCGCCAGGCGGCGGAGGAGGCGGCCGCGCTGGTCGAGGACGCCGCCGAGACCGTCGAGGCCATGGCGCCGGAGGAGTCCGCCACGGCTCCCGAGGAGCAGCCGTCCGAGCCGAGTCGTCGCGGCGAGCGTCCCGCCCGGGGCGAGCGCCGTCGTCGCAGCCGCGACCGCGAGCCGCGCCAGGAGGCCGCCGAGACGGCGTCCGTCGAGTCGGCTCCCGTCGAGACCCCGGTCGAGAAGGAGATCGAGCCGGCCGCTGCCGCGCCGATCCTCGACATCCCGATCGCGCCGGTCACGCCTCCGCGCCGCGTCCGCAGCGAGGTCGCCGAGCACCTGCTCGACTCCGTGCTCGACGCTCTGCCGGCCCCGAAGCAGCCCGGCCAGGGCCGTGCGAAGAGCCGGCGCGTCACGACGGCCGCGCTCACCGGAGTCGCGGTCATCCCCGAGCAGACCCCGCGCCGCGCCGACCAGTAGCGCGACCCGGTGTCAGGAGGGCCCGGTGCCCGGCGAGAGCCGGCGCCGGGCCCTCTCGGCATCCCGGTCGCGCCCGCGGACGCGGAGCCCGCTCCGCATCAGCCGCTCGACCAGCTCCCGCGCGCCGACGGGGACCGCGCCCGCGGCGACGAGCTCGTCGATCCGCTCCTCGGGCACGTCGTAGTGGTCCAGGTCGAAGCCGCGCTCGGGCACGCCGAGACGGCGCGCGAAGTCGTGGAGCTCCTCGAGCGAGACGTCGCTCACGAGGTGCGCCCACAGCCGGCCGTGCGCCGGCCAGCGCGCGGCGTCGACGAGGATGGCCATTCCCCGATCGTAGGCGGCGCGCCGTCCGTCCACGCGCCTCCTCCTCGACTATCGTGACGGGGTCGCCGGTCGGGTGGACACGGCTTCACAGTCGTGTGCGTTTGACCGTGGAGCGCGGATCCCGTACTCTTGACCGTTGGTGTGGCGCGATCCATGTGCTCACGCAGATTTCCGTTGTCGCTCCGCCCCTCACGGGGCGCGGGCCGCGGTGCCGGTTCCCTCGTGTCGTGAGGAGACGGGTACGAACCGGAAGACCGGGGCTCAGCCCCGTCCCTACAAGCCCCGGACGAGGCCTCCGCTCCGTCCAGACGAGAAACAGGTACGAGAAGTGGTTTACGCAGTTGTGCGCGCCGGCGGTCGGCAGGAGAAGGTCGAGGTCGGCACCATCGTGACGATGGACCGCGTCAAGGCCGACGAGAACGGCACTGTGCAGCTTCCTGCCGTGCTGCTCGTCGACGGTGAGTCGATCACCTCGGACGCGGCGACCCTCGCGGGCGTCACCGTCACCGCCGAGGTGCTCGAGGACCTCCGTGGTCCGAAGATCATCATCCAGAAGTTCAAGAACAAGACCGGTTACAAGAAGCGCCAGGGGCACCGTCAGGACCTCACGCGCGTCAAGGTCACTGGCATCAAGTAGTCCTGCAAAGGAATTGAGCTGCCCTGCGGAGCGAGCCATCGCCCTGCAGGGCAACAGCACGGGGCTGCGGCCCCCCGGTCTCGAGGAGATGAGAAATGGCACACAAGAAGGGCGCGAGCTCCACTCGCAACGGTCGCGACTCGAACGCGCAGCGTCTCGGCGTCAAGCGCTTCGGCGGCCAGGTCGTGAACGCGGGCGAGATCATCGTCCGCCAGCGCGGCACCCACTTCCACCCCGGCGCGAACGTCGGACGCGGTGGCGACGACACCCTGTTCGCCCTCTCGGCGGGCGCTGTCGAGTTCGGCAGCAAGGGCGGCCGCAAGGTCGTCAACATCGTGGCGGCCGCCCAGTAGGGTCGACCTCCTCGGCCGCACAGGCACAGGACGCAAGGGGCGGGCTTCGGCTCGCCCCTTGCGCGTTTACCGGGGCACAGCCCCCCGGCGCCGGCATCCCGGCGCCGCACGCACTCACGGACGGATTCACACCATGGTCACCTTCGTCGACAACGTCACGCTGCATCTGCGTGCCGGCCACGGCGGCAACGGCTGCGTCTCCGTCCGTCGCGAGAAGTTCAAGCCGCTCGCCGGCCCCGACGGCGGCAACGGCGGGCACGGGGGCGACATCGTCCTCGTCGCCGACCCGCAGACGACGACGCTGCTCGCCTACCACCGCCACCCGCACCGCAGCTCCGAGAACGGCGGTCCCGGCATGGGCGACCACCGCGCGGGCGGGAACGGCGAGCTCATGGAGCTCCCCGTCCCGGTCGGCACGGTCGTCAAGTCGCCCGACGGCGACCAGTTGATCGACATGGACGAGCCCGGCCTCCGGTTCGTCATCGCTCCGGGCGGGCAGGGCGGGCTCGGCAACGCCTCGCTCGCCACCACGAAGCGCAAGGCGCCCGGCTTCGCGCTGCTCGGCACGCCGGGCTGGGAGGGCGACGTCGTCCTCGAGCTGAAGACCGTCGCGGACGTCGCGCTCGTCGGGTTCCCCTCGGCGGGCAAGTCGAGCCTCGTCGCGGCGATCTCGGCGGCCAAGCCGAAGATCGCGGACTACCCGTTCACGACCCTCGCGCCCAACCTCGGCGTCGTGCAGGCGGGGGAGTCGCGGTTCACCGTCGCCGACGTGCCCGGTCTCATCGAGGGCGCGAGCGAGGGCAAGGGCCTGGGCCTGGAGTTCCTCCGCCACGTCGAGCGCTGCACCGCGCTCGTCCACGTGCTCGACTGCGCCACGCTCGAGCCCGGCCGCGACCCGCTGACCGACCTCGACATCATCCTCGGGGAGCTGGCGGCGTACCCCGTCGGCGACGGACAGGTGCCGCTGATCGAGCGGCCGCAGCTGATCGCGCTCAACAAGGTCGACGTGCCCGAGGCCCAGGAACTGGCCGACTTCGTCCGGGCCGACCTCGAGGGCCGCGGCTACCGCGTGTTCGAGATCTCGACGGTCAGCCACTCGGGACTCCGCCAGCTGACGTTCGCCCTCGCCGAGATCGTCGAGAAGCACCGCCTCGAGCTCGCCGCCGTGCCGCGGGTGGAGCGCATCACCATCCGCCCCCGCGCCGTGGACGAGAAGGACTTCGAGATCCGCGTCGAGGGCGGCTCGTACGGCAACGTCTACCGGGTCCTGGGCACCAAGCCCGTGCGCTGGGTCGCGCAGACCGACTTCACGAACGACGAGGCCGTCGGCTTCCTCGCCGACCGCCTGGCCAAGCTCGGAGTCGAGAACGGCCTGTTCTCGGCCGGAGCGGTCGCCGGCTCCACCGTCGTCATCGGCCCCGGCGACGGCGTCGTCTTCGACTGGGAGCCGACCCTCACCTCGACGGCCGAGCTCATCACCGCGCCCCGCGGAACGGACCTCCGCCTCGAGGACAACCGGCGCAAGACCCGCAACGAGCGTCGCGAGGACTACTTCGAGCGGATGGACGCCAAGGCCGAGGCCCGCGCGGAGCTCGAGCGCGAGCGCCAGGGCGGCGTCTGGCGCGTCGCCGACGAGGGCGACGGCACGGAGGCCGGCGAGGAGAGCTGACTCCCGCCGCCGGGGTCGTCTGCCTCTACACTGGCCGGATGCCGCAGACGACCCCCGACAGCAGTGCGCTGACCGAGCGGTTCGCCGCTTCCCGCGTCGCGTCGCGCTCCCTCCGCAGTGCGACCACCGACCTCAAGAACCGGGCGCTGCTCGCCATCGCCGACGCGGTGCGCTCGAGCGCCGAGCGCGTCGTCCCGGCGAACGAGCTCGACCTCCAGCGGGGTCGCGAGAGCGGCATGAGCGCGGGCCTGCAGGACCGCCTCCGCCTCGATGCGGCGCGCCTGGGGTCCCTCGCCGACGCCGTCGTCGCGGTCGTCGGGCTCACCGATCCGGTCGGGCAGACGGTGCGGGGATCGAACCTGCCCAACGGCGCCTCCCTCACCCAGGTGCGGGTCCCGTTCGGCGTGGTCGGAGCGATCTACGAGGCGCGCCCGAACGTCACCATCGACATCGCGGCGCTCGCCCTCAAGAGCGGGAACGCCGTGATCCTGCGCGGAGGCTCGGCCGCGGAGAACACGAACCGCGTCCTGGTGGAGCTGCTGCAGGAGGCCGTCGCCTCCGTCGGGCTGCCCGCCGAGCTGGTGCAGACGGTCGACGACCACGGCCGCGAGGGCGCGAAGGCCCTCATGCGAGCGCGCGGCTACGTCGACGTCCTGGTGCCGCGGGGGAGCGCGGGCCTCATCGAGTCGGTCGTGACGGAGTCGACGGTCCCCGTGATCGAGACGGGCGCCGGAGTCGTCCACGTCTTCCTCGACGCCAGTGCCGACGAGCAGTGGGCCGTGGACATCGTCCACAACGCCAAGGTGCAGCGTCCGAGCACCTGCAACGCCCTCGAGACCCTCCTCGTCCACCGCGACGCCGCCGAGCGCCTCCTCCCGCCCGTCCTCGGCCGGCTCGCGGAAGCGGGAGTGACCGTGCACGGCGACGAGCGCGTCGCGGCGCTCTGGCCCGACGCGGTGCCCGCCACCGATGAGGACTGGTCCGCGGAGTACTACTCGCTCGACGTCGCCGTCGCGATCGTCGACGACCTCGACGCCGCGATGGCCCACATCGACCGGTACTCCACCCACCACACCGAGTCGATCGTGACGAACGACCTCCGGAGCGCCGAGCGCTTCCTCGCCGAGGTCGACTCCGCGGTCGTGATGGTCAACGCCTCCACCCGCTTCACCGACGGCGGGGAGTTCGGGTTCGGCGCCGAGGTCGGCATCTCGACGCAGAAGCTGCACGCTCGGGGCCCCATGGGTCTTCCCGAGCTGACCAGCACGAAGTGGCTGCTGCGCGGCGCGGGACAGGTCCGCGCCTAGCGCCCGGACCGGCGATCCGGCGTCGAGCGGCGTCCGGGTAGACTCGTCGGAGCCCCGCCGGGGCGACCACGACCTCCAAGGAGCACTGCATGTCCCTCGCGACGACCGTCCTCGCCGAAGCAGCGGCCCACACGGAGCTGCCGTTCCCCCCGATCGTCTTCGGCCTGATCGCCGCCGTCGCCTTCACGGCCCTCGGCTTCGTCACCTGGAGCTACCGCGACGTGGCGAACCGCCACTCGCACAAGACCGGCGCCGGCTCCCACGACCAGCACGGTCACGGACACTAGGCGGGGAGCCCAGCGATCGTGACGTCCGCCGCGAGCGGAGGCCCGCGGCGTCCGCGCATCGGCGTCATGGGCGGCACCTTCGACCCGATCCACCACGGTCACCTGGTCGCCGCCTCCGAGGTGGCCCAGTCGTTCGACCTGGACGAGGTCGTCTTCGTGCCCACCGGCCAGCCGTGGCACAAGAAGACGGTGACCTCCGCCGAGCACCGGTACCTGATGACGGTGATCGCGACGGCGTCGAACCCGCGCTTCACCGTCAGCCGCGTCGACGTGGACCGGATCGGCACGACCTACACGATCGACACCCTGCGCGACATCCACGCCGCGCACCCCGACGCCGAGCTGTTCTTCATCACCGGCGCGGACGCGGTCGCTCAGATCCTGAGCTGGAAGGACTACGACGAGCTGTGGGAGCTGGCCCACTTCGTCGCCGTCAGCCGGCCGGGGCACGTCCTCAACGTTTCGGGATTGCCGGCCCAGGACGTATCCTTGTTGGAGATTCCGGCACTGGCGATCTCCTCGACCGACTGTCGGAGCCGCGTCAACCGGGGTCATCCGGTCTGGTACCTGGTTCCCGACGGTGTCGTCCAGTACATCTCGAAGCACCACCTGTATCGGAGCACGTCATGACAGTTCAGCCCGAGGAGAAGCCGCTCACCCGGCGCGAGATCCGCGAGCGCGAGAGGCGCGAGGCCGGTGCGGCCACGACCGCCGCCGTTCCGACGACGTCCCGCCGGGCTGCCACCGCGACCGCCACCACCGCCGGCGACATGCCGGTGCTGACCCCCACCCAGGCCCTGCGGATCACCCCCGTCGAGCCGAGCCCCGCGAGCGAGCCCGACCTGCGCACCTCCTCGATGGAGATCGTCGCCACCGAGAACGCCACGGGCCGCCAGCTGACCCGTCGGGAGCTGCGCGCACTGCTGGCGCAGCAGCAGGCGGAGAAGGTCGCCGCCGCCCCGGAGGCGGAGCCGCCCGCCGACGAGGAGCGGTCCGACGACGAGCGCTCAGACGACGTCGAGGGCGCCCTGGAGCGCGCCTCGGCGCTCCCGCCGACCGGGGCGGTCCCCGTGATCGAGGCGGCCGACGAGTCCCGTGATGCGGAGCCGGTGCCCGAGGGTGCAGCGGAGCAGGAGCCGGAGGGCGACGAGGACGTCGTCACCGAGGACGCCCCCGAGGCGTCCGAGGAGGAGGCGGACGAGTCCGCCACCGATGCGACCGCGGACGCCGGCGCGGCCGAGGTGCACGAGGCCGAGATCGAGAGCTCCTCCTCCGACGACGAGACGCCGTCCGCGGACGCCTCCGACGAGCGGGACGCGGACGACGAGCAGCCGACGGCCGGCGAGCAGCCCGAGCAGCCGCATCTGAACACCGCGCTCTTCGCGTCGGTGGGCGGATCCCTCGACATCGCCGACGAGAAGGCCACCGAGATCACCGGGAGCTTCGAGCCGCCGATCGAGCACCTCGCCATCACCGAGGAGCTCGACAGCAAGTCGAAGGAGGAGGTGGACGCCTCGTTCGACTCCCTCATCGCGAGCGGAGTCGCCGCCACCGGTGCCGTCACCACCACCAACGCGCTGATCCTGCCGACCACGGGTCCCGGCGCGACCGTCGGCACGGACACGGGGGAGATCCTCGTCACCGGCTCGTTCGACCTCCCGCGCAGCCTCGGCTCCACGGGCCAGCACCCGAACCTCTACGACTCGCCCGATGTGGACCGCTACGTCGACCGCATCGACCGCGAGCAGCCCGTCGGCGAGTCCGAGCCGGTCCGGGCGTCCAGCGCCGTCTCCACCCACGCCGCCGGCACTTCGATGATCGCGCCGCAGAAGCGCGCGGGCGTGAGCGTCCCGGTGGTCCTCGCGATCACCGCGGCCGTCCTGCTGGTCGGCGCGATCGCGCTGTTCATCGGCGGCTTCGTGCTCAACATCTTCTGATCTCCACCACCGACACTGAAGGCTTCATGACTGCGACCGATTCCGCCCGCGCCCTGCTCCAGCTCGCGGCCACCGCCGCCGACTCCAAGGGCGGTGAGGACCTCGTCGCCCTCGACGTCTCGGGGCCGCTGCCGCTGGTCGACATCTTCCTCCTCGCCACCGGCCGCTCCGAGCGCAACGTGGTCGCGATCGCGAACGAGGTGGAGGACCGCCTGAACGACTCCGGCGCCAAGCTGCTGCGCCGCGAGGGCCGTGCGGAGGGCCGCTGGATCCTCCTCGACTTCGGCGACCTCGTCGTGCACGTCTTCCACGAGGAGGACCGCATGTACTACTCGCTCGAGCGCCTCTGGAAGGACTGCCCGACGGTGCCGTTCACCCTCGAGCAGCCCGTCGCCGTCGACACGTCGACGGCCTCGAACTGACGAACACGCCCGGCGACAGCGCTCGATTTCACTTCACGCGAATCGTGTTGTAGTTTATTCGAGTTGCTTCCGCCGGGCGGAGACAGCGAAAGGCAGTACGAAGCAAGACAGAACAGAACATGGGTCCGTGGCGCAGCTGGTAGCGCACCTGCATGGCATGCAGGGGGTCAGGGGTTCGAATCCCCTCGGATCCACCGAACAGGTCCGCACTCCTTCGGGAGTGCGGACCTTCGTCGTTCCCGGCGTTACAGGGTCTGGCGTCGTCCTGTCCGGCGCCGTCCTGTCCGGCTCAGGCCGGTCAGGCCAGCCAGGACCGTGCCCGTCCGGCCACCGGGTCCCCCTGCTGGTCACGCACGGGTCGGCCCGACCGGCTCCACATGGCCGCCGCATCCGGCGAGGAATCCGGAGAGCTCGCCCCAGGCGTCCTCCCCGATCGTGGTGCCCGGGCGCCGTGCGAGATCGGCCAGAGCGTCCGTCAGCTCGTCGACTCCCGTCACGATCCTCGTCCGTGCCGCTCCCGTGCCCTGCCATCCGGGCGCGTACGTCCTGACGTCGGGGTGGCTGTAGAGCACGGCCGTCTCGAACCACGGCGTGGGCAGACCGTTCAGGGCCAGGTACTCCTTGAGCCTCGCGGCCTGGATCCGGACCTGCCGGGCGGGGACGTGCTGCTCGACATGCGTGCGCACCGTCCACCGCGACACCGTCCCCGGTGCGATCTGAACCGCGAAGGCCTCGGGCAGGGCGTCCTCGTCGAGGAGGACGCCGTAGGAGGGGTGGACAGTACCGGGTCGCACGCCGTCGAAGACGACCCCCTGCCAGTACTTGGCCTCGATGATGAGCGCGCCGTGCCGGGTGAGCAGCAGATGGTCGATCTGCGCGAGGAAGCGGCGCGTCGTGCGCGCGTCGACCGGTACGAAGACGACGTTCGTGGCGAGGACGCCGGACAGCCCCGCCGAGGCGCACGCCTCCCGGATCAGGGTGTGCGAGACGGCCTCGCTCCTCCAGGTCCGCGCGAGGGCGTCACGGGTCTGCTCGGCCTCCTCCTGCGCCGTCTCGAGCTCGGTCCGACTGAGGTCGCGCTCGGCGTCGCGC
Organism: Rathayibacter sp. AY1A7; assembly: GCF_002930845.1. Taxonomy (NCBI): domain Bacteria; kingdom Bacillati; phylum Actinomycetota; class Actinomycetes; order Micrococcales; family Microbacteriaceae; genus Rathayibacter; species Rathayibacter sp. AY1A7. The sequence continues at coordinate 13,727 of NZ_PSTL01000007.1, read as the reverse complement.
GCGCCCGTCAATGCCTTCAGCGCCGCCTCGTGGCTCCGGTCGCGCTCGGTGATCGTTCGCTGGTGCTCCTCCGAGGCCTCCTTCGCGGCCTGCTCCGCCGCCGCTCCCGCCGCAGTGCGCCGTCGGCGGCCGACGACGACCGTGATGAGGAGGGCCAGGAGCAGGGCGGCCGCGACGGCCCAGGGCAGGTACTCGTTCATGGTCCCCAGGCAAGCACGGACCACCGACCGTGCGCCGCGACGGCTCCCGATCGCGCCGCTCGGCAGACTGGCCGCAGTGCGCTCGCTCGTGCCCACTCCGGACGTCTTCGTCGGCGTCCGCCTGCGCGCGCGGGCGGAGACCCCGACCCTGCGCCGGCCGATCGCGCGGGCGGAGCCCTACCGCCGCCCGGCGGACGCGATGCGCGACCAGCACGAGGTCCGGCCGACCGGCGTCGAGGGCACGCTGCTGGGCTTCGTCGGCCCGCAGCCGTTCCAGGGGATCAGCGTCGCCGGCCTGCACACGCACGTCGTCGACACCACCGGCGGGATCGGCGGCCACGTGCTCGCCGCCTCCGGAGTCGCGGGCCTGATCGAGATCGAGCGGTACAGCGGCATCACCGTCCGCGTGCCGGAGTCGGACGACCACCTGCGAGCCGACCTCGACGCGGCGGCCGACGCAGACGCCGCGATCCGCGCCGTGGAGACCGACCACCCGCGCTGAGCGGCCCTACCCTGGACGCATGCCCTCACTGCGCGACGTCCATGCCGTCATCGACCGTCTCTGGCCGGAGGCGGCCGCCGAGAGCTGGGACGCGCCCGGCCTGGTCACCGGCGACCCCGACGCCGCGGTGGAGCGGATCCTGCTCACGGTCGACGTGGTCTCCGACACCGTCGCGGAGGCCGTCGACGGCGGATACCAGCTCCTGGTCGCGCACCACCCGCTGCTGCTGCGCGGCGTCACCTCGATCGCCGAGGACGGCTACAAGGGCCGCCTGCTCGCGGACCTCATCCGGGGCGGCTGCGCACTGATCTCGGCCCACACGAACGCCGACATCGTCGCGGACGGGGTCTCGGACGTGATCGCCACCCGCCTCGGCCTGACCGGCGCGACTCCGCTCGTCCCGGGCGCCGACCCGTCGGTCGGGCTCGGCCGAGTGGGCGACCTGCCCGAGGAGGTGACGCTCGGACGCCTGGCCGGAGCCGTGGCCGAGCTCCTGCCGGCCACCGCAGGGGGAGTGCGGGCCGCGGGCGCCTACGAGACGCCCGTGCGCCGCGTGTCGCTCTGCGGGGGAGCGGGGGACTCGCTCCTGGACGCCCCCGCCGTCCGCACGAGCGACGTCTTCATCACCGCCGACCTCCGGCACCACCCGGCCTCCGAGGCGCGCGAGAAGGCCCTGCACGGCACCGGCCCCGCCCTCATCGACGTCTCGCACTGGGCGAGCGAGTGGCTGTGGCTCGACGTCGCCGCGACCGCGCTGCGGGAGGCCCTGCCCACGGTCACCGTCGAGGTGAGCGAGACCCGCACCGACCCGTGGGATTTCGCGATCGTGCACTGACCCGCCGCGGGCACGGGAGAATGGACGCGGCGCGCCCGTACTGCGCGCCGGGAACGAGGACCGCCACGTGAAAGCCAGCCCCGCACACCAGCGCGAACTCCTGACTCTGGCGAGTCTGGACACGAGGGGCGCGCAGCTGCGCCACGCCCTCGCGACGCTCCCGCAGATCGCGCGGATCCAGGCGATGCAGGCCCGCGACAACGAGACCCGCCGCTCCCTCGCCGAGCGCACAGGGCGCCTCGAGGACGTGCGCACCGAGCTCGGGCGCATCGAGTCCGACGTCGGCGTGGTCGAGAAGCGGCTCACCCGCGATCGCGACCGCCTGCAGACCGCCTCCGCGGCCAAGGACATCGCCGCGCTCGAGAGCGAGATCACCTCCCTCGTGAAGCGACGGGGAGACCTCGAGGACATCGAGCTGACCCTGATGGAGCGGATCGAGGGCATCGAGTCCGAGGTCGCCGCGGCTCAGGCCGAGCGCGACGAGGTCGTCGCCTCGCTCGGGACCCTCGCCGAGGAGCGCGACGCGCAGGCCGAGAAGCTCCGCGACAAGCAGGAGGCGCTCGCCCGGGACCGGGCGGACCTGGTGACGACCCTTCCGGAGGACCTGGTCGAGCTGTACGAGAAGCAGCGCGCCCGCTACGGAGTCGGCGCGGCCCTCCTCCGCGGGAAGGTGTCGGAGGGGAGCGGCGTGGCCCTCACCGAGTCGGACCTCTCCTGGATCCGCGCCTCCGCTCCCGACGAGGTCGTCCTCTGCCCCGACAGCGGCTGCATCCTGGTGCGCGGCGAGGAGTCCACCCTCGCCTGAGCCGTACACTGGACGGGCGAATGGGCCGGCAAGACGGTCGCGTCACCGCGGCGAGAGCCGTGGTGCCGAGGAACGTCCGGGCTCCGCAGAGCAGGGCGGTGGGCAACACCCACCCGGGGCGACCCGCGAGACAGTGCCACAGAGAACAGACCGCCGTCGGCTCCGGCCGGCGGTAAGGGTGAAACGGTGGTGTAAGAGACCACCAGGGGCCGGAGTGATCCTGTCCGCTCGGTAAACCTCGCCCGGAGCAAGGTCAGACAGAGGACGATGCGGCTGCTCGTCGGGTCCTCGGGTAGACCGCTGGAGGGTCACGGCGACGTGGCTCCGAGAGAGATGGCCGTCCAGCGCCCGCCGAGAGGCGCGGCGTGAACAGAACCCGGCGTATCAGCCGACCCCTTCGCCACGAGATGCCCCGCCCCGGCGGGGCATCTCGCGTCTCCGCCGGTCGCCGAGCTCGCGCTCCCGCCCGCAGGCAGCGCGACGGCCTGCCGTGGCGGTTCCCGGGTCTCGATACATCCTTGCGCCGCCACTCGACAGGACTGGCGCGGTCCGTCTCTCGCGCTGCCTCCTGCGGACGAAGCGGTGCAGCACGACGTCCGGCAGGCGCCGATCCCGGAGGACGGTCCTGAGACGCCGCTGCGGATCGCCGCCGAGGACCAGGTGCCCCCGCCCCGTCGTGGCTCACCGCGACCGCTGGACCCCGAAGGTCCGATCACGTCCGTGCGCCACGGCGCCACGCACCAGGCGAACCGGCGAAACGCGTGCCGGCGTTTCGCCGTAGCCGTCCGCACCCCGCTCCCCGGAACGCGTCACCTCCCGAGGCCGACCGCGCCTCGGCGGGCGGGGACCGCCGAGGAAAAAGACTCAGCCCCGCCCTGCGAGCGCGGCCGCGCCGAGGATGCCGGCGTTGTTGCGGAGCGCCGCCGGGATGATCGGGGTGCGCAGGTCGAGCAGCGGGAGGAACTCGTCGTGGTGCTTGGAGATGCCGCCGCCGACGATGAAGAGATCGGGCCAGAGCAGCGCCTCGAGGTGGGAGTAGTAGCGCTGCAGGCGCTTCGCCCAGTGCTTGTAGTCGAGGTCGTCGCGCTCCTTGGCGGCGAACGAGGCCTTCTTCTCGTAGTCGCCGCCGTGGATCTCGAGGTGGCCGAGCTCAGCGTTGGGGATGAGGATCCCGTCGTGGATCTGCGCCGTCCCGATGCCGGTGCCGAGGGTGGTCATGATGACCAGGCCCTCCTTGTCCTTCGCCGCTCCGAAGCGCGACTCGGCGTAGCCCGCCGCATCGGCGTCGTTGACGAAGAAGATGTTCCGGCCGATCGCGTCCTCGAACAGCTTCTCGGCCTCGAGGCCGATCCACTCGTCCGACACGTTCGCCGCCGACATCGTCCGTCCGTGGACGACGACGGCGGGGAAGCAGATGCCGACCGGGGTGTCCGAGGGCAGGTCCGGGATCTTCTCGAGGATCTGCTGGACGGTGGCGACGATGTCCTTCGGCGTGCCGCCCGGGGGAGTGGCGAGCTTCATCCGGTCGCTGAGCAGGGTGCCCGCGGCCAGGTCCACCGAGGCCCCCTTGATGCCCGTTCCCCCGATGTCGATCCCGATGGCGGTCGCCGCAGCAGTCATAGCGGCCATGCTAGCGAAGGGCGGGGGTGCGGACCGACGCGGGCTGCGGCGTAGGATCGCGGCATGGCTGACGGCGACGCGAACTCCTGGTGGTACAACCTCAAGGCCGGCACGGTGGAGCAGGGATTCGTGTCCCCCTCCGTCGACCGGGTGGGACCCTTCTCCTCTCGCGAGGAGGCGGAGCACGCCCTCGAGCGGCTGCACGAGAACAGCCGCAAGTGGGCCGAGGAGGACGCCGCCGAGGACCGCTGACCGCGGCTACTCGTAGCTGTGCTCGGCGCCGGGGTAGGCGCCGGACTCCACGTCGTCCCGGTACGCGGTGACCGCTCCGGTGAGCACGCCGCGCAGATCCGCGTACTGCTTCACGAAGCGGGGGATGCGGCCGGTGGTGAATCCGGCGAAATCCGTCCACACGAGCAGCTGTCCGTCGACGTGCGGTCCCGCTCCGACTCCGATCGTCGGGATGCGCAGCTCCTCCGTCACCTGACGTGCCGCGTCCGCGGGCACCATCTCGAGGACGACGGCGAACGCCCCGGCCTCCTGGACGGCTCGCGCGTCGGCGAGCAGCTGCTCGATGCCCTCGCCGCGCCCCTGGACCATGTGGCCGCCGAGCCCGTGCTCGCTCTGCGGCGTGAAGCCGATGTGCGCCATCACGGGGATGCCCGCCTCGACGATGCGCCGGATCTGCTCGGCGGAGCGGACCCCGCCCTCGAGCTTCACCGCGTGCGCGTGCGTCTCCTTCATGAAGCGGAACGCCGTGTGCAGCGCGTCGTCGGCACCCGACTCGTAGGAGCCGAAGGGCATGTCGGCGACGACGAAGGCGCGCTCGACGGCTCCGGCGACGGCACGCGCCAGCGGGATGAGCTCGTCGACGGTGACGGGCAGAGTGGTGTCGTAGCCGAGCACCGTGTTGCCGGCGGAGTCGCCCACGAGGAGGAAGTCGATCCCGGCGTCGTCGAAGATCTTCGCCGTGAGCTGGTCGTAGCTGGTCAGCCCGGTGATGCGGACACCGGAGTCCTTCGCGTTCTGGAAGTGGCGGGTTCGAACGCGTTTCACGGGCTGCGCTGACATGGGCGCCAGTCTACGGCGCGCCTCGGGCGCCCCGCGGGCCCCGGTCGGAGGCAGTAGCCTGAGGGTCGAAACAGGAGGGGTCTGGATGGACAAGCAACGGGACTTCGTTCTTCGCACCATTGAAGAGCGAGGGATCAAATTCGTTCGCCTCTGGTTCACCGACGTCGTCGGCACGCTGAAGTCGGTCGCGATCGCGCCGGCCGAGGTGGAGGGCGCGTTCGCGGAGGGGCTCGGCTTCGACGGCTCCGCTATCGAGGGCCTCACCCGCTCCTTCGAGGCCGACGTCCTCGCGCATCCGGACCCGTCGACCTTCCAGATCCTCCCGTGGCGCGGAGAGATCGACCCGACGGCGCGGATGTTCTGCGACATCACGACGCCCGACGGCCAGCCCGCCGTCGCCGACCCGCGCAACGTGCTCAAGCGCACGCTGGCGAAGGCGGCCGAGCGCGGGTTCACCTTCTACACGCACCCCGAGATCGAGTTCTACCTCCTCAAGTCGTCGTCCTTCGGCGCCGAGGGTCCGGAGCCGGTCGACTCCGCCGGGTACTTCGACAACGTCCCCGGAGGCACGGCGCACGACTTCCGCCGCCGCTCCGTGCGCATGCTGGAGGATCTGGGCATCTCGGTCGAGTTCAGTCACCACGAGGCGGGCCCCGGCCAGAACGAGATCGACCTCCGCTACGCGGACGCGCTCACCACGGCCGACAACATCATGACCTTCCGCACCGTGATCAAGGAGGTGGCGATCGAGCAGGGCGTCTACGCGACGTTCATGCCGAAGCCGCTCTCCGGGCACCCCGGCTCGGGCATGCACACGCATCTCTCGCTCTTCGAGGGCGACGTGAACGTGTTCTACGAGCAGGGCGCCCAGTACCAGCTCTCGAAGCTCGGCCGTCAGTTCATCGCGGGCCTGCTCAAGCACGCCCCCGAGATCACCGCCGTGACGAACCAGTTCGTCAACTCCTACAAGCGGCTCTGGGGCGGCGACGAGGCGCCCAGCTACGTCTCGTGGGGCCACAACAACCGGTCCGCCCTCGTGCGCGTTCCGCTCTACAAGCCCAACAAGGGGCAGTCGTCGCGCATCGAGTACCGGGCGCTGGACTCCGCGGCGAACCCCTACCTGGCGTACTCGCTGCTCCTGGCGGCCGGGCTCAAGGGCATCGAGGAGGGCTACGAGCTCCCGGCCGAGGCCGAGGACAACGTGTGGGCCCTCTCGGACGCGGAGCGCCGGGCGCTCGGCTACGGCGCTCTGCCCGCCAGCCTCGACCGCGCCATCTCGCTGATGGAGGAGTCCGAGCTCGTGGCCGAGACGCTGGGCGAGCAGGTGTTCAACTTCGTGCTGCTCAACAAGCGGAAGGATTGGGCCGAGTACCGCGCCCAGGTCACGCCGTACGAGCTGCGCAGCAATCTCGAGATGCTCTGACGCCTCGGCCATGCCCCGCGAACGCTCCCTCCGCGATGTCGCACGCCTCGGCTTCGCCGCGCTCGGCGAGACCGGGGCACGGCTGGCCGAGGCGGAGGAGCTGGCCGGGCGGCAGCTCGAGTCGGTGCTGCCCTCCTTCGCCCGGGTGGCGGACCCGGACGAGGCGCTGCTCGCTCTGATCGACCTGCTGCGGCGGCACCGCGACCGGATGGACGCGGTCCTCGCCGACGACGAGGCCCTGACCCGGCTGCTTCTGGTGGTGGGGGCCTCCTCCGGCCTCGCCGACTTCCTCCAGCGCCGGCCCGACGAGCTGGCCAGCGTGCTCGAGCCGGTGCGCACGCTCCCCGGGCGCGCCGAGATGAAGGCCGAGCTGCTCGAGTCGGTCGGCGCCGTCGACGGCTTCTCGTCGCTCCGGGAGGAGGCGGGCTGGACGGCGCTGCGCGTGCGGTACCGCCGCCTCCTCACCAGGATCGTCGTCCACGACCTGAGCCAAGCCGACCCCGTCGCGGCGATCGACCGGGTGACGAGGGCGCTGGCCGACCTCGCCGGAGCCGCGCTGGAGGCGTCCCTCGCCGTGGCGCGGACCGAGCTGGTCGAGGGCACGGGCCCGGGCCGCTTCGGCCGGGACGAGGTCGCCGCCACCCGCTTCGCCGTCATCGGCATGGGCAAGGCGGGAGCGTCCGAGCTCAACTACGTCAGCGACGTCGACGTGATCTTCGTCGCCGAGGGCGACCCGGAGAAGGAGCTGACGAACGCCCGTGCGATCGACGTCGCCACCCGGCTCGCCGTGCTCCTCATGCGCGGGACCTCTGCGCTGGCGATGGAGCCGGAACTCTGGGAGGTCGACCCGAACCTGCGCCCGGAGGGCAAGCAGGGCGCGCTCGTGCGCACCCTCGAGTCGCACATCACCTACTACGACCGGTGGGCGAAGAGCTGGGAGTTCCAGGCGCTGCTCAAGGCGCGCCCGCTCGCCGGCGACCAGGAGCTGGGGCGGGCGTACGTCGACGCGGTCGCGCCCAAGGTCTGGTCGAGCGCCTCCCGCGAGAACTTCGTCGAGTCGGTGCAGCGGATGCGGGAGCGGGTCACCGAGAACATCCCGCAGAACGACGTCCACTACCAGATCAAGCTCGGGCCCGGCGGACTGCGCGACATCGAGTTCACGGTGCAGCTGCTCCAGCTCGTCCACGGGCAGACCGACGACGAGATCCGCATGCCCGGGACCCTCCTCGCCCTGGGCGCCCTCGCCGACCGCGGGTACATCGGCCGCTCCGCCGCCGAGGAGTTCGCGCAGGACTACCGGGCACTCCGGCTGCTCGAGCACCGCCTCCAGCTGCGGCGCCTTCGGCGTACGCACCTGATGCCGCGGGACGAGCACGAGCTGCGGACCCTCGCCCGCTCCAGCGGGCTCGCCCGTACGGCGGAGGAGCTGCTGAGCGTCTGGAACGGGATCAAGCACCGCGTCCGGGGCCTGCACGAGCGCCTGTTCTACCGTCCGCTGCTCTCCGCGGTCGCCGCGCTCTCCGACGGCGGCGCCGAGCTGTCCACCGGCCAGGCAGAGGCGCGCCTCGCCGCCATCGGCTTCGCGGACGCCCGCGGGGCGCTCGGCCACATCGCCGCGATGACCTCGGGCGTCTCGCGCCGCGCGAGCATCCAGCGCCACCTCGTGCCGGTGATGCTGCAGTGGTTCGCCGACGGACCGGACCCCGACTACGGCCTGCTCGCGTTCCGGCGCCTCAGCGACGCACTGGGCGGGACGCCCTGGTTCCTCCGGATGCTGCGCGACTCGTCCGGAGCCGCCAAACGGCTCACCACGGTGCTCTCCGGATCGCGCTTCGTCGGCGAGCTGCTCGACCGCATCCCGGAGTCGGCGGCCTGGCTCGAGGACGACGACGCCCTCCGCCCCCGCAGCGCCGCCCAGCTCGCCGAGGAGGTGCGCGCCGTGCTCGCCCGGCACGAGACGCCCGACGCAGTCGCCTCGGTCCTCCGCTCGATGCGCCGGCGCGAGGTGCTGCGGACCGCCATGGGGGGCGTGCTCGGTCTCAGCTCGATCGAGGAGATCGCGACCAGCCTCACCGACATCATCAGCGCACTGCTGGGCGGCGTGCTCGCCGCCATCCGGCGCGGCAGTGCGACCCGGCCCGGCGCCGACGCGGAGTTCGCGATCATCGGCATGGGCCGGTACGGAGGGGCGGAGCTGGGCTTCGGCTCCGACGCCGACGTGATGTACGTCCAGCGACCCGGCACCGCCGAGCCGCACCAGGCCCAGCTCTACTCGCAGTTCGTCGTCGCCGAGCTGGTCCGGCTCACGGAGGACTCCCGCCTGCCGCTCGACCTCGACGCCGACCTGCGGCCCGAGGGCAAGAACGGGCCCCTCGTGCGCTCCCTCGACTCCTACCGCGCCTACTACGCCCGCTGGTCGCTGACCTGGGAGGCGCAGGCGCTGCTCCGGGCGCGGGGAGTGGCGGGGGACCAGGCGCTCATCGAGGACTTCGAGGAGCTGGCTGACGGGGTCCGCTACCCGGGAGCGGTCTCCGACCGCGACATCCGCGAGGTGAAGCGGATCAAGGCACGGGTCGAGAGCGAGCGTCTGCCGCAGGGCGCCGACCCCCGCCGTCACCTCAAGCTCGGCCGTGGATCGCTGAGCGACGTCGAGTGGCTGGTGCAGCTCCTCCAGCTGCAGCACGCGCGGCGGACCCCGGCGCTCCGGACGACCTCGACCCTCACCGCCCTCGCGGTCGCGGAGGAGGAGGGCATGATCGGCCCGCAGGACGCGGATCGGCTGCGCGCCGCGTGGATCCTCGCGTCCCGTGTCCGCTCGGGCACCACGCTCTGGGGCAACCGCACCAGCGACGTCCTCCCGACCGACCGCCGGCAGCTCGAGGGCGTCGCGCGCCTGCTCGAGTATCCGGCCGGGTCCGCGACGGCACTCGAGGACGACTACCTCGGCGTGACCCGCCGCTCCCGCGCGGTCTTCGAGCGCCTGTTCTACGGGCCGGCCGCGGGAGACGCTCCCTCCTACCGCTGACGCCCGCGCGCCGGGGACGGCGAAGGGCCGCCCCTCCGAGGAGGAACGGCCCTTCGGCAGTGCTGCGGGATCAGACCCCGTAGTACAGCTCGAACTTTCCGCCAGTGATTGGCGGTGATGGTGGGCGGTCGGGATCGGCGTCATTCCGGCGATCTAGTGATAGCCGATGATTGGCGCTGAGGGCGAAGAATTGGGACTCCTGCGGACTCGCTGCGGACTGAGGGAGCGATGCAGGTCCATCACCCGAACGGCTAGAACGCTACGTCGCGAATGTCTCGCTCAGGCGGCGGGAACTGCCGATTGAACGCCTCGTCGTCGGCCGGCACCGCTCGATCGATGGCGCCCGGGTCATGCGGGAACGCTGCCTGGAACTGCCCGTCATCTCTGAGTTGCCCGGTCGCCGCCGCGATCCATACGTAGTCGTCGTGGGCGAGGAAGAACCTGGGATGCTCGGTGGGTTCCGCCTCCACGAAGGTGACCGCCGCGGGACCGAAGCCACGGGCGGCCGTGACTGCGACGACGGCGCTCGAGCTCATCGGCTCTCGGTCTAGGTTCTGGCCGAGTTCTGATCGCACGTCCTCCGGCAGCCGAGGCCACCAGCTCGCAATGTCGCGTCGCATCTCTGCTGTCATGTCGCTCACCTTATGGCTACAGCCATCCGGTCGGGACGCGATGATTGCCTTTCTCCCGCTTCAGGCGCCCCGAGCGTCCTGCAGTGACCGGACGGCGTGAAGGGCCGAGAGCGGCTTCGTCACTGGCTCCTGGTGGCCTCTGCGAGGATGGCAGGAAGAGCGACGGCAAGGGGACAGTGTGGGGAACGTCTACATCTACGCGGACGAGACGGGCAATCTCGACTACGGCACTAAGTCCGGTGCGTCCGCCTACTTCGGATTTGGCACCGCCGTCTTCCGGTCCGACCACCCTGAGGCGCTCTGGGGTGGGCTTTCCCTGCGCGCTTCCCTGGCAGCGGGCCAGGGCGGACGTCCCGGCGTGCCTCTTCCGAAGGGGTTCCATGCAGTGCAGGACTCCTGGGCTACGAGGACCGCGATGTTCCAGGCCGTCAAGATGCAGCAGCCCCGCTTCGACAGCACGTTCCTCGCGAAGGCCAACGCGTACGACACCGTGCGATCTCGCGGCGAGATGTACCTCTACAAGATGGCCTGGTTCCTGCACTTCAAGTACATCGCCCAGCAGGTGTCTAACCGAGGCGACACGTTGGTCGTGGTTGTTGCGACGCTGGGGACCAACGCGCGGCAGCGCGAGGCAGAAGCTGCGCTCCGAGACGTTTGCGCGCAGGTAGATCGCAAGTTCGTCCTCTGCGTGTGGGACGCGAGTACATCTTGGGGTCTTCAGGTGGCCGACTACGGGCTGTGGGCTGTTCAGCGCCACGTCGAGGGCCGTTCAGGCACGTGGTACCAGGAGTACGTCGAGCCTTCGTGCCGCGGGACGTTCTTCCCCTGGGGAAGAGCGTCGTAAGAGGGCGGCCAGCTATCCCTTCGGGGAAATGCCCCCTCCGGGAAGACGTCCCCTGGATGTCTTCTCGCTGACCTGGCTTCAGTGTACGGGTGAACCACCAATGGTTGATACCCCACGCCGCCAGTGAACGGGCATCTCGCGATCTGAACTAATGCCGGCCCGGAAGGGTGCGAAGGCGCCGCGTTCGGCCCGGAGCGACTCGGTCACCGGCTCCTAGGCCAGGTCTCGAGGTGCTGAATGCCCAACCACGTCTCAATCGAGTAGCTGTCGGGGCTCGAGCCGTCGCCCCGGGCGTCTCGGACAGCGGTCTCGGCAGCCTCGCGGGTCGTGAAGATACCGACGACGGCGGGCGCGGACGCCCAGAGGCGGGTCACGGTGACGAGGTGATGCTCGCTGGTGGTCATGCGTCCAGGGTGACGCGACATCGCGACGGTCGGAGCGCCGGGCGCGAAACGGACCGCGGTGGCGCGCCTGTCGGCCCTCTTGCACCCTGTGGGGCTCCTTGGGTCCGGGAGTGCTTAGGCGGCGTGAAAGACCGTCACCGGGTCGGTCACCGGCTCCTGGCGTGCGTTGTAGTTCATGGCGCCCGGACGGCACGGGTTCGCGACGATCTTGCGGCGCAGCCAATCCGTCAGGACGTCCTCGTCGATCTCCACACGGTGCGTGCCGAGCCGGCGATGGGGCATCCCCTCGCGCAGCCAGTTCTGAACCGTCGTCCGGGTCCGCTTCACCCGCCGAGCAGCTCCACGGACCGAGTACGCGGTCACGCTGCACGCTCCCCGAACCGCGATGCCCGCTGGTTCATGATCTTCGTTCGCAGCCACAGCGTCAGGTCGTCCTCCCGGATCCGCACGTCGTACTCCGAGAGGCGCTCGTGCGGGAGACCCTCACGGAGCCACCGCTGGACCGTGACGCGATCGCGCTTGATGCGCCTCGCCGCCTGCCGGACGTTGAACACAGAAGAAGCCTCGACCATGCAGTCATTCTGCACGATCGAGGCCCCCCTCTGAAGGACTGCTACCCAGTAGGACCCTACCAGCGGCCCCGCGACGTGTCCTGGTCCCGGCGCTCGTTGCTGCTGCCGATCCGCCGGTCGGAGACATCCGCCATCCGCGCCTCGTGGTACTCAGCAGTCCAAGGGTTCTGCACGTAGATCGCGGGCGGAGTGGCCGACTGCTGCGCGAGCTGCATCTGCAGTGACGCGGCCAGGTGCCGGTTGAGGAGTCCTGTGTCGACCACGGACTCTGCGCGGCCGGCTTCGGCGACGCGGACCAAGGTGCCGCCTTCGCGGGGGTTGATCGTGGCGCCGTCGGCGAGCTCCGGGATGCCCGGGATCGAGATGTCGAGGCCGATCGCGGAGAGGCCGGAGAGTGCCGTGTTGATGCCGCTGATGCCCGTGTTCACGAAGCTGATGGCGGAGTTCACGAAGTCCCGCACGTTCGCCATCCCGTCGCCGACCATGCCGGCGAAGCCGTCGACGATGTCGCGGACGGTCTGCCCGAACTGCTGGCCGGCGTCGAAGGCGAATTGCATGAAGTCCCCGAACGGCCCGTCGACGGACTTGATGAAGCCCTGCAGATCGTTGAACGCGGTCGGGTCGCCGAGGACCTTCAGGAGCGCCGTCCACAGGCCGATCCCGAACTCGACAACGTCGAGGAGGAAGTCGAGGACTGGCTTCAGCTCGGAGACCGCGCGGATGACGTCGACGATCACGGGGACCGCGGCGATGAACAGGTCGACGAGCTTGGGCAGGAGCTCCGAGATGAGCGGCAGGAGGGCGGGAACGAGATCGCGGAGGATCTGCTCCAGCGCCGGACCGAGGACCGGGAGGAGGCGCTCGAGCTCCGTCAGGATCGTCGTGAACAGCGGCGCAAAAAGGGTGAGCACCTCGCCCAGCAGCGGACCGACGTTAGAGGCGAGCTCGCCGCCGAAGGATAGGAACGAGCCGAGGGCCTCCGCAACAGCGGGGAGCGCGGGGCCGATGCCGTCGATGCCGGCCAGCAGACCGTCGAAGAACTCCGTCAGGCCGGTCGTGAAGACAGGGGCCGAGAGCGCTTCAGCGACTTCCGAGAACAGTCCGCCGATGCCGGCGCCAACGCCGCCCATAATGTCGGCGAGGATCGGCGCGAGGACGCCGAAGAAGGACCCGATCGGGCCGAGGGCCGTCGCGAGACCGGTGGCACCCTCTGCCGCACCGCCGAACAAGGTGCTCAGCGCCTCCTGAGCGCCCGAGGATGCGACGGCCTCCGCGATACCCGCGAGGCCGCTTGCGAGGGTCGCCAGGCCGCCGCCACCGGCTGCCTGCGCGGCGTCAGCGATCGAGGAGATGATCGACCCGGCCGAGAACAGGACCGAGCCGAGCTCCTGCGCGGCCGTGATGCCGCCGTCGATCCAGCCTTTCAGACTCCCGTCCTCGGCGGCCGCGCCGACGAACTCGCCGAAGCGGGTGGTGAGATCCGAGATCCACTGCGCGAGCTGCGGGAGGTAGTCAGAGCCGACGAGGCCCAGATCCACGAGGGCCGAGGTGAAAGCTCCCGTGCCGCCCGAGGCGATCGCGATGCTCTCGTTCAGCCGCCCGAACAGCTGCTCAAGGGCTGCGCCAGAGAGGGAGGACTGGAAGCCCTCCGCGAGCGAGGCGGTCCAGGATCCGAGAGCCGAGGCGGTGCCTTCGAGGCCGTCCCGGATGCCGGGGAAGATCGAGTCGGAGAGCTCGCGGAGAGGCTGCGCGGCCTGGTCCCAGAACCCGTCGCCGATGACGTCGCCGAGGCCC
>NZ_PSTL01000006.1:0-157841 GCF_002930845.1 Rathayibacter sp. AY1A7 | reverse complement strand
TCCCCCTCCCGCCCGCCGACCCCGAGCCGCCGCGTCCGCGCCCTCGCCGTCGGAGCCGCGCTCGCCCTCGCCGCCGCGCTGCTCCCGGCGCAGGCCGCCGCCGCCGCCACTCCCGCCACCCTCTCGGTGCTGAGCCTCGGCGACTCCATCACCCAGGCCTACGGGACCTGCGGCTCCTTCGCGGACTGCCCCCGCAACAACTGGTCCACCGGCACCAGCTCCTCCGTGAACTCCTTCGCCTCCCGCTTGCGGACCGCGCTCCCCGGCACCACCGTCACGACTGCGAACTTCGCCACCACCGGCGACGTCGTCGCGCAGGTCCCCTCGCGGATCGACGCCGCGGTCGCCGCCGGCGTGCGGCCGGACGTCGTCACCCTGCTCATCGGCGGCAACGACCTCTGCTCGCCCGACAACCGCGTCGCCTCCGACGGCTACACGATGACCCCGGCGAGCACGTTCCGCACCGGAGCCTCCGCCGCGATCACGAAGATCCGCACCACGTGGCCCTCCGCCCGCATCGTCCTCTCGTCGATGCCGAACGTGGCCTCCGAGTGGTCGGTCGTGAAGACCGGAGTCGGCGCGCTCGTCTGGGCGGGCGGCGACCTCTGCCGGACCACGCGCGGCGTCAGCTCCACCGGCCGCAGGCTCAGCAGCACCGCCGCGGCCGCCTCCGCCGCTGCCGCGAAGACGCGGACGACGCAGTACAACACCGCGCTGCAGACGGCGTGCAGCGCCGCCGGTCAGCTCTGCGACTGGGACGGAGGAGCGCTCACCGCGACCCCCGTCACCAAGGGCCTGATCGGGACCACCGACTACTTCCACCCGAGCGTCGCGGGCCAGGCGAAGATCGCCTCGATCCAGTGGACGGCGTCGAACTTCTCGAAGTAGCGGCCTCCGGAGCGGCCGCTCACGCGTCGAGCGGTCGCTCCCCCTCGCGGCGGCGACGCTGCTCCTCCGCGAGCCGCGCGTAGTGCGCCTCCTCGCGCTCGAGGTCGGCGAGCTGCTCCTCGGTGCTCTTCGGAGCGGGCCGCACCACCATCGGCGGCGGCGCCTGCTTCCGGCGGCGGGGCACTCGGCCGCCCGGCACGAAGGATCCGCCGTCGCCGCGCTTCCAGTCGTGCCCGAGCAGGAACCACAGCGAGACGCCGATGAGCGGGAGGAAGAAGATCAGCAGGATCCACACGATCTTGGGCAGGTTCTTGATGATGTTGTCCGGCTGCCGTACGACGTCGACCAGCGCGAGCACGGTCAGGACGATGATCACCAGCGAGAAGACGAACCCCATGCAGTCGAGGGTACGACGCCGCCGCGCGAGCAGAGTGCTACTCGGAGAGTCGCATCACGACTCCGGCGTCGAACACTCCGCGGTCCGCTCCTTTCCTCTCGCGCACCGCTTCGACCTCGCTCCAGGCCACTCCGAGCTCCGACGCGAGCGCATGCAGGACTTCCGCGACGTCCGCCAGCTCTTCGACGGACGGGGCAGCCAGGACCTCGTCGCATTCCTCCTTCAGCTTCGCCAGGAGCCAGGCCCGCCGCTCGCCGGCATCGACGGATCTGAAGCGCGCGTCGACACCGAGACCCCGGAGCAGTGCCGGTACACCGTCTCGGACGAGCTTCTCCCTCGTCATGTCAGCAGCCGGACGAGCTCTGATGCTGACGCGACGGACCCGCCCGCGTCGACGTCGGGGGCCCGGAGAGCGTCGACTGCACCACGGACATCGCTCCACGGAGGACGGTCTCCGGTCACATCGACGGCCGGGCCCCATCGAGTACCCTCCGCTGAAAGTGGACCGAGCACCTTCCCCCACCCCGACAACTCCACCCGATACCCGTTCGAACGCCTCTCCGGATTGTGACCTGGAAGAATGACGGCTGGCACCCCTGATGCCACGCACGTCGTCGCGATTCCATGTCCTCCGTGATGCACGACGGCAGCCAGCTCCGGAAACACTTCTTCGAGATCCCAGAGAGCCGCGACGTGGATGGCGTCCGGGACATGTCGATACGAATCCGCTGACGCCTGGTCTCCGGTCGCCACATAGATTTCTCCTTCCCAGTTCTCGAAAGCGTGCAGGAACTCCGAGTCGATTCCTCCTACCGTCCGATAGAACAGCAACCCGGATCCATGCAGACCCGCTTTGACCGGTCCGAGAACGCCAGTGAAAACCACTTCTCTCATACCGACGCGGCTCTCCATTACGTCAAGACTCGGCGCACTCGGTATTGCGATCAGCCCGCGTTCGAACAGTTCTCGAACATCTCGATCGACCAGGGGAAGCCCTCGCCGCCCAAGAGCCTCGTTGACCGCCATGAGCGGTCCGGTCCAGATCTCGGACACTCCCTCGCCCTGATAGCGGTAGCCGACGAGCTGATTGTCTTGGCATAGCGTGACGATCGGGATGGAGAGCGAAGCGCAAGCTACGATCATCGACAATCGGTTATCGTTGATCACCCGGTCCGGCCTGAACCGCTGGAGCACAGCGACGTCAGCAACGACTGCTTTATCGAACACGCCAGGATCTCCCCATTCTGCCCATGGGTCGATGTCTGCGACACCTTCGCGGTAATAGGCCGTCGTGAAGATTCCCGCCTTCGAGACCAATCGATCGTGCACCGCATTCTGCCGACCGAGTAGAACACAGTCCCAACCCGCGGAGTGAAAAGCCCGACCTATGGCTACCAGGCGCGTGACGTGGCCGTTCCCCCTTCCCCACGAGACATGCAGTACAACGGGGCGCTTCATGTCGCCCTCGCAAACCGAAAATTCTCAACGAGCGCGACGACAGTCGAATGCGATGCAGCGGCGACCAGGCCCACCTCTTCTCCCGCGAGAGCGAGTTCCCAGTCGGCGAGATCTGGAGTTGCGTTCGCTCGCGCGATCACCGTACGCAGGTGATGCGGAGGAAGAGAGCGCGTCAATGGCGCGGCGACCTTTTCGTGCGCATTGCCGATGACAACGTAGCCATCGACATCGCTACCAAGGGCTAGGACGTCTCGCCATGATGAGATCTCGATCTCTTGCGCTATTCCTGCATAGCCCCGCAGGTCTAGGGCGCCGGGGATCATGTGGACGTGCATGTGATGACAGAGGCGCTCTCCAGGACGACTTCGAAGACAGTGACCGGTACGCCCGTGCTCGAACAGAACGTAGTCCCCGAACTCTGCACAGATGCGCTTACCGAGGTCGGCCTCCAATGCGTCGAGCCGCTCTGCCGCCTGCGCATCCATGTCTGCGGCCGATGGATAGTGCCCGGTTGTGTAGATGAGGAGGTGACCCTGCCGAAGGGGAGCTGGATCAGAACAGACCGCGAGTCCGTCTTCCTCCCACACTCGACGCGGATTCGACCTGCAGAAGACGCATTCGGGGTCCCAGGTGACCGACATTCTTCATCATTTCCTTTCGCTCGAACTCGATGAGATGGACTGGACTGCGGCAAGTGCTAGATCGACCTCATTTGTCGTAGTTCTCGGCCCGAAACTCACCCGGACAGTCCCGCCATCGCCTGTGCCGAGAGTCTCGTGGGCCAGAGGAGAGCAATGCAGTCCGGCGCGAACGAGAATGTCGAAGCGTTCTTCGAGGAGCGAAGCAGCAACACTCGGGGTCACACGGTTCATCCGGAACGACACCACTCCGACAGGTTCTTCGGCGCTGGGCGATTCGATGAGGGTGACCGCGCCACCACCACTGAGACCAGTAACGAATCGTTCTCGCAAATCGGTTGCTCGACGCCGCCTTCTGGCGATCTCGGCCCCGTCCAACAGCCTCAGAGCCGCGCCTAACCCGGCGATTCCGATCCCATTCTGTGTTCCCGCCTCTTGCGACCAGGGCAGCCAGCAGGGATGATCCCGACTTTCAGAACGTCCACCCGATCCGCCGGTGACGAAAGGCGACAACCGGACACCTTCTCCGACAACAGCGCCACCAACACCCAAAGGTCCCCCCAAACCCTTGTGCCCAGCGAACACCAGCACGTCCGCAAGACCCGCGTCGACATCAAGGTACCCAAGCGCCTGCGCCCCATCCACGGCGATGAAAACACCGGCCTCTCTGCAGATTTCAGAGATTTCACGGATCGGAAGCACTGAACCGGAGACGTTGGAGGCCCAGGTGACAATGACCCCGGCGACTCCGCCGGCAAGCAGTTGCTCCTGCAGTCGATCGAGATCGAACGGTCCGCTGGTCGAGGGCGGAATGATCTCATGCCTGACCGAACCCTCCTGCGCCGCTGCATGAAGTGGCCGAACCACTGAATTGTGTTCGAAAGCGGACGTCAGGACGCGGCCCCCGATCGAGCCCAGGTGGTGCACAACCGCATTGAGAGACATCGTTGCATTCAGCGAGAAGGTCACCCGCTCCGGATCGATGCATTTGACCAGATCTGCTAGCGACTCACGAGCTGCCCAGACTTGGCCCTCAGCCCAAGCGGATAGCCGGTGCCCCGACCTGCCTGGGCTTGTTCCACGTTCAGCATAGGATTTCATGGCGTCCACTACATGATGCTCCTTGGGAAAAGACGTGGCCGCAGAATCGAGATAAATCACTCCGCACCTCTTCGTGTGGGTCTTCGTCGGTTCGATGTGATGATGAACATATATCCCACAGCCATCCACGCCGACGACTGGCACGAAATGACACTCGCCGCGCCTGGCTCTGTGAGAGCTGGACAGCGGGCGAGCCTTGGCGCCACGTCTGCGCGTGCGCTTGGTGTTCACGACCCGAGGGGTGCCACGCGCGCCACACTCTGGTCGCCGAAGGGCACAGCCTGCTACGGTCTCGCACATCGAATTGCGAAGTCACAAGCGAACTGACGTGAAGCGATCACTCCTTTACCGCGTCATCGCGGAGTGCAGTCCGCAACGTACAATGAGGGCCGGCTCTGCGATGCCTCCAGGTACGCGAGAAAGGATGAAGGCATGTCAGGACCGTTGATCTTCCCGCAGAAAGCAGACGGTGTTTCTCCGGAGGTTTCAGTCGTCGTTCCGACCTATGACCGCCCTGACGAGTTGAGAAGAACTCTGACGACATTAGCGCAACAAGAGGCGTCGTTCACCTATGAGGTCATCGTCGCAGACGACGGCTCTTCGAGCGATACCGTTGCGGTCGTCAAGGCCTTCGAACACGCAATTGACATCTCATACACTCGCCAACGAGACGACGGGTTCCGCCTGAGCGCGGTAAGGAATCTCGGCGCACGAGCATCTCGGGGCAGAACACTGATCTTCCTCGATTGCGGCACTCTCGCGGGCGAGAACCTGATTCAGTCCCATGCGGCGAACGTGGAAGTCGGTAAACGCAGTACAGCAGGGCCGACCTACGGCTGGGACTTCTCTGGCGAAGATGCCCATGCATTCCGTTCTCTTGTCAGCGGCCCGGACTGGCGCACAAGACACATGGAGATGGCTACGCGGCCCGGCTACGCTGATTACAGATCGGACAAGTGGTTGGATGTCGATGTCCGGCGGGTTCCGCTGGCGGTCCCCTGGCGTTTCTACTGGGGACGGAACATTGCAGTGGCGCGATCGGATTTCTTCTCCGCGGGCGGTTTCGACGAGCGCTTCTCAACTTATGGAGTCGAAGATGTGGAGTTCGGCTACAGGCTATGCCGGATGGGCCTTTCTCTTCACTGGATAGAGGACGCGTGGGGCGTAGAACTGCCGAGCATCTCCGAAAATACAGCCGAACAAGCAAGAAGCAATCGAGCTAACCTGGAACAGTGGGCCGATCGATGTGTCGATATGGAAATCGAGTTCTTCATCTGCAACAGGCCCCTGGCGCAATTGGAGCAGCCCGAGTGGGAGCGCGTCGCGAGGTGGGCTCGAGATTCAACGAACAGCCGAGCTGACCTGCAGATCCTTCGTCAGCATCCGAACGACACATCGATGCTTTTCGTCGGACTGATGTCTGAAGTAGCTCATTCACGGTCCGTCGTCGCGCTCGGGCCGGGTTTTCCCATTGCGTCCGAACATCCGAGCGGCTGGTCGACTGCACGGCGACCGGTCAATCTCAACGCGATCGGGATCCGATGCGGTTTCGCCGAACGCGAATTCGACATGGTGTACCTGAGCGATGCGATGGCGCCCCTGGCTGCAGTGTGGGGTGAGCATCTTCTGGCCACGGCCCGGAGGTGCGGGAAGGACCTGTTGCTGGGGCGCGGTCTCGCCGCGACATTTCAATCAGCGGGGATAGGGTCGGACGGCTTTTAGGTGAGAGATATTCAGTGGCGCGCATCAGTTTCGGATCGCAACGACCCGGGCGACATCGAGGATCCACCTTCGTCCGCCCGCGCCAACTAGACCGGTCAGCGACTAAGGAGGAACCACTGTCTGGCGCTCGCGTCCCACAATCCGTCGCCCTGACCCTGCTGAGCAACGCGACCGTCGGAGGCCTCACGAGCGTAGCCGTTCCCGTCTCCCTCGACTCGGCCGGTCACTCAAAGGGCGAGATCGCCGTGTTCTTTCTCGTCAACGCGGCCGCCGCCATCGTCTACAACACCCTGCTCGTCCCTACAGTTCGCCATCACGGGTACCCGCGCAGCGCATTGGTCCTGACCTGCGCAGCCGTCCCGGTCGCCCTCCTTGCACTCCGCGCGACCGCAGGTACATTCGTGCTCGTCATGCTGAGCGGCGTTCTCCTGCTCCTCGTCAGCACGATCGTCCCGCAGATCTTCGGCCGCGTCGCCGCGCAGCTGAGTGACGACGAACAGGTCGCCGCGGTCACGCGTCTTCGGCTGATGACGGTCGGCGGATACATCCTCGGCCTCGTCATCTACTCGGCCGTGTCCGCGCTCGGGCTCGATCCTCTCTTGATCGCCTCCGTGTTCGGCGGCATCACGATGATCGGTGCGACCTGCAGACCATTCGCTGGACGCGCGTTCCCGCGCGAGCACGATGGCGGAGAAGTCGGAACGCCTCGAGCGAGAAGCGGAGCGTTCTTCACTGCGCTTGTCCTCGTGGCGCTTCTCAAGTCGGCCGACACCCTTCGGGGGATCTATCTGCCGCTGTTCGCTGTCTCGTCCGGGCTCCGCCCTGCCGAGGTGCCTCCTTTGTTCCTGATATCGGCTCTACTGGAGTTGGCCGCGCTGCCTCTGCTCGGTCGGCTCAGCGCGGCCCGCGGCAGCGCCGTCACCCTCGTCGTGATCGCCCTCTTCGGGGTCGGATCGTTCTCGCTCCTGCTCCTAGCGACCACCTATCCGGTGCTGCTGCTGGCCCAGGTGCTCTACGCCGTAGTGGGCGTCGGCTTTCAGAGCACCGGCCTGGTCCTGCTCGGTCGAACGAGCAGGGGCGGAGTCGGCGCGGGCGCCAGCGCATACACGGCCGTGACGCAGGTCGGGACCGTCCTCGGAGCAGTGCTGCCGCTGATGGTCGAGGGCTACTCGTCCGGGATCTTCGTCATCGCGACCGTCCTGGTGGCGCTGGCCGGGATGCTGGCCGTCGCGCTGCGGGCGGTCGGCGGACGCTGGTGACGGCATCCGATCGCGCCAGCACACCGGCGACTCTTGCGCACCGGATGCTGACTTTCTCGCGAAGCGCTGAATCAGACCGATGCACGCGTCTCAGCCGTAGTTGCGCACCCCCGCCCGGCCCTTCCGCGCTCATGACACCATCGGATGATGACCGAGACGCCGCGCGCCCCCGCCTCGACACCGGTGAAGAAGCGCCTCACGGCCGCCCGTCTCGCCCTGATCGCCGGCCTCGTCCTCGCCGTCGCTGGCCTGGCCGCGCTCGCACTCGTGCCTCTGCAGTACGCGAACATCGACCGTCAGGGCTTCGACTACGTCTGCAGCGTCAGCCTCGGCGGTGTCCCGCCCGAAGCGGGAGAGCTCGTCCGCGGCTTCTGGTCGTGGTGGCCGCTCGGCGCAGCCTGTGAATGGAAGCTCCTCAACGGCACGACGGTCGTCGACCTCCCCGACTGGTCGACGACCGTCGTCGCGATCGTGGGCGCCGTCCTGCTCGTCGTCGGAGCGGCGCTCGCGATCGCGTCGCCGTTCCTCCGCCGCCGGAGCGCTCCGGCCGGGACCGCCTAGCGGTCGAAGAGGTTCCCGAGGTCGCCGAGCCCCGGCAGCTGGAAGTCGGAGCCGAACTCCGACACCTGCTCCCCCAGCCCGGACACGTGCTCACCCGCACCGGAGACGAACTCTCCCGCGCCGCCCGTGATGTCACCGAAGTCGCCCAGATCGCCGAACCCGCCGGCGAGGTTCTCGAAGTCCACGCCGAGGCCGGACGCCCGCGCGAGCAGCGGACCGGCGACGCTGCTGATCACGGCGCCGCCCGCGACCGCCGCGAGCAGTCCGCCCGCCGCGCCGAGCCCGATGCCCGCCGCCGCTCCGACGCCGGCACCCGCGAGGGCGCCGCGGGTCCCCGGCTTCGAGAACATCTTCTTGAGGAACCCCGGGTCGTTCGCCTCGCCGCGCGTCGCCGCGCGCGCCAGGTCCTCGGGTGCGGACGACCGCGGTTGCTCGTTCGCGGGCAGCTCCTCGCGGAGCCGCGCCTCGACCTGTGTGCGCTGCGCCGTCGTCAGCTTCGCGAACGCGTCCCGGTGCACCTGCTCGAGCTGCTCGGGGTCAGCGGTGCGGAGGAGGTAGTCGTAGCGCGCGATCGCTGCGCGGTCCTCCTGCGTGACCACCGGCTGCTGCCCGGGCCGGGCGTCCTGCGGGCGCGCGGAGGGTCGCCGCGGTGAGTCGTACTGCTGAGGCGGCTGGGCCTGCCCGCTCCGCGAGTCGCCTGTCACCTTGTCGGCAGCGGAGCGCACGAGGTCGCGCCAATCGGTCGTCCCGCTCGAGGACGAGCCCGAGCCGCTCTTCGAATCGAGCGCCTTCGACGCCATGCCGAGAACGCGCTTGAACATGCTCACAGAGAACCTTCCGTCGAGTACCAGCCTCGATCATGGCGGCGCCGCCTGAGCGAAGGCCCGCGAGACGCCCTCAGAAGGCCGTGAGCGCTGGGCCGAAGGCCGTCCGGAGTCTTTCCCGGAGGGCGTCGTCGCAGACGTACACGTACGTGCCGAGCATCCCGCGGGTCAGGAGCACCGCGTAGATGTTGACGATGTACTGCAGGAGCTCGTCGTCGGTGTAGTCGCGGCCCATCCGTCCCGGGTTGTTCTCCTTGCCCTTCTTGTCGTGGTAATCCGAGCGGGAGACCCTCAGCCGGCCCTTCTCGCTGTCCCACCTCAGGTCCGGGCCGATGACAACTCCCGCGTAGTTCAGGTCGTACCCCTGCACGGTGTGGATCGAGCCCATCTCGTCGGCGGAGCCGGGCGACGCGATCCAGTCGACCTGCGTGCTGTTCCAGCGGAGCCGCTCTCCCTGGATCTCGATGTCGGCGGCTGACGGATCCTTCCGCGACGTCCAGCTCCACGCGTAGCCGGCGACCAGCCGCGCCAGACCGCTCTCCTCCTCCCGCTGCCGCAGGTCGCGCCGCAGGGCTCCGAAGTCGTCGTAGAAGCGGAGGTCGTACTCCCCGAGGTCCGGTCGCCGGGGGAGGTCTGCTGCCGTCGGATCGAGGACGGCGCGCACCCAGCCGACGTAGTCCGTTCCGGCGCGCACCCGCATCTGCGAGGTCAGACGGTGCAGGCGGCCGTCCTCCTGAGCGGATCGGATCAACGCATCGATCGCGGGCCGCGGCAGGTCTGCCGGTCGGACCGACTGCGCCGCGTCGAGAAGGAGGATCTGGTGATCGCTCTTCGCGCGGATCCAGTCGAGCTGAGTCCGGGCGTGATCGTCGGAGCCGAACAGCGCAGTGGTGATGTCCGTGAACTTCTTGTTGAGGGAGCCCGACGGCTGGTTGGCCCGCTGATTGAGGCGGTGCGACTCGTCGACGACGAGGAGGTCCCAGCGTCCCGGGTCCTCACCGACCTGGAAGGGAGTGAGCACCATCTTCTCGTCGAGCCCTGTGGTCTTGGCGAAGACCTTCTTGATCGAGGAGCGCAAAGACTGCTGCGGCACGACGATCCCGACCCGCAGCCCGCGCATCAGTTCGCGGGTGTCGGCGAAGAAGAAGTCCGAGAAGACGGAGTCGCCCTCGACGAGGTCGTCCAGCCGGTCCTCGCCGGGAGCCTCCTCGGCTCTGTCGATCCTCTCCGCGAACAGCCGGACGTCCGCGAGGAGCTTGAGGAGGTAGACGGCGACGATCGTCTTGCCCGTCCCCGGCTCCCCCTGAACGATCGACGTGGACTGCGTCTGCTTCCCGAGGTCCTCTACGAGCGCGTCGACGATTCCGACAACCGCCGCCGCCTGCTCGGAGGTGAGCGTCTTGAAGGGCGACAGTTTGAACAGGTCGCTGTTCTCGATCTCGGCGATGCTCCGCGTGAACAGGCCTTCCAGGCGCAGCTGCTCGAAGATCTCGGCGAAACGGTCCTGGTAGGCCGCCCGGTCGTAGTAGTCGGAGTCGACGATCCCCTCATTGCGATTGAGGACGGCGAATCGCCCTTCCGCGAAGAGCAGCTTGATCAGGAAGGACTCGAGATCGAGGCAGACCGACTTGTTGAACCTCGGATCGACGATCACGCGCGCCGTCTGGAGATCGACCTTGTCGATCGAGCCCAGGTGCTGCCGCAGCCGGCTCGCCGCGCTCCTCGTCTCTCCGACGTAGACCCGCGGAAGACGCCTCGCGCGGCGCTTGCTCTCGTCCAGGACGTAGACGACCGGCCAGTTCGAGCGGCGGTCGTCCGTCATCGCCCAGACCTTGACGGACGGCCCGTCGAAGACGATCCGCTCGATGTCAGAGGGCGTCATACCGGGCGCTGCTTCCCCGAGCCCTGTCCACCGGGTACTTCTCGCGCGTCCGCACGAGCTTCGACCGCACCAGGTCCTCGGGGTCGGCGCCGATCCTGTCCACGAGCAGCAGGCAATAGGTGAGGACGTCCGCCAGCTCGGAACGGACGGCATCCCGGTCGGCGTCGGAGCCCCACTGGAAGCATTCGAGCAGTTCCCCCGCCTCGATGGCGATGCTCTTCGCCAGGTTCTCCTCCGAGTGGAACTGCGCCCATTCCCGCTCGGCGACGAACGCGGCGAGTTCGTCGCGCAACTCACGTGTGGTCATGGAGCGACGCTAGCGCAGGCCCTGCTTCCCGACACGGGCGGCAGCAAGGGCCGGCGGCCCGGGGCACCGAAGCTGCCGCACGCAGGACCAGCCACTATCGGGGCCGTTCGCCCGGCGTGCGTCGACCGCGGAGTGTGCCAGCGCTTACGGCGGGGCACCCGACCACGTGAAGAAGCTCGTCAATCAGGTCTTCCTGGCGCGTGTTCTCGTTCACGCGAACGAGACCATCACCGTCGAGTTGAACGAACCCTTCGCCACGACCGTCTCAACCGCCGTTCAGCTCGCAGCACACGAAAAAAGCACCACTCGAAAGAGTGGTGCTCGGAGCCTCAGCAGCTCCCTGGAAGCCGGGATCGGCGCCGTCTCGGCGTTTTTCTCTGGCAAGGGTCTTGGTGACGACACTGTGGTGCCCCTATCTGCAACTAATCAAAAAGATGGGAGCGCGCGCTGGTGGCCGCCAGGACAGGAATCAACAGGGGTGACGAACCGGAACCGCCCGCTCCTCCGGTTGGTGTGCAGGCCCTCCGTCAGCGCCGGGTGCGGCTGTCCGACGAGCAAAAGGCCAAGCTGGCCGCTGAGTACGCAGCCGGTGGGAACATCCGCCAGCTGGCGACGTCATGGGGCGTCAGCCGAGAAGCCGTGAGGTCAGCGCTCAAGCAGCAGCACGTTCCGATGCGTCGCGTTGTGCTGACAGATCGGCAGGTGGAGGATGCGGCTTCGCTGAAGACGCGGGGCTGGTCGCTGAACCAGCTTGGCGCGCTCTACGGCGTCGATCCGAAGACGATGAAGGCGAGGCTCCAGGCGCAGGCTCGAGAATCGGAGTAGAGACGACCGCCGCCTTGCTGTCGTCCCGCACGTAGTCAGGCTGCTCCATCTTCCAGCGAACGTACGCGATCACGGCACGAGCGAACTTCTTCTTGTCGATGCGTTGAGCGATGGGCACGATCGTCACGTTGCTGGACGCTCCCCCGCCACGCTTCGAGTCGTGCTCCTTCGCTTCCGCGACGGAGGCGTAGGCCGGCGGTGGACTGCGGTGCCGACGAACGATTTCCTTGCGCTGCTCGTCTGTGACGCCGTGGGCTCGGGAGGCAGTGATGAAGGCACCCTCGATCAGCTTGAAGCTCTTGCCCACTTCGTTACGCATCGAGGGATGCTTCACGTCGAGCTCCTTGCGGTGCTCGAGGAACTCCTGCTCGCCGTAGTCACGATCCGTGGCGTAGTACTCATGGATGTCGAACTGCTTCGTCAGGTCGAGCAGGGCAAAGAAGACCTGCAGGCTCTGGTCCTGGAAGACGAGGCGGAGGAATTGGTGGCGGCGGAAGTGCTCTGAGGAAGTGATGCGTGGCATTTTTCAGTGCACTTACCAGTCACCACTTGGTCGCCACCCACTCAGGTACTTTTCTGCCAAGAGCACAATCTCTGTCTCTCCGTCAGCATTTCTCAACGAGGAAACAGCATCGTGCAGTGCTTCTTCAGAACCAAAGATGCGCAATAGCGCGTCCCACTGAAGCCGCAATTCTTCGTTCACTGAGCGGGAATCCATCGAGCTCGATGTCGCCAACGACTTTCCCGTCACGAACAGGGCTCTAATTTCAGCTACGTCTTCGATGGTGGGCGCCGAGTAGGAGTCGCCCTCACGTTCAATTTTAAGGTAGTAGACACGAAGTAGGGCCCATTCAGCTTCAGGATTGACCGAGGACCCTACAGTCACGCGTGAGAAAAAGTCTTGACGAAGACGGTCGGTCACCTCCTCATCAACGCTAAGACCGTCAGTTACATCGTCCCCACTAACGGACTCAATAAGGTCAAGCTGAGACGACCAGGTTTCGACACCTTCGAGTATCTCCTCAACCGCTGCTTTTCTTGTCGCTACATCTGTCAATGTGCGCAGTAAACGAACGATCACCCTGCCAACAACTAAGTCGGGGCGCATCATGTCGAACATCCCCTTTCGAGGCCGGTCAGGAATGTATGAGATGCGATTCAGTAACACAGTCGACGCCGGTACGACGGCTTCTTGATCGTACTCGTCCTCGTAGGTTTCTAAAGCACTAATTACACCTTCAAGATCAGCCGGTTTGATGCTGTCGAGGATTTCGGCGAACTTTGCTTCGCTACTCATCGCTTCAAACGCACGCTCCGCCTGGCGAAATGCGAGAGCACCATCTGAAGCGACGCGGTCGAAATAATGATTGAGATTCTCGCGGTGTGCTAGAAGATGATTCCTCCGCCAAATACGTTCAGATCCCGAGCCGTGATAATTGTTTGCTGTGTACTGAAGACCAGCAGGAAACACGCGAGCAACAAGGGCCTTCACCAACCCAACGTCCTCGCCAGCAGACCCCAACAATTGATCGATCTTTGCCTTCTCGCGTTCGTTCGACCGAGAACCGAAACTAGCGGATACAGTAGTTAGCTCCGACCGCACGTCCCGCAAACCCCGAAAAAGCTCGGGGCGGAAAATTCTTATCGCTTCGAGAGCGACTAGATCAACCACCTCAATTTCAGACCCGAGGCTGATAAGGGTAGATCGCGCAGAGATTGCAAACCTACTCACATCGCGGAGGTTGGCGATTAAGGGTTCTACTACTTCAAAATAAACGTCCACCCAACGCTTCCCGTCGAATCTGATATTCTCCACTTCGCCGATGATAGAATTTAGCCTGTCGAACAGCACAGCGCGAACAGCGCTCTCTCTGGGAATGGGTAGGTCAAAACCCAGCTGCACGATCTTCTCCAGGTAGGAACGCCCGGGTATATTTTGTTCGTCTAGCGCTGACTCGACACGCTCCCGGTCAAATGCGAGTAGGTAGATGATATTTGGGAAGCTTGCTGTCAGCCGAAACAGCTTAAATATTTCGCGAATTTCTTCCGTGGTCAGTCGATCAATATCGTCAATCACGACAACTATCGGCTCGTCGAGCGCGGCAAGCGCATCTGACACGGCCGTCCGTAATGGCTTCGCTCCGCTCTCCTTCTTCGCTCGCCACCATTTTCCAGCTGACCTCAACGACTTAAGGCTTCGGTCAAAGTAGGCGCCCACAAAAGGGACCATCGCAACCGGCGAGAGGATATCACCATAGTCATCTAGACCTTTAGCAATTGATTCCAGTTTAGAGGAACCCGATACACGCAGCTCAGCAGCAATCTCACGAAAGAAGACGTCTACCAGTGAAACGGAGCCTGAGTACAACCAAGGATTGAAGTCGAGAACAATAAGCTTAGGCTCATCCTCGAAATGCTCGCGCATCAAATTTATGAAAGAAGTCTTTCCTGATCCCCATGGTCCCATCACAGTGGCCACTAGACCTTGCGATGCATCTTGAGCACGCAAATCCCTAACGTACTCGCTCGCTAAGATCGACCGTTCAAGCAGGTCCGAAGCGTTGCTCTCAATTGGATTGTCACTCGTAGCCCCGGTGGTGTCAGACATAGCCTCTCCTTTTGAGTCATTCAAACACAATTTCCTGCGCGTTTCAATAGCCGGACCATGCTTGAGTAGGTCAAACCGCTTGCGCTTAAATTTGACTGATTGTCAAACATGAGCTGGAAGAGTAAAATAAAGTCAGGCATAGATGACTTGGTGGAGTCAGAGCACCGCTCAAACAAACACCTATGCAAAACCAACATTTTCGCAGCAAGCTGCAAGGAGAATCATGATCGAAATTACGGCACGTCACATGGTGGGAGGGCAGCGAAACGAACACATCGCGGCCGTCCGTTACGCCAGTGGAACCGAAACAAAGGAAGTGACACGCGAGGGAATGGTGAAATGGCTTGACGAATCAAAGTCAAACCAAGCAATCGTATACTCACAGAATCGTCGAAATAGCTCCTACGTCGGAGTAGTCCACCGCGACAACGCTCCAGATTACATCCGCACTTATGCGGACAAGCAGTGGAACGACAATCTGCTTACACTTCCAGAGTACTAAATCTCAGAACGCTTTGGGATGAGGAGCCTCACTTCGAGTAGGGCTCCTCATTTCACGCGCGAAACATGCCCCCGGTACGTCTGTGGAAAACTCGACAGTGGTGGAGCGCTGGTCTCCGAAGTGCTGATTTGGTACCGGTGCTGGTCCCTCGCAAAGAATCTGAACTCAATCTTCAGAGGTAGCAATATCCGCCGAAGTCGCGCGGCAGGTCATCGATGTACCGGTCCTGACAAAAAAGGCCGCTCGCTGGTGCGATCGGCCTCTGTTACGATGTGCATGATAATGATAATCATAATCGTTATGGTGCACCTATCTGCAACTAATCAAAAAAGATGGGAGCGCGCGCTGATGACTGCCAGGACCGGGATCAACAGGGGTGACGAGCCGGAACAGGCTGCTCCCCCGGTTGGCGTGCAGGCCCTTCGTCAGCGCCAGGTGCGGTTGTCCGACGAGCAGAAGGCCAAGCTGGCCGCTGAGTACGCAGCCGGCGGGTGCATCCGTCAGCTCGCCGCGTCGTGGGGCGTCAGCCGCGAAGCGGTGCGCTCAGCACTCAAGCAGCAGCACGTTCCGGTGCGTCAGGTGACGCTGACCCCTCGGCAGCTGGCCGATGCGGCGGAGCTGAAGACACAGGGGTGGTCGTTGAACCAGCTTGGCGCGCTCTACGGCGTCGATCCAAAGACGATGAAGGCGAGGCTCCTGGCGCGGGCTCAAGAATCGGGGTAGAAACGACCGCTGCCTTACTGTCGTCTCGTACGTAGTCGGGCTGCTCCATCTTCCAACGGTCGTACTTAAGCACCGCACGAACGAACTTCTTCTTGTCGATGCGCTGGGCGATGGGCACGATTGTCACGTTGCTAGACGCTCCTCCGCCCCGCTTTGAGTCGTGCCGCTTCGCTTCCGAGACGGAGGAGTAGGCCGGCGCCTGGCTGCGGTGCCTGCGAACAATCTCCTCGCGCTGCTCGTCCGTGACGCCGTGGGCACGGGAGGCTGTGATGAAGGCACCCTCGATCAGCTTGGAGAACCCATCACGATCGGCCCCACAGTGACCTCACGGGGACCCCAGACGGGGAGGGACTAGATCGAAGGGGCTATCGTTGTGCCGTGAGCAACGACACATCAGACGAGCTATCTAGCCCTGATCCCAGGACAACCAAGTCGAGCGAAGCGCTACCGACCAGCGAGGCAGGCCAGGAGCAATTCCGCGATGAAATGATCGCCCAGGAATACGACAGCCTGGGTGACGGAGTGTACCGCGAGATGTATGAGGACTGACGACGTGGAGCAAATACCTTCGCTCTTCGGCGACGAGCGACACGCCGAACCTGCCACTAATAGTGACCATGAGATGACTGAAGCCACGCGGGATCAGATCCGCCGTGCGTTTGGGAAGTTAGGCATTACGTCTGCCCGCGAACAATTTGAAGTGGTCGCAGAACTCACGAGTTTACGAATTAGCTCGGTAGCCGAACTAACTCAGCGCCAAGCACTGACTCTTCTCCTTAGCTTGACACAGCGAGTCGAGTCGGCCAGTACGCGCCTAACCGGGAACGCGTGGGCGGACCGCGACGAAGACACCTGGATCGACAAACTGTAGCGCTCGCTGTGAGCCCAGTAAAGGCTAATTAGACAGGAGCGCTTGACTCGATCCGCGAACAAACTCCTCACCCTCCCACCACAGATCGGCCGGTGTCAAGCTTGCGGCGGCCAACCTGCCCGCAAACGACGTGAGCTATGACCGTCGATCTAAAGAGGTCTAGCAACTTTCGGCAATAGCGAAAGCGGTCACCGTTAGCAATCTAGCCAACCAATGATTGAAGATAGCGAGCGCAGCGGTACCGCCACGATAAACGATCGTTGCGCTCGCGCTCACAAAATGCTTTGTCGCCCGAGTCAACGGACGCATCGTCTGCGCCAACCCGCAGGACCACCACACGCGGCTACTTTGCCACGGTGCGACCGCAGTGCCCACTCTGGAAGAGCCTCGCCCGCAAAACATCCCCGCGAGAACTGCTGCTTTCCTAGTCTCGCGAACCGCTCGTCGCTCCTGCACCCAAATTGACCAGCTGAAGAAGGACTACAACGAGATCCCGGCGCGGTAACCCGTCATAGCCAGCGACAGGCGCGCGGAACGGGATGCGCGTCAACGGCCTAGTTCACCAGCACAGGCACCTTTAGGCGGGCCGCACGTTAAAAACCTTTGATGATTCTGCGCGATCGCTTGGCAATCTCCCCCGCGGGCGCTCCGGTGCCGATGATCCCGGAACAACCGCCGAGTGGCCAACCTTGAACGACCCGCTCAGGACGAAGTCCGCCAGGGCCTCCTAGATCGCCACCGATCAGGACGAAGACCCCAACGCATTTCGCTTCAACCGAATCACTACCTCAGTGCGCATGCGCTTCGCCAAGCCCTCTCCCGATGTGCCTCTCCCTATGGGTAAATAACGGCGTCCTTCGGGGAGCTCTCGCTCAAACCGATCCACGGGCGTAAATCCCGACTTCTCAAGCGCAAGCTGCGTAATTTCGTCGTTACGTATGTAGTTCCCGCGGAGAGTGGAATTACCAACCACCGCGACTATGTCTCCGCCTGGCTTCGTGACACGTGCCGCTTCCACTGCAAAACGCTCCATGTCATGGGCATACCGATATATGATCGAGCTTGGGAGGCTAGCCCGGTCGACTGCATCTCGGGTCACGATCCTCATGACCTCAGAAGCAGAATCAGATGGGTCGAAACTTAATTTGCGCTCCGCGCCGATCGAATCCGAGCGAATCGCCCGCAACTCCCCGATGGTGTAGTTCAACCATACTAGGGATAAACGATGACCACGTAGGTAATCGATTGCATTTAGGTACGGCGGCGAAGTTATCATCAGATCCACGGACGAACTTGGCACAGATAACATCGCTCGAGCGTCCCCTCGGGAAACGGTCGCCTTGCCAAGTATGCTCCGGTTAATCAAAAGACGCGAAAGAGCACGGACTGAGCCCTCAAAACCGGCGAAGACATCATATTCATTTGACTCGATGGTTCGGTGCGGGCGGCTGTGAGAGGTATCGGATGCTAACGACGCCTTGGGCGACTTCGTAATTATTAGCCGTGACATCGCTACTTGCAACACACGACGCACATCAGCGGACGGAACATTGGCAATCGATCTGCTGAGAATGCCGAGCTGTCTGATCTGCTTCGGCGCGAACCAGAACTCGACGAACCTAGTTGTGGCTTCATCATGCCATTCCGGCGGGTTGTATTCAGCACGCTCACAATCACTACGTACACTCTCTGCGGCTGCAAGAACAAGATCAGCGGGGACCTCAGTCGTCGTCACACGAGACATTAGGACGGCGAGTGGGTCCATGTCAGTCCCGACTGCATCGTGACCACGCGCGACTGCCGCAGCAAGCACGGTCCCTGACCCACACATTGGATCGAGAACATTCAACTTGCGGTCAAGACCCACCCGCTGACCCAGCACATCAAGCGCCAGGTCCGACGCCATGCGAGCAGGGAAAGGGTGGATGGTACGAGCGACCACAGTCTCGGCCTCCAATGTTGATCCGACGAGCGGGCACAGACTCGGCCAGCTTAACAGCTTCCTCGCGAGTTCGCGATCACGCCCGGTCGGATGAAGCTCCATCCGACACCTCGGTCGTGGACTCCAGTGGCGGCTGCGCGGGAGGCGCTTCGGCGTAAAACACCTCCGGAAGCCTCGGAACGCCCTGCCGAAGAAAGTAAGAACCAAACTTTTGCAGGATCTGCGTAATATGAGGATCAATCAAGCGGCCCTCCCGCGTTTCCTTGAGATCCCCCCAAGCGCTGATGCCCCAGCTTCCAAAGCTAAACCGATAAGGAGTTGCATCGTCCTTCAGAACATGGATCACATGCGAAGTGGCGCTGTCATTCCTGCGATAGTTCTCGAAGTTGTTCCGCAGCTCCGTATTCTTGACTCTTTTACCCGTGATGGTCACGATCCTCACGGCGTCGACGTGCTGACCCTTGCGAGGCACGAGGTCACATGCAGGGGTGACATTCAGATAAACGGTGTTTGCATTGACTCTAAAGAAATCGCCGGGCATCAGAACGTCTTCATGGAGCGAATCATTGGGGACGACGGAGGCTCTATGTATGACCCGACGTACACTGGACGCAGACGCTCCGCCACCCCCACTCGCAGCACTGCTCGCGACCACCGACGCGTCAAAAGTTATGGCCTTGAATCGATGAAGGATGTTTCTCGAAAGCACTTCGGCCAGTTCGTGGCTCTGATTGACGCCGTCTAGAGAAGACGCTGCCCACAAGACTGATGACCAGTCGACCGACGATCCCTCAAACTCCCCGAATGTTGAGATTTTCGCGGCCTCGTATGCCTCATTCCAATTTCGAAGCGCGTATACAGCGGGATGGCTGCGAGCCCACATATCCAGTTCACTAAAGAGTTTCCCAGCAACCTCGGACTTCCGACGCACCATGATCCGCGTCCTCAGTCGATCTTCGCTTAGAGAAAGGTCTGAAATCAACTTCTGCCAGATATCGGACGGATCTTCGGTGCTGAGGATATACACGGGGCAGTACAGGTTCTCAAGAATGCTTTGCAGAACCCGGATCAAATCTGCGAACCGATCTTCATCGAGAGTCCCAGGAATGCGGACACCCTCTTCAATGAACTCCGGTAGACTGTCATCCGTAGCGACGATCGGCTTCAGATCCCAATCGAAGATGATCATCGAGAATCCCCGCCAATGCGGAACCTCGTCTAAGGACGGCAAAGTGCGATACCCGATCAGCGGAAATCCGGCGGCCTGAATTTGCGATACGATCTCGGCGATGGTCGAGTCATCTGAATCGTAGGTGTCATCTACGATAAGAGCTGGGCCAATGAACTTTGCGTGCGCGCCTGTCATTTCTGCTTCCCCTCAAGTTCCTCTAAATCAAACGTCACTTCAAAGACGGCACCAGTCAATGCATCAGACCCCCCAGACGAAGCAACTTCTACCTCAAACCCGGTCCGAAGGCCGACCTGCCGCGCGATGTACAGTCCGAGGCCTTTCCCTGCCTCGCCCTTTCCCGAGTAGAACGGCTCGAAGACATAGGGCGCATCTTCGTCAGAAATACCTGGCCCATTGTCCGAGAACACCAATCGTCCACCGCCCGCGTCCAGAACAATGAGAATTTGCGGGCTAGGAGTCTTGGCGGTTTGCAGCCAATAGACGGCGTTGTCGAATAGATTCAATAGGAGCTGAAGCAATGCGGCATCGGTCGCAAATACGCTAAGACTGCCGCGTTCGACCACCCTTACGTTAATCGATGATCGTTCCAGCAGGGTTCGATATATGAGCGTTACACGTCGAACGACATCCGCAACAGCTATGACTCGTCGTCGTTGCCTTATCGAGACAAAGAGGCCCTGGATGTCTTGCATCCGCGAACCGACGAACAACAGAGACTCGACCAGAGATTCTGCCTTAGCCCGAACACCATCATCAGCGCACGGTGCGCTCGATAGCCAGCTTTGCAAGTCCCGAGAATATTTTACGCCTTGCGATAGCGCAGCCAAGAGGTCGTGGGATGCCGCTTCGACAGACAATCCCACACCGGCCAGATCTTCGGTCGTCTCCACTAGCTTAGTAAGATACTCCCGTTCCTTCAAGTAAGCGCGTTCGAGGACACGAAGCTGCGCAGCGCCCTCCGCGCTAACGTGGCCGCTCGACGCAACCTCCGAGAACATACGCGGCACTTTGGCCTTCTGATAGTCAATTGAGGCAGTTCGATCCGCGAGACTCGCACGGTAGCGAGAAAACGGATATGAACGGACCCACGAGAGGATGACCTGCAGAAGGGAAATTAGGTCGCCTGAGGTACGCCCATCTTCAAGAAGTCCTTCGCGATTCGTCTTATCCCTTAGCCCGGGATTCGCCGATTGAGTGATGTAGACAAATCCTACGGTCTGATCATTGCTCAGTTCAAGGTCGGCGCCTTGAGTACCTCGGATCGTGTCAAGCCGAAGCCAATCGTCATCCGGATCGCCGTAGGGCAGAACTCTGACACCATCGCGATACAGATAAATTCGGTGCTCTTTGACGACACGTTTGTCATCGGCGTTTAGCTTGTATTGCACAAACGCATTTGGCGTAAGGTCAAATACGAAGAAGGAAAAGTCAAAGGATCCCGGCGAGGCGCCGATTGAAACCAGCTCTTCTTCAGTCGGGAAGAGTTTCTTGAAAACTCGTAGACCTGACACCTCAGGGTGGCGAAGGGAAAGAATGGTCTCGACGCCGTTGACCGATATAAGGAACTCTTGCGACGTTGCAGAATATGTTCCATCGACCTTCAAGACTGCGTTGTCATTGAACAGACGTTCGAGCTGAGCATCGGCTCGTTGCCCGAAATCCCGTTCCTCACCATTCGTTCGAAAGCGAATTGAGAACGGTAGAACAGATTCAGTAGACAACGCCTGGCTGACTTGGGTATTGCGAACGAGCGGGCGAAGACGAGCGACCTCCTTATATGCCCCCTCGATTGTCGAGTCATTCCACGCTGAGCGAAGAGCCGTAATTTCGATCCTAGTGCCGTGGGGTCCATAGGTACCACCATCCAGAAAGAGAGCTGGCGTGCGCCGAGTGAGCTGGACGCTGATTTCATCAAGGAACACAGGAGCCGATTCGGTCCTGCCGCTTACATTCTCATCCAGGAACATGAGGTCATAGGTCAGTGCAATTTCTTCGGCAGCCCCGCGAGCTCTAGTGACAATTTGAGCACGACTTCCGAGCTTGAAGATCGCAAATCGACCGATGCCCTTCTCCCCCTGCATGACCCTTCCGCCAGATGTCAGTCCCCGTTCCAGCTTTCGCAGTCTCTTGGTAGGCGTTGCGGGATTCAACCAGTGCCGCGTTATCGTGTCATAGTCCATGCCGTCACCGTTGTCGGTGATAGCAATCAACGCGCTAGGCGAGTTTGCCCCTTGCTCGACTTCATTGAAGTCGACGTCGACGCCCGTGGCGTCCGCGTCGTAGCAGTTCTTGAGCAACTCCACTAGAGCAATTTTGTCATTCTTGATCAGCTGTTCGCCTAGCATGGTCAGCAACCGCGCGTATGGACGGACTCCAACAACTTCGTGCGAATGCGATACTTGCTCCGTTGCCGTCATCCTGACAGCTTAGCCTCCGCGATGCTGCACGCGGATCAGCGTTCAACACTTCCGCCGACCCGCATCGGCGCGACTACGCCATCGCAGCGGAGCCGTCCTGAGAACGCTGCGTCGCGGTTGCTCACCTCATCGATGGAGCGCCTACGGTCCGTCGCTACCGCGTGGCGGGGCAGACGATGACCTCGGCCTCGCACAGCTTCCTACGCGGTGCGCCCTAGCTTCGGTAGGGCTAGCAACACCGTTGGTACGAGCTTCGCCACCGGACGCGGTTTTGCTCTCTCTGGTGCTTAATCCGACCTATGATGAAGCATGACTAGACGACAGGTATTCAGAGAACTGGCGCTTCACGCCCTGCGGGATTCTTCGAGTCAGGCGCTCCAATTACGAGCGATATATGACAACGTGAGTGAACTCAGGCCAGATTTGACCGACGATGAAGTCGAATCCGATTCGGGCCGCCTAAAATGGAAGCATGAATTGCGCTGGGAGATTGAGTCTTTAGTGAGGTCGGGCCTAATACTACGACGCAAAGAGCTGGGCCGAGGATGGTATTCAAATGCCTGAAGAATGTGTACCTGCGCTAGCTCACTTTGAGCACGGCGCGGACTTAGCTCGCGCGAAGGAGTTCAGTTAACGCGGATCAACCAGTTCTACGGGACGGCTTTCCTCAGCGCGTCCAGACGCCCAACCCCGCCTTGATTAATACAGTCTAGGGCGACTTTCCCGATCTGCTCAACGTAGGCATGCTCGTCGTTCGCAATATCGGCAGCAGCATTTACGGGTGAATAGAGGCGAAGAGGAGTTGAGGATTCATTTGCGGGTCGCCCCCTTATGTCTCGACTCGTAATTATCAGTGGCTCATCACCAGTCCAGTGGAAGCCGACTTGCAAATCAAATTCAGAAAGTAACTGCGATTGGCCAGTCGATCGGACGATCGAAAAAAGATCACTGACTGCACATTCTGCTGTTCGAGCCTCGACATAGGAACGAGTTAGAGCTCTAGACAAATTACCGCTTGTGTTGCTTACTGCGGATAATAGTGTGACGGAACCATCGTCGCATAGTGAGATCCATGACTCACGTCTCGGCAATCGGCCATTTCTTGCCGGTCTTGAGGGCGCAACCCAACGGCGAAGGCCTGGTCTAATATCGACAATGTCGACATGAACAAGCGGATGCTCGTCGTCATGCTTGGCGAGCGACAATGAAAACTCGCGCGCGAGAAGCAGGATCGTCTGGGCGTCCTTTTTCGACAACCGATTCACTGAGCTCGCCGCACGAGGACGCGCTACGCCGACAAACCAGAAGCGTTCGTCCTCGACATGACCCTGCTTCGCCTCCTCGAACAAGCCGTTGAGGGCGTTAACAGAGTCGACCTTGCCCGCAATGCGAGTGCGGTATTGGGCCTCAATCTCTCGCTCCTTCATCCAGACGGTGTCGGCATCGTTCCTTACTGGAGCGCCGAAGAAGTCGTTTTTATAGATCAAATGTGGTACGTCTGCGCTAGCACTGACTTCGACGACAACGACTCGGTTATGAGGCGCGCCGAATTGATGAATCGACAGTCCGAATAGTGGCGGATTGATAGCGACGACGGCAGCCTGACGGAGTGCTCTTTCTCCCGCTTCGTCAAGACCGTCGGTGCCACACCTCTCAAATGCAGCTTTTTGGCTCTCGCGGATACCGTAAATGATCAGCCCCCCACCGCTGTTCGCCATAGCAGCGACGTCTTTCGGAAACTCCGAGCGGCTGAGGCCCTTCAAATCTGGGAGCTTCGATTTCCAATCGAGCTGGTTGCTCTCTTTCACAGCACGCGCGACCGCAGCGTCGATGAGACTCTCGGTGATTGGTCCTGCTGGAAGCCCGAGCGCGCTGTGCAGGGCAGTTACTGACACAGCATGAGCATACATGAAAGACTCCGTCGACCAGCGAAACGGTACGACGGCCGTCTACCGCCGCCTCAGCTCAACAGGAAAAGCGTGTCGTTGTACTGATGCCGGCGGAGCGTGACGAGTGATAGCTCTCGCCGATAGGGGCACGCGACGGTGCAAACCGCCCGTATCCTTGGGCAGAGGGTCTACATTGTGACATCGAGCTACGAAGTACGGCGATCAGCACTCCGGTAGATGCCGTTGCCGATTGTACGCCCGCCCTCGAGATCCATATCGAGTGGTAGCTAGGAGGACATCGTCAGTCACTTAGCAGCACAGACCAAGACCGTGGTGCATAACTCCCAGCGTTGCGTGGCACAGCGACTAAGGTCGACCAATTGTCCGCGCCCGTGTGGCCCGTTTAGCGGTCGAGGCCGTGAGACAAAAGGTTAAT
Organism: Rathayibacter sp. AY1A7; assembly: GCF_002930845.1. Lineage (NCBI taxonomy): Bacteria > Bacillati > Actinomycetota > Actinomycetes > Micrococcales > Microbacteriaceae > Rathayibacter > Rathayibacter sp. AY1A7. The sequence continues at coordinate 133,399 of NZ_PSTL01000006.1, read as the reverse complement.
GGCGCCAGTGGGTTACAGGAATGGTTCCCTACATTGCCACGTCTGCGTCGAGACCCGGCGGTGCGGGTCGACGATCTGCATTCATAGCCGGATCAAATAGAGTCATGCGGCGAGAGTCGCCCAGATGAGTCCAGCGGTGCAGACCACAAGGCCGATCGTTGCGCCAACGAGTGCCCAAGATGTAGCGGCGAGCCGCGTAGACATTTTCTGATCGAGCCGCGCCCGCTGTTCGATGGCCCATACGTCGAACGTCTGTTGTGCTCCCCAGACCACATTGGCGCCGCCAATCTTTCGAAGAAGCAGCGTGATGCGCTCAAGATCCTCCTGCGTCGGTTCAGGAATTTGGTGATCTTTGTTCCTAGGCGTCTTAGACAATCTTGAGGTCCCTGTCAGATACGGTTGAGTAGCGGTAGGTACGCGTCGCGCAGCCGCGTTTCGAGCAGCCTGGCCTGCGCCGCGGTCTCGCAGGCTTGCCACGCCAAGTCACAGCTCAGAAGCCAGGAGCGAATCGCCTCAGCTTGCGGCCTGGTCACCTTCACGCGGTTTGGGCTACTGGTCACCGCAGGCGGCACGCCGAGCAGCAGCTCGCCCACGTTGCGGCGCAGCGACGATCCGGCCAGGCTGCGGCCTGCTCCGAGGTGCTTGCCCCATAGCCTCGCGCGGAGGCTGGATGCAGTACCGACGTACACTGCGGCGCTGTTGTGGCGCCACAGATACACACCTGGCTGGTCGGGAATAGACATCCGATCAAGCGAAGCCACCGGACGTGCAGGCTTGCGCAGTAGGACCGCCCACTCCCCTGTTGACGGCGGATCAGGGGATTGGTGCATGTCGTCACCGTAGACCACGCTCCCCTGCCGTACGTTCCTTCGATGCAGCGGCAGACTACGTATACCTTCGGCTTCCATCCGAGAGTCCCTCTTACGACCGCCGCGATAAAGATGAGGCACTCAAGCAACGGTTCACACACGCCCGGGGGCTCGTCGCAGCGGCCCGCCTCTTCCGCGGCCGGATCACTAAACCGCGCGCTGCGCGCCTCGGCTTCGGCTGGGGCGGGCAGCGCCGTTCTGCCTTGGATCAGCGACACATGCACGACGGCCGACGAGCGCGTTGACGCGGGTAGGTTCGCGACGGATCAAGCGAGACGCGTGCATGGGTTGGTTCCTCTCACTCTTCGGCGGCGGGGACAAACCTTCGGCGGCGGGGACAAACCAAAGAGCACGAGGCCGGCTCGCCCCGAGCTCGCCTCCACTGAGCCGTCACCCGCTCCCCCCACCCGCGACCCCACCCACGATCCGCGTGACGACGACGTCGACCGCTGGGCGTGAGACGGCGGCCGAGATCGATTTGTCCGTCGCGTCCGAGGAGCCGCTCCTCTCGATCGAGGAGATGAGACGGAAGATCGCGGCGGCGGAGCGCAAGCGGCGGAAGGTGCTCCGGGTCTCGAAGGTTCACGGGAAGCACTTCACTGAACGCGTCAAAGAGGTCCAGACACTCCGACGTACGGAGCAGTACGGGGCGGCGCTCGAGCTGATCTTCGAGTGCATCGCGACCACCGAGCGAGCGGAAGAGATCGAAGGGAACGGTCCGGCGCCGGTATACACCGAGTAGGGGCCACGACGCTCCGCAAGCAGAAGCGCTACGCGGAGGAGATCACGGTCGTTGAGCGGTTCTTCACGGGGCAGGAGAGTCCCGCGAGGGCGATCCACCCGAAGCTGACGGACCGGCTCACCAAGGTTCGAGAGCTGTGCGACGCAACGCCGAGCGCTGATACCCGTGGCCTGTCCAGCTACGGCTCCGTACTCGACGTGGTTCCGAAGACTCGCGGCAAGTGCGACTAGTGCGGGCAGCAGATCGTGCTGCGCAGGATCGCTGGCCAGACCCGGATCGTCACTCCCTGGCCGGTAGAAATGCCGAAGACACAGGATGCAGCGCTACGCGAGCGGTGGGGTCCTGGTGCGCATTGTGAGCTGGACGGTTGCGCGCTCAGCGATCCGCGTGGTCCACGGCCCTCCTGGTCGATCTGGTGGAAGGCAAACCGTCTCGGTAAAACCCGAAACCGAGCACTGTTGCGCCCTGGCCACTGGTGCAAGCACCGAACTAGGACCTTGCATATTCTCAGCAAACATACATAATTGGAAACACATGCACGACCCTGGAAACCGACCAGAAGGCGAGAGATCGCCGCCCGAGAAAGTCAGCGTACGACGACGTGCGCTAGATTTAGCTCGTTTCGTCCTACGCATGGCTGGAGTTGAGCGCGTGCCCGATCTGGAAGATCAAGTCGCACTGCGGGGCAGGTTGACCGCCGATGTCGAGCGTCTCACGGCTCAGCTGATTGCCCTCGAGGAGGTCGCCGGCGGTGTCGACCCGGAAATGCTGGCCGCATCCGGGATCGACGCGACTCGCTTCGCTCAGGATCCTGACGAACTAGAGGCAGTTCGGCTGTGGCGAAGTACCTACGAGGCAGAGTTGCGATACTACTTTGCTCACTTTCACCAATCTGACGGTTATGCAGCACACGACCTTGCCGAACTAGCGAAGCTGGCACGGATGCTCCTTCAACCGTTGGGTTTATAAGGCGGCTAGCTGGCGTCGACCGAAATCTTGATAGGGCCAGTTTTCGCTGAGACAAGTCCCTGAACTTCGGAGAGCGACGGCATCGACGTCGGCTGAGGTGCCCGAACTTCTGCGACCGCCTCGAGACTGGCACCTGCCTTGCCAAAGGATAGAGTTTCGGTCATCTTCTCGGTAAGCGAGAGGTGTGACAGGCGCATGAAGGCATAGCTGACCCCGTACCCCGTACCCACACCTATGAGGGGCCCACACTCCGCTAGGTCGGTGACGCCGACGATCGCGAACCGCACCATCATGGCGATCAACCCGAGGGTCGACGCTCCTGCGGCGACGATCCCGATCACAACTGAAGCCCTTCGAGGCAATCGCGATGCGACGGAGATCTGATCTTCAGTGAGCGTTCTTCGTGTTTTCAACTTCTTTGTTGACATCATATGATCTTTCGTCTCGACGCTGGAGTTGTACCAGGCGGTCGCCTCATCGCGGCCGTCCCAGTGCGAGATGCGAGCGCAGAGCGGCGGCCGCAGAGTGGTTCGTAGATCCGTTTGATGGTTGATGAGGCGCCTCCTCGCGCCCGTTGACGCCAACCTACACCGCGGGTACCGTCAGAGACAGGTTTTCGCACACCGTTTTTGAATCGAGACCGGAGGCGCCGTTGCCCGCACGAACCCGAGGGGCCTGGACCTCTGCCCAGACCCACGAGGTACTTCTTGAGGCCGCGCGCGCGAGCCTCTGCCATCAGACGCTGCGTGGTCACGACTCTCTCGAGATCGCCGACGTACTGAATCGAGCCAACAAAATCTGGGCGGTTCGATATAAGGGTACGCCGGGCGCCACGCGCGAGCTGACACGGGGCGCGATCACGAGTCAGTGGCGCACAGTTGACCAACTTCAGGAATCGGCCCTCTTGAGTTGGTTTGATTCAAGCGACTTGGTTCGAACGCCGTCCGCCTATCACTTGAAGCGGGACGTGCTGCACGCTTCAGCCGAAAATGATATCCGTATTCGTCGCCGTGAGCTCCGAAATGCTTTTGCGCGCTTTGTCACATCTGCCGTGCTAGGAGACAGTGACCGCGTACTTTGGACGCTCAGGTACCTCGTGCTCTGCAATAGCAACCAGCCGCCATTCCAGCTTCGACTCCAAGAAGGCTATTCTCAGCGTCGTTCCGAATTGCTGCCGGTCTATCGACTTGGAATTAGGATGGCGGGCTGGAGCGCGTCCCCGAAGCACCTGCTTGATATGCACCTTAGCGTGATCGACGGCACTCTTCTGCAGCTCTCCTCAAATCGAACGAAGCGAGATCTGCGTGTAGCGCTTTTGGCCGGTGAATCTGCTCGCCTGATTTGCAAAGGCCTTCCGAAGGCAACTCCGAAAATAGACGCGTGGATGATCGAACGTCTCATCCGAGGTCTCGCCGAAAGCGAATTTAGCCACCCAGACCTCGAAGCTGAGGACGTGCGGCACGTTTCCGACAGGTGGACTAAAAGCGTTGCCACTAGCGCGTCTTAATCGTAGTCATTAGGACGTTCTACGCATCTGGACCAACTCACGCTGCAAGCTGAAGTCCAAGTGCTCTTCGAATTCAATATTGGGGCGAAAGCCGGCACGGTCGGCCTCGGTTCCGCTTAGCCTGACCAATTAGAACCTTTACAGAGAAATCTAGGCGTACGATAATGGGAGGAGTAGCGAAGGAGGACAAGGTGCCCCTATTTAGAGTGATTGAGTCCGTGGAGGCGGAGCAATACGCCGAACCGACGAGCGCCCGTTCAGTTGCGGCTCTCGTGAAGAGGCACCGCCCGGGCGTGAGCTTTGACAACATGAATGGGTCGCTGCGCTTCTATAACAGCGGGACCGACATGCACTTGCAACTGTCCGACTGGGCCGTGAGCGTCGGCGGCCAGGTCGTCGTCATGCGGAATTCCGAGTTCGTCCGCTGGGCGACCCCGATTTCTGTCTCAGTTTGAAAAGCAGCCACCGATCACTGCGTTCACGCTGACGAAAAGTGGCTTCTTGAAAGGTACGCCATAGGTGGCCAGGGCGGAGCCCGCCCGAATTCTTCGAAATACTGGGACGGCTAGTGGCCGTCAACGGGCAGATTGAGTATCTCCAGGACCGTCTTGCCCAGCCACCACATTCGGGAACTGACGGGGTCAGGAGAGTAGAACAGTTCCTGCAGAGATGCGAGATAGGATAAGCGGAGCGCAACGCGATGGTCCACTCACGCTGGGTCCTCGGTGCACTCTCCGATCTTGCAGTCTCTCTCGGGCTACACTACAAGACGAAGCAGGCCTTCGGGACAGTTGCGACGGTCTCAATCGTCGATGTTTCAGGGAGCGCAAGCGAGCAGGATGTGGTTAAACACACGCTCACAACGTTACGGGAGCTACTTAGCCGAGATATCGCTACGATGCAAGTCGGCCAACTAGCACCTAGCGAAATTATGTTGCGTCATGAGGTACGTAGGAATAGTAACCGGCGGACCGTATCGATCTGCGGCGTTCGGGCATCATTTCTTCGCTTCTCGGCTGAAGGTCTAATGCTACTCGCCAGCTAGCGTTTCTCATTCCTTTAGACGAATGCTGATTCTCGCGACTCAACACGGGGCTTTACAACGCTTTGTTATATAGCCACGAGAGCAGCGCAAAGAGGTATCACTGCTGTCATTAGACCTTATCCGTCAAGGCGGCTAGAATAGCCCTCGTTGAAGCGAGGCGGTTGAAGGCTCGCTTTAGTTGCTATCGGGAGCGGTTCAAAAATAGCTTCTTCGATAGTGACGCAACGGCAGACCACTTTCTTCACGCCGATGAGCTGCACTGAATACAGGAAAAGCGGGAGCCTCGACTTCCGTCGCGACTCCCGCCCGTGTTACCGCTTGTCAGCCCCCGATCCAACCATCGAAAGCGATCTCTGAACCCACGGCGCTACATGCAACCGTTACCCCCGAAATTGCATCGCCGTATGCAGACTTGTCTGCATCAGCAACCGCCCCCTCGGACCTCCCCAGTGTTCCGACCTCATCTGAAAGGTTACTGAGCGCAGTAGAGACGTTTCCTGCCCCTGCAGCACTCGATGCCTGTTCTAGCCGCCGCTCGCTGCTTAGCAACATTGCCCGAGAAATTTGATCGGAAAGTTCCGTACCAGACAGTTGAACTGCGTTAGTTACGACGCTCAATGAGGAACCAATAAGGTCGCATACAACTCCTTCGGTCCCTTTCTCGGATTCGGACGGGCCAACCCTCGCGGTGGATTCCTCAGAGCCTGACTCAGTAGCAAAATCCTCTACCTCCGTGCTCCCGGTTGCGCCTGCACACCCTGTCAAAGTCAGGACTACGGCAATCGACGTTACAGCCGCGCTCAGTTTGGCAGATACCCTCATTGTGCTCCCTTAAAATTTTGGCTTACAGGTTCCACGCAAGGACTGCGGACCAGGGGAATCCTCCGCCGCAACTTCCGCCGCACGCACCCGTCGATTTCACGTTCAGATAGAACGAGCTAGAGGGGAGAGTGACGCTCCCGTTATCAAGTTTGAAGCTGACGGTCTGACCGGACGATTGGGCGCGTGCATACTGCAGACCGGACGCGGAATTCCGAAATCCAATGATCAGCGAACCACCCAGCGTTCCACCGGTAGCGCGTTGGGTTGCCTGGTGATTCCTACCGGGGGTTCGGATGTTCCAATACTGCACGACTGAGTTTGTCGTCGGAAGCGTTCCGTTAATATTGTCTGTCTGCGCCTGCGCAGGCAAAACACCGCCGAATGACGCAAGAATTGAGCCACCTAGAGCAGCCACTACCAGAAGGCCCGCGCGTCGCTTGTTCTTCTCCGAAAACATATCTACTCCCCGATTCCGCAGGTCGTCGCCTGCTCCACAGCCCACCACGAAACATCTTCCGCGTGAGTCGCTTCAAGTGATTCGGCCGTATCGCGCGCGTACTGAGTGGCGTCCGCGCGGTCTGCTTTCTGGCCACTCACCTTCGGGAGGCGAAGCCAATCGAGAGAGGTGGTGGCGGCGACTTGAGCGCCATTTAGATCACCTGACGCTTCGCGCGCAACAGCTTCGTTTATCCACGCACAGTGCCAGAAGTGGGCGACTACCTGCTCTGCCATCCCTACCTCAAAAAGATGATTCTCGCCGTCCTGCGGAACGACAAGCGCTGGATGCATGACCGGGAAGACCGTCCCAGCCGGCAAAGGATGAGTCTTCACGATAGTCGCGCTTACGACGCGGTACTGGTCCTGACTCCATGCCACCGAGGAGAACGAATCATCTCCATAATCTTGCGCGGCGGAATCTGCGGATGCCACTCCGCCGCTGACCAGAGCCACCGTACCCATCAGCGCCCCGATAGCGATTCCAGCGGTAACCAGACCGCGAGTACGTTTCTTCGCAATGAACGACTTCATTGCCACCCCCCATTTTCCGATTCACCACATCCAGAGTGGTGATTCGCAGAACGTAACACCTCTCTGATACGCAGGCCTAGCAAAAGACTCTCGAGCGTGACCGGATCGTTGCGTTTGTCCCCCGAATTGTCCCCCAAAAAGATGACTAGCATTGAACATGCTAGTCTGCTCGCCATAGCTTTCCAGTCCCGCACGAGGTGCGGAAACTTTTTCTTCGTAGCCGAACCATCTAGTCGACCGTAATCCTGGACCGACATTTGATGCTCGCGCCCAAGCGTCGACCAAACCGCGACCTCCTTTCTTGGCGAAAGATCTCTCGTAGGACGAAACGAGGCCAGGTTGCCACGCGAGCGCGCGCTCAGCTCGGTCGGAGCGGTCTCAATGCGACGGCAGGCCCTCATCCGTCGAAAGGCGCTGTTGACGCTCCCGACGTCGAGAGTCAGCACGTTTCGTGATCCACGGCGACGGAGGGCAGGACATCAATCGGCCGATCTGCGGCGTCGGCTCAGTGCCCAGACGAGCACGCCGGCGAGGAGTACCGCGCAGGTCAGGCCGGTGACGTGCAAGACGAGCGACAGTGCCCCGTTCTCGGGTAGTAGGAAGCCGTATGGCACCCATCCGTCGGTCGCTCCGCGAACGAGCACGACGACGACCCAGACGATCGGGTAGGGCAGGACCACCCACAGCCGGCGCCAGGACAGCGGCCCGCGGTCGGCGACGACGATCCAGTCGAGGAGGACGAGCGCGGGGAGCACCACGTGCAGGACGGCGCTGACCCAGGGCGGAGCCGTCCCGGTACCGGGTACGAGGGTGTTGTAGATCACGGCGTCGACGGCGAGCGGAACCGATGGGTTGCTGAGGCGAGCCCACAGAACATCCACATCTGGGGCGTCCAGGCCGAGCGCCGCCGGAGTAGACGACGTCCACAAATCCCGCGCTGCGGGTCCGGACATCGCGATCGGCACGACGGGTATGCCTTGAGCACGGGCAAGCGCAACTTCGTCTCGAACTCTCGTCCCATCGCCGACAAGGAGTAGCGCTCTGGTCTGAGCGAAGACGACGGTCCGCACGGAATCGAGGTCGAGGTCGGTGAATACTGCCGTACCGACCCGGTCGTTAATTTCGACTCCGTCACCCGCCGCGCTCCGCCGATAGTAAAAACGCATTCGTTCCGGACGATACTCGCCTGGAAGAAGGGTGCTTTTCAAATCCATCGCAACTCGAAGTGCCGCGCTTCCACCGAGCGACAACAGATTGACCTTCTGCGTCATCGACTTCAACTGAGCGCCCACTACGGCACACACTGAACGTGCCACATCCGTCTCCGCCCTTCCTGCGATGAACAAATTAGGTTCGCGTGCGTGCAGAAGGATGTCCCTGACTAGCTCGTCAAGCTCACCGAAATCGTCGATCGGTAGAACGTGGATGCCGGCACGATGCAGATCGGCGGCGAACAAGTCGAAGACTCGTCGACGGCCAACATCGGCCGGTCGGCGAATAACCGAGTAATGCGGAGCGCGCCGAAGCCCTGGGGGAAGCGACCTTACAACACGCAAGAGCGCATTGATATTTGGGTCGTCGAAGCTGAAGCCCAGGAACGAAAATGACGAGAAGGAATTGGGCGCGAAGCATTGACCATTTCAAAGGCTGCTCGAACTCGAACCGCTCGTAGTCCGAACGCGCGATGACCGGCGGCACCTCCCATTCGCGAGGTTTGCCGTCGGGAATATCGAGGCTCCCGTGCAACTTCGTGAGACGACGGGCTACACCTAACGGTCGCTCTACCGCGTAGTCCTCGTCTGCTACGACGCGGTGCAGCGAGTCTTCGCAAGCCTCCTCGAGGAGCGTGTCGTAGTTGGTCGTCCAGTATTCCGGGACGGCGAGACGCATGAGATCCCGGACGGCATCGGACGGCCCGGCTGCGGTCCTCGTGAGCTCGTCGAGCAGAAGGCGCCGCATGCGATGCTCGCCAAGCTCGGCGAGGATGTACTCCGCCGCAATTGGCGCATCGGTGATTTCGTCTGGAACGTCGGCCTCAGCCCGCAGCGGAGCGATTAACTGGTTCCAGTCAGGTAGGCCCGACGCGACCGACATGCCTGCGCCGACGAACATCGCGGCGGTTCCACGGCGGACCGCGTCACCGTAGCCGACCAAGAACTCGGTACGAGAGATCATGACCGGCGATCCCTGCCTGCCGCTGGAACAACGGAGCCGATCGGAACAGGCGTGAGTTGCTTGTCGCTCATCGAGATGCGAAGCGATGCCATGTCCCCCACGAGCTGGTGCGCGATCCACCGTTCGTCCGTGAGCGGGGTGAACAGCAGTGCCCTCGCCAGGAACTCGCGAAACGACGACTCGGTGAGCGCCCGGGCGCCGAAGAAATGGAACGAACGCCCGGACGCGACCAGCAGTCCAGGCTCGCCCAGCTCTTCAATGATCCTGCGGACGGACGCCTCTGCACCTCGTCGCACCTCCTTGACAGAGAAGTCGAGCATCGGGAGGTGGCGAACTGAGCCGTCCGACATGCCGAGCTCCGAGGTCAGCATGACCATGGTCTTTTCGTCACCTTGCTCGAGCCGTCGGCGCAGCTGGTTCGCGAACCCCTCCGCCACCTGAAGGTGATCGTCAGGCTCGGAGACGACGTCCTGGTGGAATGCTGCAGCTGCGACGACCGAAGCCGGCACACCAGACGGCAGCTCGCCGCCAAGGCGGAACAGCGCGTGCCAGAACGGCGCCCCATCGTGCAGGGCAATCTCCCGCGCCTGCGCGATCAGGAGATCTGTTGACGAGTCCGTCTCCACTCGACGCTGGAGGCGGGGGGCGCGGTCTACCGAAGCGAGCCGGATCGATCTCAACCCGCTGATCTGCGAAAGCATGCCGATGAGCACGTCGACGAAGTCGTTCGAATCTCGCATCATGGCCTCCCCATTATCGCCACCAACCCGCCAGCATTTTCGCAGCGGACTGGTGTCGGACTGAAGGTGGCTCCGACCTCCGACATCGGGTGGCCTGCTGACACGGGTACGGCGGCCCGGCTCAACAAACGCCCGGCCCCAACTTCCAGCGTCGGGCGCGAGGTGGTCGCAAAGCGCCATCTGTTGGAGGCGTCCGAGGAGCCGATCCTCTCGATCGAGCAGATGGGACGGGAGATCGATGCGGCAGAGCGCCGGCGCCGGAGAGTTGCCCGGGTCTCGAAGGTTCGAAGGAAGCACGTCGCGGAGCACGTCGGCGAGATCCAGACGCTCAGACGTGCTGAGCAGTACGACGGGGCGCTCGGGTTGCTGTTCGAGCGCATCGCGGCGACGACGCGAGCGGATGAGATGGAACACAACGAGCACAGAGACCCTGCCTGGGCCTAGGTCGGAATCCTTCAGCGGCTTCCTTGGCTGTCTACCCCCACCGGTGGCTGCCACCTTAACACCTCAAAGGAGAGAATCATGGTGGTCATACTATCTGACACGTCTGAACTAAATGCACAGCAATCGCCACCAAATCTGGTCCTAAGCGATTGGAACTCGTGGGACACTTCCATTTCGGTCTCAGCTGCGGTCAAGATCGGTTTACCCCCGTTCGAAATCGACACAAAGCTTAAGAGCAAAGTGATCTTGAGGGAGATACGTCGGTCTTGTGACATTGACAACAACGGGACAACCGAGCGATGGGGCCTAGCAATTCGTCTAGCCATCACCGTCCAGAGCACCGAATCGGAGGCTAGCATTAGCCTTCCGATTATTGCAGCCAAAGCACAGCTGGGAATACTGTCCGCTCGTGCCAGCATAACGATTCTCGGATTTGATGATGACGCAGTCCTGGACCTGCTTCCCAACTTCTCTGAAATGAACACCGAGACTTACGGAAAATATACGAGCGCCACAGACGTCATCAAGAAGTATATTTCCAAGCATCCGCTGCAAGTCGTGCCGACAAAGCTGGCCACAATATTGCCACAGACTGGAACAGAGGAGGAGTTGACGACTGCAGCCGTCCAGACTTCGGTTGTCTACTCAGTTGCGTCTGGCGACTCACTCGAAAAGTATTTTCGACGAAATCGAAGTCTCGACTCCGACTCAAAGACCATCGCATCGCAGGTTTGGTCATCGTTGACCGACGGACAGGCCGCGGAAGAATATCCATCCGACCTGGCCAATGCGCGCGCGCAAAAGATTATCTCACAACTTGAATGAACGGCTTCACGACAACTCGCTCATGCGAGCGCGGCAGATCATTACAAAACTTCGACCTGAATATACAGTTCTTCGCCGAGATCGTTGCGAACGCGTTCAAGGCTTTGCTGAAGCGGATGCTCGGGGTCCGGAGGTCGATGCCGTAGGTGACGGATCTGCAAGAGTGGGACGACGTCGAAGGCGTGTACGTCATGGTGCTAAACGAGTACGCGCCGGCCTACGTCGGAGCGAGCGCCGGCCTGCGTAAGCGGGTACGCAGCCGCTGGACGGGCACCAAGCAGTTCGACCGTTTGCTCTAGGTATCCATAGGTGAGTCGGTCCTGTCGGTCTACTCGTCTCGAGCGCTCGCCAGGACTCGGCTGTAGGTGGCCCGGACGCGTTACGGCGAAGGATCGTGGGGGCGAGCACACAGTGCGCAACCTCGACGACAGCATCGGGACGAAGAACTCGTATGGCAAGGACACGCACCCTCCGAAGGGCTAGGCGAAGCCGCCCGCCGATTCCTCGCCCAGATCGCGCATTCGCGCGCTGCCCGCCTCGGCTTCGACTAGTGCGGGCAGCGTCGTTCTACGTTGGATCAGCGACCAACGCGAGAGGGCCGGCAGTGGCGTGCCGCCGGAAGGCTCGCAAGAGTTCAAGGAAGAACGGTGTCGGCACGCGTTCCCCGCCGACCGACATCAACTGCGTGACGATCGTCGACCACACGCCGTGAGACGACGGTCGACGTCGATCTGTTGACCGTTTCTGAAGAACCGCTCCTCTCGATCGAGCAGGTGAAAACAGTACCTCGGCGCTGCGTAGAGCCAGCAGCCGGTGGGTGCCTTGGCCTCGAAGGTCCGGCGTGAGCAATTCCCGGGGGACGTGGACCAGATTCAGGCCCTTAGACGAACGGAGCAAAACGACGAAGTGCTCGAGCGCCGTCGGACCATCGGACCCGGTGACTCACGACATCGTCTGACACTGAGAGCTTCCTAGACTTGTTCTCAGATGTCTTGTCGGGCAAAATGGGGACAAATCGGGGTACATGTGTACGGGTGCCAACGCCGCAAACGACCCCCTTGCTGGCGTTGCGTGCTGCGACAGGTACAGACGTCCACGAGTCACACGCCCCTGATCAGAGCGCGTTCAGATGGGTTTCGTTCCACCAGCTGAAGCGATGAGCATCAACAACAGCCGTAGTTCGTCGATGCGGCGGCGAATCGAGAACATACCATCCGTGACCCGACAATTGAGTCGCTCAAGCACCTTACCCCGATGACTGTTCCAAGTATTGCTTCCATCGCTTGTCAGTAGTCGGCAGTCCACGCTCTTGTTCCGAGCAAAATAATGCTAAGTGCAGGAACACCGAGGACACTCGGCCGCGAGTTACGCGACGGATCTGACACATCGATCCAACCACCACGGAGTCCGAACGCCAATTAGGGCACTGTACCCCGCTTTGTCCCCACATCTGCGGACTTGACGAACACCGAACCAGCTGAGATAATGCGCACAATTTGTTCAATTTACTGGGGGAGAAATGAAATCTAAACGTAACATTCGAGGAATCTCGATATGGGCGGCGCGCGAGCGATGCATCGCAGGCCTAGCGATTGCAGTGCTCGGCTTCTCGGGGCTGGCGCCGGTGGCGAGCGCTGCACCAGCAGCTCCGTCGCTTACTTCGGCCGCATCAACGAGCGATCGAATGTCGGAACTATCGCAGTCCTCTTCAGAAGTTCCACCTGATGATCGAGATGAACTCCTTGGGAGCAAGTGGGAGACATCGGCTGACACGGTCGTCGCCGCGGCTGGTGACGCTTACGCCTTCAACATCTATAAGGCAAACGCCTCAAACGGTTACGCGTGGTCACGAGTTGCGAGCCTTCGAGTGGCCGGGGTTGAGACGGATCGCTGGATCGGAAACACGTGCCTCAGCGAGGACGGGGCAAAAGCCGCCGTGGTCTACGCTCCCCGCACCCTCACTAATGACGAGCAAATGTTTAACCGCGGGGCCTTCGGTGCCATCGTCGACCTGAACAGCGGCACTGTGACCGATCTTGGACTTGGCTTCTCGATCGCTTATTTCAGTCCCGGATGTGGTTCTGGCAACTCCGCCGTTTTCACGAGCTTCTCGGACATCGGTGAGACGAAACTACAAACTTTTGACATGACGACGGCTGCCGACCCATTCGTGCGGGTCTCTGCGGTTCAGGTGACCTCGGCGATTCCGACAGACAGCGGTATCTTCGCCGCGGCGGATGGCGCGCTTGTTCGCGTGGAAGACGACGGAGCGCTCACCACCATTGAATCGACCACCGGAACGCCATTCGATCTAACGGCATTGCACGATCAGATCGCGTTCATAGACCCGAGCGGTGATGAGGCGAACGTTCGCCTGCGTTCCCTGGTCGGCGACGAGGCTGGGTCGACTATATATTCTTCAGGCATTAGCGAAGTTGGCATTTCACCGAGGATTGCTCAAGCCGCAACACTCGTGGGGCCGGAGGTCCTTGAGCAGCTACCGGAGAATATCGACTCGGTAACGGCAACAGTTGGCTCGGTGGTTTCGAGCAACAGTGAACTCGCAGTCGAGGCTATATCGCCGAAGCCGGAAGCGGCCGACGGCAGTTTCGACGTTACCGCCGGAGATGCTCCCGTGGCTATCGAGGCTAAGAGCCTCCTTTCAGGAGCCAATTTAGAGTTTTTGATTGACCCTGGGGCATCGTCCGCATCTGTGTTTGAGTCCGACCTGCTCGCCGAGCCGACCTCTAGCCGGATGACGAACACCGCCGAATTGAACGTGTCAAACACTGTGCTTTCGGCTGCGACTGGCTCCTCGACCAACCCGGTCGAGACAGAGCGCACGTGTGCCGTTGCACGGAACGATCCCGGTTCGCAGGCGATGCAACCTAAACCAAGGCAAGTCGAGTGGGCCGTCAACCGCGCTGTCCTCGGCCAACTGACTGTGTCTCGTGCGGCGGGCTACCTCAACGTTAGTTCGACCACTAGCTACACGCCGCAAGGATTATTTCCTCGCACGGCTCTTACTGGGGGTGGACGCGTACCGTCTCAGGTTATGCTTGGCATCATCGCGCAGGAGTCTAACTTGTGGCAAGCGTCGCGGTATGCAGTTCCTGGAGTGACAGGAAACCCCCTGATTGGAAACTTCTATGGCCTTACCGACCGGGACACGCCCTCAAACTGGTCGGTTGACTTCGCCAAGGCCGATTGCGGTTACGGAGTATCTCAAGTGACCGATGGCATGCGCTTGGCAGGATCTGAGAGCAACGGTGTTCCGGCCATGTCAACTATAAAGCAACGTGCCGTCGCGTTGGACTACGCCGCTAACGTCGCCGCTGGGCTGCAAATTCTTAGCGAAAAGTGGAATCAGACTAAAGCAGCTAACCTCACTGTCAATAACGGAGATCCTGCATATCTAGAAAACTGGTTCTTCGCTGTCTGGGCGTACAACTCGGGGTTCTACCCCCGATCTGGAAGCGAGCCGTGGGGAGTTGGATGGTTAAACAATCCTGTCAATCCCAATTATCCCGCGAATCGCACACCGTTCCTGCAGGATCATCCTGAACACGCCGCGAGCCCCCAGAACTGGCCGTATCCCGAGAAGGTAATGGGCTTCGCAGCCTGGTCTTTTGAAGCCTTGGAGTCAGTACAGCCGGACGGAGAACTAGTGTACGTCCCTGCTTTCCGTCCGGCCTGGTGGTCCTCGGTGACAGACCGGACAGCAGTCAAACCTCCAAGGACGCTCTTTTGCAATACAACGAACAACTGCGATGCGACGAAGTCAGTCCAGCCAAATGCACCCGGTGTCTCGACCGATCCGTCTGGACCCTGCCTCCACAAGAACTCCGCTGGCCAATACGATCTAAAGTGTTGGTTCAACCAGCCGGTCGAATGGAAAGGGGACTGCACGTCAATGTGCGGCAACGAGCTCCTGCGCTTTGATTCGACCTATATGAGCGAGCAGCCCTTCGCGAATAGCTTTCCGGCCAATTGCAGTAAAGCAGCTACTGACTCCGGGAACCCGATGTCCAGAGGCCTTCCGAGCGGCACTGTGTACGTGATCGATAACGTGCCGAGCGGCACGAAAGAGTTTCGCGATGGATGCACTCCGCAAACGACTCAAGGCTCCTTTGGTTTTACCTTCGCTTCCGCCGCAAACGGAACTTATCCGTCGAAGGTCGATCTTCATCAACTGGGCGCTGGTTTTAACGGCCAGTTCTATTTCAGTCACTCTCGTTCCTTCGGAGGCGATGGAGAAGTTGACCCAACCCTCACTATCTCCGGTAAGTGGACGTTGAACACGTCGCTTAACCAGTGGGGTCGAGTACTTGTTCATATGCCCGATCACGGTGCTCAAACGCAGCAGGCTCAATACCAGGTCGGTTTAGGTAATGGCGTCACCAAGACTAGGTCGGTAGGGCAACGCACCTACGCGAACTCCTGGGTTGCGCTTGGCACATTCAAGTTTGCAGGCACTCCCACTGTAACCCTTTCAAACCGTACCCACGATGGCGACGGTTACGACGACATAGCTTGGGACGCAATTGCAATTCAGCCACTTGCGGCGAAGCCGACCGATTTTGTCGTCGCTATGGGAGACTCCTTCTCCTCCGGGGAAGGTGCTTCCGTAAATCATGGCGAGAGCTACTATCCAGAGAGCGATAATAACGGTGACGTAGAGCTTCCGGGCGCCACGACCTTCTATAACATGGCTAACGACAATGTGGACTTGAAATATAATCGAGAGCGCAACGCTTGCCATCGCTCTACGGAAGCTTGGTCGAGGAAAGCAAAGCTTCCGTCGAGCACGCAGACGATTGGCCAGCGCGCTGATGCGTTCGCCGCGAACATGGACTATCACCTGATTGCGTGTTCAGGCGCAGAAACCGAGAATATCCTTCCATATTTCACCGCTAGTTTCCCTGGCGCTAAGCCAACCAATGGCTGGGGCCAGGACGGCCGCTACGGGAAGTTCCGTGAGGATTCGCAATTAGACAGAGGTTTCCTCGATGAAAATACGACTTTGGTGACGATGACAATTGGAGGGAATGACGCACGTTTCAGTAAGGTTCTTCTAGCCTGTATTCCTAACATGGACTGCGCAAACACAATTCTTCCAGGCGAGACCAAAAAACTACCGGCGGCCCAGCAGGACCTAATTCCACAATTACGCCTTTCACTTGAAAGAGTCTTCAAGGAGACTGCAGCGAAGGCGCCGAATGCTAAAATATTGGTACAAGGTTATCCGATGCTCTTCGAGCAGGGCACGACCTGCATCAATGTATTAACTTCTCAGCGGACCTGGCTGAATGCTTTCAGCACTACGTTGAATTCGACCATCTCGAGCGCTGTATCCTCAACCAATTCGGCACTATCTACAAATCGGATCATCTATTCAAATGCTCAGACCAAGTTCAGTGGTCACAATCTCTGTAGTGACGTTGAAGACCAGCGGCAGAACGCTAGTACACCCGCGCGATATGGACAATCTGCCATCAATGGCTTGATCTTCACGGATTCGACGAAGGGCGACGGCGTTAATCTCAAGCAAATGCTGTATGAGCAGAATTTGCTATACCCCTCGGCTCAGAGCATTCACCCCAATAAGTACGGAACTGATCTCTACGCTCAAGCAATGACCGAGAGATTGATCGGGAGCTATCCGTGACCACTCGTATTCTTCCGCGAAAAGGGGCGGGCTCTTGGGCTTACCCGCTGATTATTAGCATCGCAGGAATCTTCGGCTTGTTCATAGTGCCATTTGTACTATTTGTCATTGGTCAGGTCAATGGCTTCCGCTTAGACGGAACAGAGCCAAGAGATGCTGCTAGTACCATCAAGCTGAATGCAATAGCGCTCACGATTCAAGTCTGCGTGTCCGTCCTATTAGTTATCTCCTTCGGGGTACGCTGTGGTCTGAGGCGACAGCGGCTTGCGGATTCTATTTGGGGGGTGCTGGCTGTCGTCGTCGGGCTATCCGCCTTGTCCGTGATATTCCTGCTGCGCCGCTAGGTACGCAGCTTCGAGCTGATAGGAGAGCCGGCGCGAAGACCGCGCCGGCTCTCCTATTTTGCGGCTCGGTTAACGAGAGCTTCGCTAGCTGCACTTCCCAGGCAAGTTGGTCGAGGTCTGACTACTTGCTGCCGTTGTTAACATGGAGAAGAGGACCTCCCTCTCGAGCGTGGAACGGCTACCGCTTCAACCGACACCAAAAGGTCCCCTTTTCGCGACGCTTTAATACCCGGCATCGCGTACGTATGGGCACACTCGTTGCCGCGGATGGCTAAACAAGTGTGCACCTGCGATCGAAGAAGCGCCTCGGGCCGGTTGGGGTCGCCGGGATTCTCGACCTTGGCGCGTGGATAGCTTACGCGGTCCTCGTTTGCACCTTTTCAACTAGCGTGTCACATGGTGTCTTTGAGGAGCGGGCCTCCTGATGGAAGGAATCACACTGTTGGCTATCGATAGGGCGTCGCGTGAAGCGCGGCGGAAGGCTCAGGAGGCGGGCGCTGCGCGTCATGTCGAGTCGGGCCTAATGGATGACCTGTTCGCGAAGGTCAACGCGGGCGAGATCGAGTTAGAGGGCGCTGGCGGGCTGATCCAGCAGCTGATCAAGTCCGGACTCGAGCGCGGGCTCCAGGCGGAGCTGACCGAGCACGTCGAATACCAGAACGGCGACCCGAAGGCGCCTTTCCATGAGAACTCTGGCAACGGATCGTCTTCGATGACCGTGGCCACGAACGTCGGCGACGTCGTGTTGCGGATCCCGAAGGACCGCAACGGCACGTTCACGCCTCGGCTGGTCCCGACGGGCAGCCGGCGTTTGTCGCAGCTGGACAAGATGATCGTTTCGCTCTGAGCGGGCGGGATGAGGGTCCAGGACATCGTGCATCACCTCGCTGCGACGGTGGGCACGGAGCTCTCGCGCGAGAAGATCGTCGATGAAGATCTGCGGCGAGGTTCTCGCCTGGCAGCACCGGCCGTTCAAGGCGTTCTATTCAGTGATCTACCTCGACGCTCTCGCTGTAAAGGTCCGCGACGGCGGGCACGTGCGCAACGAGGCCGCGCGCACCTCGCGGTCGGCGTCGACATGGACGGGATCAAGCACGTCCTCGGGATCTGGATCCAGCAGAGCGAGGGCGCGAAGTTCGGGGCATCGGTCTGCGCGGAACTTGCGAACCGCGGCGTCCGCGATGTGCTGATCGTCTACAGCGACGGACTGACCGGGTTGCCCCAGGCGATCGAGGCGACCTGGCCGGACTCGATAGTCCAGACCTGCGTTGTGCACCTGATCCGCAACGCCATTCGGCTCGTCGCCTACGGGCAGCGCAAGGCCGTCACCGGAGCGTTGAAGCCGGTCTCTCAAGCGCCGACCGCGGACTCCGCCAGGACCGCGCTGGACGCGTTCGCAACCTCAGAGCTCGGGCGCGCGAACCCGCACGCCGCAGCGGTGTTCGAGAGCGCGTGGGAGCGGTTCACACCGTTCCTCGCGTTCCCGCCCGAGGTCCGCCGGGTGATCTATACGACCAACGCGATCGAGTCGCTGAACATCCAGCTCCGCAAAGTCACGAAGAACCGCGGCCACTTCCCGAACGACGCGGCCGTGATCAAGCTGCTCTGGCTCGCGATCTGCGACATCGAAGACAAACGAGCCCGCGACCAAGGACGCCCGCCGCCGAACGACGAGCCCAGGGACGCCTCGTCGAAGGACAAGTCGTCACCAACTGGAGAAAAGCCCTCGAACAACTCTCCATCGCATTCCCCGAACGAATCAGCCGCTACTTCTAAACCCCGAGGACCACGCACTTACACACACAACTTGACAGGCTCCTTGGTTGTCCTCTCGAACACATACCTCGCGTCAGTGGAACGGCGGAACCGCCCTCCTGAGTTCATCAGATTCAATTGTGATGGGCGCCAGGGCTGCCCTGTTACTCGCCGTCTCCGGGCGCCGCGCGGATTCTGCGGCGCAACAGACTGCTCACTAGCGCGCCGACTGAACTGCATCCGTTCCTCGCCCACCGGTGGACGCTTTAGCTTGCCTCCGCTGATCCCCTCGCAGCCGTGTCTCTGCAGAAACAGCCGCGATACGCTCGGCATGGCCTACCTACCGGTCATTCTCACTGGCATGCACCTCGGAACCTCGCGCCTTGTCGATAGTTAGCCGGCGCTGACTAGCCCTTCGTTCTTCCTCGGCCAAACCACTGAGCTGAGCGCCTCCCAACTCGCCTTCTGCGAAGGCGGAGTGCGATATCCGTTCGAGCTACGACTGGCGTGAGATCGCTGGCAGGCTGGCTCACCGCGGGTATGCTCGCGACAGCTCGGCCAGACTCTGGAAAGGGTTGGCTTCGCCCACTCTTTGGCGGCGAGTACAAGCCCGAGAGCAAAAGACCGGCGTGCTACCAGCTCGTCTCCACCAAGCAGGCGCCCCTTCCCCAAATGGTTGCGCCGAGCGCACTACGACAAGCTCGACCACGGGCGCGAGAGGGACGTCGAAGTCGATCGGTCGGTTGCGTCTGAGGCCCCCCTTACCCGAGGAAACGAAGCACGGGATCGTGGCGGTGGAGCGTAAGCGGCGGTGGTTCTTCACAAGTCAAAGCTTCGAGGAGAACCGATTCGAAGCGCACGTCGACGAGATTCAGGCCCTTCGGCGCGCTGAACCATTTGACATCACGCTCGAGCTGCCGTTCGAGTGCATCGCAGCCACAGAGCGAGCGGATGAGGCCGGAGAGAACAGTCGGGCTTCCGTACACAGAGCGGGCGGCCAGGGCAGTCCAAAAACAGAAACGCTACGTTGAGAAGCGAGCGGCCATTGAGCGGTTCTCCCCCGGGCACAGGGATTCGGCGAAAGCGAATCATCCGAACTCATGAACTGGCTGAACAAGGTACGGGACCTTCGCAATGCAGCTCTAAGCACGGAGGGTCTCCTGGCCTGCCCGAGCTATAGCTCCGTGTTCGGCGTCGTTGCCGAGGCTCACGGCAGGTGCAACTAGTGCGGGCAGAAGATTGTAAAGCGAAAGTTTGCAGGTCAAATTCGGGCCGTTACTATCGAGCAAGCAGTCGTGCTGAAGGCGGCGGATACCGCGTTGCGCAACCGGCCCAAGTACCCGCTACGCGTTGGGAGCCGGCAGATGGACGGAGTGGCGTGAGCCGCAGCCGCCGCAACGCTTGCCGCGCAGTACGGCCGTCCAGCCTCTCCTGGTCACAGGCGATTTCAGAAAACGAGTGAAGTCCTGCACGGCTCATACCGTGTAGGACCCCAGCGCAATGTAAACCCTGAGCTCAAGGAATAATTTCGTAAATGACGCTTTCTAATTCGTCCCGGTAGTCGTCCCATTTCTTCTGAGACGGAGTCGCTAGGATAACACCGGAGTCGCTTATCATGTTGATTGCCTTAACCAGAAGATCCTTGTTTTTACTCGGATCGATTGCACTATGGGCCCGAGGCGACATTGATGCGACGGTGATCACCGCGACCGGGATTTCAGCACCGCCGGATTGCACCTTGATTGGGACACTGAGGTAGGTGCGCCAGCGTTTCTGCTCGTCTTTGCCCGCAGGAACCTCACTCATTACGGGCCGACCCGCAAGCAATGCGCGAATACTTGTATACTCACTACCCGAGCTGAGATTTCCTCTTCTCATCAGATGCTCGTAAGAGAGTGTGCCTATGGAAGTTGCCCACAATCTCATTTCCCGATGATCACGGGGCGCCCAACGAACCCAAAGTTCTACTTTCAGGTATTCGTCGGCGCCGGCTTCAAGTAAGGACGCCACCGCAGTCTGAATTAAGTCAAGGATCTCGTGGAAGAGAAATTCGTTGTCCGTTGAGGGGTCAGATGCGATCGCAATCCACTTCTTCCACCACGTCGCAAGTCGGCGCCCATAGCGCTTTTCCGAAGCCGCATAGTGCCAAGGATCATTGAACCTTGCCGCAACCGATATCTCGTGAACAAACTGCGCGATCTGCCCATAATAGTCAAGGAAGATTGGCTCGACATTGAAGTGGACATACCTCTCACGGAGTAAGCGTTGTAATTCAGTCTTGTCTGCTGCATTCAGATCGTTTTCCATTACAACGATGGCATAGCGGACCAAGTTTTGCTCGGCGCTTACTATTGCCGTATCCGCGAGCGCGCGCAGCAACGGCGGGTCAGTCATACTCGCACCAACGATTAGGACCGACGATTGACCGAAGAGTTTTTTGAGGGCGCCGTATGAATTTGCTTGGGTATCAAAGTAATCCTGTTCAGACACAACAGGGTGGCGATATGTGTCGTTATTTTTTCCCGCTCCACTGTGAGAGCGCGCAACAAAACCGTGAAGGTGAACGCAAGGCGCATCCCCAGCTTGGGGGAATTTGTCATCGCTTATCCACGAAGACAGCTTGACCTTTGATCTGCCAGGAATCCCGAGTGGTTCCACATTTGTCGGAAACTGCAACTGGGGCTTTGAGTCCCAGCGCTTGCGACTAAGCCTCGGACGGCTGGCCTTAGAGATTGTTTCGACTTCACTCCAAATGTAGTCATCGTAATTTGGAGTGACTATACAACTTCCGGGGGCGTTCAAACCCGACTCATCGATCTGGCGTTGGTTAAGAGCGAACATCAGATTGACGAGATTTGTTGCAAGTGATCCAACCCGCCAGTCTTCGCTGTTGTAAAGAGTGACTCGTAGTCGGTCCGTGAGGCGATCGCGATAGTCATCACCATGAGCATTCTGGTACAGGCGAACTGCAGTTGACGCCGCCTGAAGATCCGAAGCTGCCTCAAAGACTTTATTTCGCGATTCCTCAGTGGGAACGAAGGTTTCCATCAGCCCCGAGATAAGCTGACGCCAGCCAATCGACGAACGGTCAATTGTTACACCGGCGCCCGCATAAATCACGAGACGATCCCGACTCGCTAGTTCGGAGATCGCATCCTTTGTGGCCTGCCGACTGAAGAGCGGCTTATCACCTTCAAGACTAACCACCGCGCCTTACCCCCGTCTAACCGACTCTTTCGGCGATACCCCGAGTCGGTCCTATTTTCGTGGTGACGTCGACAGAGCGTTCAGAAGCTCTAATGACCCAGCCTCGACACGCTCTTGATTTCTCTTAGCAGCGATGGCCGCCATCCGCTCGGGACCGCCAACTACAGGCAGGCGTCTGCCGCGATCCTTTCGCGCAGAAAAAACCTTGGTCGCGTGGACACCGCCGCGCTTCTTTGCACGACTCACGGCGATCTTCGCCACGGTTGCCGCCCTAGCCATCCGCTTGCCCGCGTCCGGTGGGGGAAGATTTTGTTCGAGGTTTTGCACGTGGACGTGCCGGTGCAGCGCTCTCGTCCCAAGCTCGCGCTGAATACGCCCGCGAGATGCGCGAGACCGCTCTATTGACGAAAGCCTTTGATGTCGCTCCATAGCTGCGCGTATGGTAGACGACATTTGTCACTTTGTCAACCTTCTCTTTGTTTTCTTCGAGCACCGTGATCGAGCGCTTCGGACGTAATGAAGTGTACTAGTTGTATCCAATCTCAAAATGGAGATTGAGGGAACTTCAGTCAAAATTCCCCCAGTAGCGGGGGCGGTTGTCAGTGATACTACCCAGCGATGCGTCGGCTGAGCTCGTTCCCAGCTGAGTATCGGCTTCGCGCGACAACTACTCCGCGCCACGCTGGTATAGCAATCTGAGGGTCACGCATCTTCGGCGGATCGTGCTCTCGCTGTACTTCCGGCGACGTAGAAGTGCAATGTACTGCTTGATGTCCCTCTCGCTAAGAGCGAGCACGTCCCTCTGGTGCGCTACCGACCACTCGAACCAGTCCTGCAGGTCGGCCCAGTAGGCGCGGGCGGTGTTGTAGCCGTAGGACAGGAGCAGCGCCTCTCGTCGATCGACGAACTCCTGCCACCGAACGGGTATGGCGGGCGCGAACGTCATCGCGTTATCAGGGTAGCGTTCGCGGCTGTCCACGCGACTCATGGTAGTCGCGTGTTATCACGCTTGTGCTTTGTACCTGATCAGGTGGCAATTTAGCCTCGATTCGTGCCGTCACAGATAGTCAGCCGAGACGCCTCCGTGAAGCCCCTGACCCACCTATGACCGCTCAGTGGTCGCCACCTCCGGCTCGCGCCATGACCCGCGGCGGCCGCACAAGAACCCGGTCAACCCCTCTCCCACGCACGCGACAATCGAAAGGATCATCATGTCTTCTACTGCCTTAAGGCGAGCATGTGCTGTCGCAACCTGGGCTGCTTTTGTCGTCTCGCTTTCCGGCTGCTCCGCTGGTTCGATCGCGGGCGCTGGTGCGCTCGACCACCTCCAGCAGCTCCTTAGCAGCTGCCCCGATGGCGCCGCCCTCAACTCCCTCGACCAGTTCGACGGCTCCGGCTCAGCGCAGGGCCGCCCGGACGTCTACGATGCAGCTGGGCCGTCCACCAAGGGGGCAAATTGACGATTGCAGATACGACCGAGGTAGCACCGACCTGGGCGCAGCGACTGACCGAAAGCTCTCGCGGCGACGGCCGGACGTTCGCCCATTTGCTCCCGCAGTACGGCACGCACGTAACTTTGCAGAATACAAACGCCCGCGTTCGCGTTCACTTTGTGGCTCACGATGCCAATGGGCAGGTCGCGTATGCTCAGCTCGCCGAACAGATGGTAGACACTGTTGTCGACTACTGCATTCCCCGCAAGATGATAGAAGAAGCGGATCGCGAGGCGAAAGAATCAAAATCGCAAGCACCCTACGGCCGGTTGAACAGACGCGCCAAAAGTTTGTTCGTAGATGCCGATGGAACGGGGGAAGGGGGCGAACTCCTTCTATACCTGCTCACGGAACAAATCCTCGGTTATCCGCAGATACTAGCCAAGATGGACTTGAAGACCAGCTCGAACATGCATTACCACGGTTCCGATGGAGTGCACGCTACTTTTGCGGCAGATGGCATCCTCGATCTCTTTTGGGGAGAGTCAAAGCTCTACGCCGATACCTCAAAAGCATTCTCTGACTGCTTCGAAAGTCTCGCTCCCTTCATAGATCCAACGTCAGATGGCTCCGAGCGCCATAACGACATTCTTCTGCTAAACGGGCATCTGGACGCTGGGCAAGAAGAGCTTAGCAAAAATCTGGTTCGATACTTTGATTCGAGAAACCCGGAGTCTCTGCGGGTTAGATGGAATGGAGTCTGCCTAGTCGGCTTTGATCTGGAGGATTACCCGAACACCGAAAAAATGACCGCCGAAGTTGTGGCGCAGCTAGAGAAAAAACTGAAGTCGTGGCACAGCTCGGTACAGCATCGGATCAAAAAGCATAAACTTGAAATGATCAACATCGAGGTATTTTGCGTGCCTTTTCCGTCGGTCGACGCCATGCGCAAGGCCGTCCGCGAGGGGCTGGTGGGACCCAATGGCTCAGACGCTTGAAGACGTTGTATTCGAATCGGAGTCGTTCCGAGCGATTGATCGCGAGCTTCGCATGCGGTCGCTCGCTCTTGAGTTTCCGATGTTGGAGTTTCGGCAAGAATCAAGCGAGATCGACTGGAGTTACGCGTTGCTCTGCGCTAGCGGACTGACGTCCTCGAAATCCGAGCGCGCGCAAAAAGCGGTGTTGCGGACGGCGGTCGCATGCCTCCGGGATAATTCTGCTTCCCTTGAACACAAGGTGGCTGCGGGCGCGCTCTTAGATCG
Source organism: Rathayibacter sp. AY1A7 (assembly GCF_002930845.1). NCBI lineage: Bacteria > Bacillati > Actinomycetota > Actinomycetes > Micrococcales > Microbacteriaceae > Rathayibacter > Rathayibacter sp. AY1A7. Next base: position 108,563 of record NZ_PSTL01000006.1, on the reverse strand, counting down.
GGCCGGGAACAGCCTGACCGTTCAACTAGCCGAGGCAAAGGACTATGTTCCAGTAGGGGCATGGAAGCAACTGCCCCCCGCTTTTCGACTAGACGTAATTAGGCGAAAACTGGAACTCACGCTTCCCCTCCGTTCGGGAGCAGACCTCGTCGTGAACGACTTCCAAAAACAAGTCTGGGAGGTGCTGTCGGAGAAAAACTGGGTGAGTATTTCGGCCCCAACTTCCGCCGGCAAATCGTGGATTATTCGACATTGGTTTGTAGAACGAATTCGTAATAGAACCAAATACACCGCAGCTTACATTGTTCCCACTCGTGCTCTTGTCATGGAGGTCGCCGAGGCGCTGCGCGTTGAGGTCGGGAGCGAAGCCGGTGTTTTCCTTATGCCCTGGGATCCGAGTATCTCAGAACACAGCCGCCGCATTTTCGTGCTGACTCAAGAGCGCCTCCACCTTCTTCAACGTGAAAGACCCGATTTACAGATCGACGAAATGTTCATCGATGAAGCGCAGAATCTCGGCGACCCAGGTAGAGGGATTCTTCTTGCACAAGTTATTGAACGTTCCGCCCGAACTTCTCCGGAAATCCGAATCATCTATGCCAGCCCACTGAGTTCAAACCCATCTGAGTTGCTATCAGATAGACCACCAGGTGTGAACGATGACGACTTACTTTCTGAATACGCGACAGTCAATCAGAATTTGATCTGGGTGGAAAAGTATCCCCGCCACCGCGGGAAGCGACTAGTTCGCCTCATTCATCATGGAGAGCCAATTGAAGATGCAACTTTAAATCTAGTCAGCCGAGTGTCCGCGGTCGACGCGAGTATGGCGCAGATCGTCTTTGCGATGGGTGGAGCCGTGGGCGGAAATGTCGTCTACGCCAACACGCCGCAGCGGGCGGAAAATGTTGCGATTGAGCTCCAGAAACTTGTTCAAGTGAAAGCAGACGTTCCTGCGGACATAAAGCTGCTTCAGGATCTAATTAGTAGAACAATCCACCCCAATTACTCACTTATCGCGTCCTTGAATGTGGGCATTGGGTTTCACTACGGAAATATGCCACTTTCCGTGAGAACCGAAATTGAACGCCTTTTTGCCACAGGTTCACTTGAATACCTGATCTGCACGTCTACCCTCCTTGAGGGCGTAAACCTGCCGTGCAGAAATATTTTCATCCGAAACCCCAAAAAAGGCAGAGATGGCCTGCAATCCGGTGATTTTTGGAACCTTGCGGGGCGTGCTGGGCGATGGGGGAAGGAATTCCAGGGAAACATTATTTGCATTGATACCGATAATGCCGAGGCGTGGCCCGAAGTTCCACGAGTGCGCCACCGTGGAAAGCTGACGCGGGCCGTACGGACCGGCATTGCGAACCCCGATGATCTGCTCGCATTTTTGCGCGTAGATGCGGACGTAGTGAACGGGATGACGGATACCGCTGGACTCTTTAGCTATCTTTGCAGTAGCTACGTCGAGACCGGCCCAACCGGGCTCACCACTTTGCTCAGCGTTATTGATCTAGAGTCGGATCGTTCGGAGGTCGAACTCGCCGTCATACAGGCTGTCGAGCGAGCAAATCTACCTGATTCTCTGCTGGTGAAGCATGCTGGCGTGTCGCCCAACTCGATGGCTCGTCTTCTCGCCCACTTCAGAGCGAGCGGCCAGCAGCCGGATTACTTCCGCCTTCCGGAACCGCGTGAATCGAATGCAAGAAGGTCTTACTTTAGGGCGTTCGAGATCCTAAGCAAGACCATGACGGCTGAATTTGACGGATGGGCTTGGCGCCCAGGACAAGGAGAAGATAAGCGTAAACATCAACTAGCCAACTTGATCGTCAACTGGATGAATGGCATGCCGCTTCGGGTTCTTGTCGAGCAGCGAGTAGGCAAAAAGACCGAGGCAAAGACCGTTGGAGGCGATATCCGTAGTGTCTTGAAAGATATTGAACAGGTAGCCCGCTTCCTAGCGCCCAAATATCTTGATTGCTACGCCGACGTGCTCGATCACTGGTCGATTGAAGAAACTGGCCTTCCTGTCCAGAATGCGCCTGACCTCGTGAAGATGCTCGAGCTCGGAGTCGCTCGCCCCGCGCATACCACCCTAATGACGCTCGGCCTCTCGCGCACGGCCGTGCTGGCTCTGCCCGACGCTGAATTGGATGACAAGTGGACACCTAGTGAAGCACTCAGTTGGCTTGCTGGAGTCGATCTGGCGGACGTGAACTTGCCACACCTAATTGCACGCGAGCTTCAGGACTTGGTTAGATCCTTTGCGCCGGGCGCCTCAGCTGAATCTAGCTAGGGCCGTGGCGGACAGCCACGCTCACCTCTCGGACCGCTTTCCCGCTCGTGCGATCCTGTAGGTTTCTCGATTCTCTGAGCACTGGATTGATCTAGTTCGATCCATGCCAAGGAGACGCTGCCGAGGCGACGACTTTAGTTGAGTGCGAGGTGCGCACTCGCTCTTGTACCTCCCTCGCGAGCGGCCGTATTAGTACTGCGGCTCCGCCGGGACCCGGACGCGATTCCGGTGGTCCCGGTCGAGATGCGGGACTCGCCAGCGCCGACGGGTCTGCGCCGGCGCCGGTTCAAACGAGCGAACATGTAGTCGCGCGACTCAGTGCTCGATCCACAACGGCTGCGCGCATGCACCGCAGTCCTCCACCACGCTTGCCCGCGCTCCCCTGCACCCCAGAGACGGGGACTCCCTGGCGGTGGTGATTCATGTCGAAATCTTGCCGAGAGGGGATGGTCACGACTAGGGTTCCAGCCATGTGAGCTCGGCACACCGGGCCCCGACCCCGCCAGGAGGCGGTCATGCGTATTCTCCCTGCGGTCACACCGACCGCGGAACAGCTAACAATCTTGCTCGAGAGCCGGCCCGGCGTGTTCGTTGTCAACGGCGCCGCCGGCAGCGGCAAGACCACGACCGCGCTACTGCGGCTTACCCGGCTGTGCGGGCAGTGGCTGAGCCGGAAGCAAAGGCTCGGGCTAACCCCGCCGGTGCGCGTTCTGGTGCTCACTTACAACAAGACCCTCGAAGGGTACATCTCGGAGCTCGCGAAGACGCAAGTGGCCGACAGCGACGTGCTGGCCGCCGCGGTCGCCGTCAGTGACCTCCAGCTGGAGGTGTCCACGTTCGGGAAGTGGGCGATGGAGCAGCTTCCAAGTGGTTCATCTCCTGACGCCGACGACTGCGGAACACTGCTGTCGGCCTTCGCCGCAGGGTTCCCCTTGCCGTTAAGATTCGTGACCGACGAGGTGGAGTACCTTCTCGGGAGGTTCCCGGCGGGCAAGCTGGAATCGTACATCGGCTGCGCGCGGGATGGCCGCGGATCCTCTCCGAGGATGGATGCGGCGATGCGTCGTCGCCTGCTCGACGAGGTCGTCTATCCTTACCTAGCGGAAAAGGAGATCCGACACCTGCGTGACTGGAACGACATCACGGCTGAGGCGAAGACCTCCGGGCACCAGATGTGGGATATCGTCATCGTCGACGAGGCGCAGGATTTCGCGGCCAACCAGATTCGTACCCTCATGGCGCACGTCGCAGACCCGCACAGCGTCACCTTCGTGATGGACGCTGCGCAGCGCATCTACCCGCGCTCCTTCACCTGGAAAGAGGTAGGGATCACTGTAACGGCGAGCAAGAAGCTCGATCGCAACTACCGCAACACCGCCCAGATTGCCGCATTCGCTCGCTCGCTGCTGGAAGGGATGGTCATCGGCGACGACGGCACGATGCCCAACTTCGAACAAGCCTCCACAGCCGGATCCAGGCCCCGCCTGCTGGTCGGAAAGTTCAGCGAGCAACTCGCATGGACGCTCGAGCATGTCGTGAAGACAGCGAACCTCAAAGAAGAGTCCGTCGCGTTCCTGCACCCCCTCGGTGGAGGGTGGTTCGACTACCTCAAGACTGGACTACGGGCAGCGAGCGTTCCGTTTGTGCAACTCACCCGTGCCTCGACCTGGCCTGGCGGAGACGAGACCGTGGCTTTGTCGACCATCCACTCCGCCAAAGGCCTCGAGTTTGACCATGTGATCGTCCTCGGCCTGAACCAGCAGGTCACGCCGCATGGTGAAGGCGACGGGGATGCCCAGCTCGAATATCTCCGGCGACTTCTAGCGATGGGCATCGGACGCGCCCGCAAGACAGTCACCCTCGGATTCAAGGACGGGGAAGCATCTGATCTAATCGACCTGCTCGATCCAACTACCTACGAGCGGGTCGCGCTGTGACGGATCCGATTGCGGAGTTCGTCACCGCGCATGAGATCAGTGAGGTCCTCCACTTCACCACGAATCACGGTCTCCTTGGCATCTTCGCCCGGGGCGCACTGCTCTGCCGGGACGACCTGCAGACCGACGACCTTCTGGAGAGCGTGCGGCTGCTGAACTGCGTGCAACGCAAGGATCCCGACTGGACCGGCTATGTCAACCTCTCCATCAGCGCCGTCAACCGCGACTTCCTCGGCTCGTCCCGCGGATGGCATCCGCCGAGAGACGGGCTGTGGTGGACGGTCCTGTCATTCTCGCCGCGAATCCTTGAGGACCCAGGCGTGGTATTCGCGACAACCAACAACACCTATCATGCCGTCGTCTGTCGAGGTGAGGGCCCGGGAGGCTTAGCTGCCCTATACGGCCCAGAGATTCCATACGGATACTATAAATCGATCGCTCGGCGACACTCCGCGGTTCCGATAAACCGGCCCACACACGAGCAAGCAGAAGTGCTGTACCCCGGCCGAGTTCCTCTCGCGGACCTGCAGGCCGTCTATGTTCCTGAGGAAGATCACATCGACGATGTCCGTGGGTTCATGACTTCAATCAACGGAGTACCGAACGTGCCCGTCGCTGCGCGGCCGGAGGTATTCCTGTGAACGGTCGGTTAGAGCGCACCCGCGCATCGATGCTCTGGGCCGCTTGGGCAGACGCGCTGGGATTTATTTCTGAGCTGACATCGGCGGAGAACCTCCGGCGACGAACCCGAGGCCGTGAACTGACCCGCCCGATGCCGTGGTCGCGGATCGTCGGCGGCCGCATGGGTGTCCGTGTCGAACTACCAGAGGGCTGTTATTCCGACGACACTCAACTGCGGCTTGCAACGTCCCGTGCGATCAGCAACCACGGCTTCGACGTCGAAGCATTTGCGCGCGTGGAGATGCCCGTCTGGCCGAGCTACGCACTCGGCGGCGGGCGCGCCAGCAAAGCCGCTGCCGCGGCGATGGCAAAGCAGCAGGCGAACTGGGCCAACAACTTTTTCGATGGGTGGGAGAACGCTGGCGGGAACGGCGCCGCGATGCGGATCCAGCCTCACGTTTACGCGGCACCCGAATTGCGATCGCTGCGACACTTAGACGACGTCATCTGCAACACCATCGTCACGCACGGGCACCCCCGCGGCATCATCGGAGCCGTATTTCACGCCGTCGCGCTCACTTTCACTCTGGACCGCGGAGCCGTCCCGGGACCCGATAGCTTCGGCACACTGCTACAGGCCACCCGCGACGCCCTCGGAGCGTTTGAGCGTCAACCCGAACTCGCCGGCTACTGGTTGCCGCAGTGGGAACGAAAGACCGAACGCTCTTTCGCGCTGTGCTGGCACGAAACCATCGACGAGGTCGAAGAGATCCTCCGCACCGCCGCGCCGGCGTGGCGGATCCTGCACGCTGCCGGACAGAACCGCGATGAAGCGATCCGCGGCTATGGCGAGCTGGTCAGACTTCTCCGGCTCGAAGATGAGACCGTCCGCGGTAGCGGCACCCTCACCTCCGCCGCAGCACTCCTGCTCGCATCCGCGTTTCCCGATCATCCGGCCCAGTCAGCACAGATCGCAGCCTCTAGACTACATACCGATACCGACACCATCGGCACTATGGCCGCAGCGATTGTCGGAGCCGCGTCACCGAAAGACCTTCTCAGCCCCGTTCTTGACGAGGATTACTTAAGATCTGAGGCCGACCGTCTCTACGCAATCTCCCAGGGGCGCGCCGCAGACACGTTCCCCTACCCGGACCTGCTGAATTGGCAGCCGCCGAAGTCAGCCGTAGACGCCACCGGCATTGACGACGGAAACCTCGCGCTGGCAGGAATCAGCTACCTATCCGTAACCGGTCAGGCCACCACGAACAAGGACGGCGCCTGGGTTTGGGCAAGGACCTGGTTCGGGCAATCCGTGCTCGTAAAGCTTCGCCGCGAACTTCGCCAGCTTCCGACTGGGAACCGTCCACTGGAGCGTCGACCTCAGCCAACCGAGGCGATCCCATACGAGGAACCGACGCCGCCGAAGTCCGCACCCCGACAGCTAGAGCTGACCGAACAGCCGCTGTTCGACGACGCGGACCTACGCGCTAGTGGCGTGGCGTTAGACGATCTTCTAGCCCAACTCGCGCGCGACGGCTACCCCGATTTGGGTCTCGGAAAGGCTATCCGGCTCCTTGCGGAAAACGGCAACGAGGACGATCTGCGACGATTCACCGCCGAGATCGCCCCGCGGCTCAAGCGTCGATAAGTCGGCCCACCCCGGGCATATCTACTTGCCGAGGAGGCGCGGAGTTTGACCTCCGGTTGGGTGCGTCCACGGCCTGCAGGTGGCCCGGAAACGCGCACAGTGGTCTGCCTACTGGATCAGAGGCGCGCCGCTGTAGCTGTCCGACCGTCCCCGACGCACGACAGAGCGGGCAGTCTCATCCGAGATCAAGCTCCTAAAGACCGGGAAATGGCTCGCCAGAGGGCCACGGATCGGCCAAGCCAAACAGCTCGTGAATCTGTTGCCGCGCTTCCAAAGACTCGATCAGCTCTCCGACAAGCTGCGTGCGATGCCATGCACCTAGTCCCGCGACCTCGACCAGTGGAGAAGGGTGGTGCCATAAAGTGGCCGTAGCTGTGGCCGCAGTCCATGGCGCGACGTTCGATCCAACGAGGACAGCACTAACATCACGATGACGCCACGCGCCAGGATATCCCCAGTACCCGTCGGTGTTGCGAGTTTCGATTGCGTTATCGGGATTAGCCGCACTGAATGACACCATCGCAGCACCGTAGAGCGCGTTCGCGGTTTCGAAGGATCGATCAAAACCGGAGTCAAGATTAAAGGCAAGGACGAGTGGATGGTCGAGCTCCCCGTATGCGCTTCCCTTCGCATCGAGTGACGCCCTGATAGTCGTCGCCGACTCGGCGGGACCATCATGAGGATTCCAAGCCGCGACGACCTGGTGCTCGAGTCCGCGCGCCTCAGGACTGATGGGAAGCGGATGAAAGTGAATGTCCCAGCCATCTTGCGTGATTGATCGTCGCTCGCCTAAGTCCTCAAGCCATGCGTGCGGCTTGACGATGTCAGGGTCCAGGTCGTTCAGCCATGTCTCAAGATCGCGCCGAAGCTTCTTCGTCGGCAACGCGAGGCGCCCGATTGCCCGAATGTCGAGGCTGAGGAAAAAGTTGGGGCTGCGCACCTTGTTCAGGGCGTCGAGGACTTCGTTCAGACGAGCGGCCGATCCCGTCGCTTTTCCGAACAGCGATTTCGCCTCTAGATAAAAGGTCTCCCCCGCGCCTTCCGCGAGGAAATCCGGGCGACGACCACCCGGTAAGTCCGGATGCACCGTAACGTCGAAATCCGCCCGGCGAAGCGACTCGTGTAGATACAACTCCCACCACGCCGCACTCGACTGACGATCGATCGATGATCGCAACCGGCTGACGAGGTCTCCCCGCGCATCCGAAGGGTAATGGTCAGACCAAGTCTCGAGCAGAGCCCGAACCTGATCCCAGTACGCACCGGTTACGCGGTTCAGGAAGTGAAAACGCGGCTCGTTGTGCCTTCTGGAAGATGGGTCCACTCTTCGGACAGCGTCAAACACCTGGAAACTCATGGTCAAGCTTCCCTCAGGATCATGCGCACGGTGACTCTCGACGGCGTTTCACCGCCATCCGCCACCGAAGCGAGACTGTCAGGCGGCCGCTACTTCCTGTCTCGCGGCGGGAACGGGTCGTTGCCTGGCGCGACGGTGTCGGAGTTCCGTATCCGGTTGTCCCGCCCGTGCGTAACCACTTCCCCACCACCGGCGTTGTGGACGATCTCGCGTGCCCGGTCGATTGCCTCGGCCTGCGTCGCCAGATGAGCCGATGCACGCTGAGCATCGCTCGCGCGCACGTCCCAGCCCCCATCGGGATTTGGAACTACGTGACGATTGTTCGGATTCGTACCCATCAGGGATCCTTAGAACGAGGGCGTGAGTCGGAGCGACGCGCCGAGAGCTCATGTTTAGCACATCGGTTACTGAATCGCGCTACAATTCGGCTCGTGCCAACCGAACCTGATCTCCTCGCCGCTCTCGACCGCGGCCAAGCACTCGAACTCATCTCCTGGGTCGCAGCGACTGCGGCCGCCCGCGTATCAAGAGATTTTGACGAGGACGCTGGCCATGACCAGGCGGTGGTGGGCTTCCTGTCGTACAAGTACCACGTTGACCTGTTCGACCGAGCTACCTCCTCCGGGCGATACGCCTTGCCTGCTGACGCACCGGCCGAAGTCGGTCTCGACATCGTGAGACGCGGAATCACGGACGAGGCCTACGAGAAGATGCCCAGAATTAAGCCGCGCATGATAAAGCGCAGCAACTTCCGGGGCAGTCCCGGATGGGCAGTCGATGATGTTCGTTGGGTGCTGCAGTCCTTCAGCTTCGGTCAAATCGACAAGATCGTCTGGGCGCAGAAGAGCGACACGAAGCAGGCGGTCGCGCGTCAGCTCCATGCGGACGAAGCCAGCTACCTCTTCTCGTATGACGAGCTAGGCGTCGATGAGCCACCGACCGAGACCCTAGACGACGACTTCGCTGGTACCACCCTGGTCTTGTGCCACTCTCTCGACAAGGAAACCGGCAGCTACCAGGAGTACATCGGGGACAGCAAGATCTCTGAGCACTACGGCGATGGACCTTGGAATTGGCGGAGATTAGTTGCAACTGGCGGTGATACACCTACCGGTTTGACGACGACTATCCCAGATGACCTGCCTGGTGTCGCACCGTCTACTGACGTCGAAGACGCGAATGTGCGGATCCGACTCGACCGCAACGCCGAAACTGCTGAGAAGTGAGCGATGAGCTTCGTCCGGTCAGTCAGCTCCAAGGTGTCTCGTCCTCCTTTGACGGCTCGCGGCTGACGCTCGCTCGCCAGCTGGCTGGACTCAGGAAGGTAGAACTCGCCAAGCTGATCGAGATGACGCCGGCGTCCGTCGCGGCTTGGGAGAATGGCACGAAGTTTCCGGCGAAGACCGCGATTGCGCGTCTGAGTATGAAGCTGCAAGTCCCACCCCGGTTCTTCGCGGCTCAGAGCGCAACTGGTCTGGCACCAGCGGCCCCTCACTTCAGGTCGCTCCGTTCAACCACTCAACTCGCTCAAGACCAAGCATTCGCATACGGGAGGCTAGTAGGCGACATAGCGTCGGTGATCGAACGCACGATCGAATTCCCCGAGCGTAACCTTCCCGCCAACCCAGTCGATTCTGGAGTGCCGTCAAGCGATGGACCCGAACGAGCGGCGCAGGCATTGCGAGTTCACTTCAAGCTTCCAGTGGGACCGGTGCAACATCTTGTGCGCCTAGCGGAACGCGCCGGCGTGCTCGTCGTCTTTAGTGCGCCCAAGACCGCGTCAATCGACGCATTCTCAATGGAGGCCTCTGGGCGACCTTTGATCGTCCTAAATCCCGCGAAAGACGACTACTACCGCCAGCGCTTCGATGTCGCTCATGAGCTCGGCCACCTGATGATGCACGTCGATGCCGAACCAGGCGGGCGAATCGCGGAAGATCAGGCGCAGCGATTTGCTTCTGAATTCCTGATGCCGGCGAGCCAGATTCGCGACTACCTTCCGAAGACGACGACGGGAAGAGGCTGGGCAACCCTGCGAGCTCTTAAAGAGCACTGGGGCGTGAGCATGCAGGCGCTCCTATTCCGAGCACGGACTCTTGGTGTCATGTCGGACGTAACCTACCGGAACGCCATGATCAGAATTTCGAGCTTGGGTTGGCGACGTGCGGAACCAGGCAACGTGTCGGTCGTGGAGATGCCTTCACTGATTCCAAAGGCCGTCGAGGTACTCGAGTCGGCTGGGGTTTCTGCCGCAGATCTGATCCACGGACCCGGCCTTCCTCTCGCGGTCTTCGATCTCATCGCTTCCCGCACACCCAACCAGGTAGCCAGCTCTCAGCAGGCGGATGGCGAGAGCGGTCTCCTGTCAGCGCTGCTGCGTAGTGAACAAACGAGCAAGGAGTAAACCCGTGAGCGGCTTTTTCGGCGGGCTTGGAGCCCCTGACCTCGCAGAGACGACGACCGACCCAAAGCGCTTATTCAGAGCCCTACCCAAGCCGTCGGGTTCCCCATTCGTATTTCCTCATGACATTCAGTCCGAGGTCTGGGACAAGTGGTTTGCGCGGCGAAACGAGTCAGACCTGGTGATCAAGATGAACACCGGTAGCGGCAAGACCGTCATCGGGCTGGTCATCCTCAAGAGTTCGCTCAATGAAGGCCGTGGTCCAGCTGTCTATCTCGTTCCTGACACCCAACTCGAATCACAGGTCCGAGAGACGGCGGACGCTCTTGGAATCGCATGGACTGATGATCCTCGCGACGCCGTCTTTCGTCAGGGACAGGCCGTTCTCGTCGTAACTGCGCACACGATGTATAACGGCCTGAGCAAATTTGGACTGCAGGGCCAGGGTGGTCGATCGATTGAGGTGGGCAGCATAGTGGTCGACGACGCCCACGCCTGTATCCCGATCTTTCAGAACCAATTCTCGCTTACGGTCGATCGTCACGCCCACCCGACGGTCTGGGATGTGCTTTTCGATCGCTTCTCCGACCAGCTAAAGGAGCAGTCGCTTGCAGGGTGGTCCGGGCTGGCCGATGGGACCGGAACGCAAGCGGTTCCTCTTCCCTACTGGGCTTGGCAAGCGAACCTCGAGGAGGTCTTTCGCATCCTTGATGGACTGCCGGATGAGAGCGACGCCAAGAAGTTCAACTGGCCCTTGATCCGAGACCAACTGCGGCTCTGCGACGTGGCGTTCACTCCCGGCGCCATGCAGGTTCGGCTTCCGTACCCGGACCTCGGCAAGCTGCCGTCGTTCAAGTCCGCACGGCGGCGGATCTACATGACGGCGACTCTGGCGGACGATTCCGTCCTCGTGACGCAGATGGGTGCCGCCGATCAGAGCGTGACCGCTCCGATCACACCCAGCTCTGCCAGCGACATCGGGGATCGTCTCATCCTGACGCCGATCGAGACCAGCAGGAACGTCAGCGTCGACGATGTGAAGGCGTCAGCAGCTCGCTGGGCGCAATCGCAGAACGTCGTCGTCATCGTGCCATCGAATCGCCGCGCCGAACAGTGGAACCATCTGACGAGCGAGATCCATGAGCGTCGCACTATCAGAACCGTGGTTGCGCGCCTCAAAAGTGGTGAGCATGTCGGACTGGTTGTTCTCGTAGCGCGCTATGACGGCGTCGACTTGCCAAACGGGGCTTGCCGCGTACTTATCCTGGACGGGCTTCCCGAACGGTACTCGCCAGTCGAGCTGGTCGAAGCCGTCGCACTAGGCGGCACCGCCGCAATGGACTCGCGGCAGACTCAGCGCATCGAGCAGGGGATGGGCCGCGGCGTCCGTTCGACCGATGATTATTGCGCGGTGATTCTTCTCGACCCCCGCTTAGTCGAACGACTCTTCGCGGCGTCGGACCGACGAAAACTTTCACCCGCAACCCGCGCCCAGTACGACCTCTCTATGCAGTTCGCCAGTCGCGGTCGCGGTCAGTCAATGAGCTACTTCGAAGGCGCCGTCAACGCCTTTCTCGCTCGCGACACTGATTGGGTTCGCGCCAGCAAGCAGGCTCTAGAAGCAGTGACCTACGAGCACGCCGACTCGGTCCCCGCGGCTGCAAGAGCTGAGCGCGATTCGTTCGCGTTGGCACTTGCCTCGCGGTTCGTAGAAGCAAAGGAACTTCTGGCTGGCGCGCTCACCGAAGTCGACTCCGCGACGAGGGGGTGGCTGAAGCAGCGCGCGGCCACATATCTCAACGCGACCGACCCAGCGGCGGCGCGAGAGCTGCAACGCTCGGCTCGGATCGACAACAACTTCATCCTCAAGATCCCTCACGAGACCGCGACGACGCGGGTCACCGCCGTTGGCGATCAGGCGGCCGCCTCTGTTGGGTACATGACCGCCGAATTTGCCACGGCAAGGACCCTCGAGGTCGCCGTCGAGGCGCTGCTGCTTGATCTCGTCCCCAGCACGACCCACAACAGCCACAAGCAATTTGAGGCCGCACTGCAACGGCTTGGACGGCTTCTCGGTTTCGCCTCCTCGCGACCCGACCAGGAGACCGGCATCGGACCGGACAATCTATGGGCCATAGGAAATGATCGATACTGGGTGATCGAGTGCAAGAGCGAGGCCACAGTCGACGAGGTGTCACGTAAGTATCTCGAGCAGCTCAGCCATTCAACCGACTGGTTCGACTCCGCGTATCCCGAAGCCCGTTACTTCGGGGTGCCGCTGATGATTCACCCTTCGCGGCAGCCGATGTGGGATGCCGTTGCGCGGCAGGGCGCCCGTGCCCTGACATTTGCGCGCCTGGAGCAACTTCGGACTGCGGTATCCAGCTTCGCTGGCGCCATCCAGATTGGTGACGGCTTTAGGGACGCAACCATCGTTGGACGGAATCTCACGCAGTTTGGGCTGAGCAGCAGTCAACTCGAGCAGCGCTGGACTGAGTCATTTTCACCTTCGTCTCCGCACCGATAGGGCTGTAGTCGACCTGGCTCCCGGGTCCTGGTGAGCCTTGACAGGGACGCGCAACCGACGCGTCTGTCCCTTCACCTCGCTACGCTGCCCGCCCCAGCTTCAGCCGGGGTGGGCAGCGTCATTCTGCGTTCGATCGGTGACGCGCGAGAGAGGGCCGGCAAGTGCGTTGCCACGGATAGGCTCGCGGGAGCTCAGGTGAGACTCCGGAATGCGTTGGTTCCGCTCACTCTTCCGCGGTATGGAGCCAGGAAGCCCGAGGCCGCCTTCGTCCGAGCCCGGCTTCGCTGTGCCGGCCCTCTCTCCCACTCCTCGTCACACCATCCGCCTGATGACAACCAGGGGTGCGAGGCGACGGCCGAGATCGACCTGCCGGCCGTTTCTCAGGAGCCGCTCCTCTCGATCGAGGAGATTGAGCGGGAGATCGCGACGGCGAAGCGTAATCTGCGGAAGGTTCCCCGGGTCTCGAAGGTTGGGGGTAAGCACTTTACCGATCACGCCAACGAGACGCAGGCACTCCGACGTACTGGGCGGTACGAGGAGGCGCTCGAGCTACTGTTCGAGTGCATCGCGGCAACGGAGCGAGCGGACAAGCTCGAAGCGAACAGTCCGGCGCCGCCGTACGCCGGGTGGAGGCCACAACGCTCCGCATGCGAAAGCGCCACGGGGAGGACGTAGCGGTCAGCGAGCGGTTCTTCACGGGGCGCTTAACGCGCGAGGAGGGGTGGCGCCTTCCGGCGCCACCCCTCTCGAGCCTCAACTAGTTAGCGGCGTCGTATGCGTCGACGACGTCCTGAGGAATCCGTCCGCGGCTCGAAACCTCGTGCCCGTTTGCGTTGGCCCACTCGCGAATGGCCTTGAGGCGCTGGGGGTCGCTCTTCTTCGCCGCCGAGGAGGAACTCGACTGCTGGGCACCCCCACCCCGAACCTTCCGAGCGCCGTCGATGTAGGGCGCGAGCGCCTTCTCGAACTTTTTCGAGTTCTCAGCAGAAAGGTCGATTTCGTAGTTGGCTCCGTCGAACGAGAAGCGAACGGTGCCGCCGTCCTCGTCGAGCGCGGTACCGTCGAGGTCATCGACGAGGGTGACTTTTTGAGCCATGAGTTCCTCCAGTAGGACCGTTTATCTTCACTTGAACAATACGGGCTTCGCCGGTCAAACTTCAAACTCGCCGCGGTGATTCCCTGCTTTGTCCTCTCGAAGACGAACGTCCCGTCTGTGGAAGAGCGGAACCGCCCTTCTGGTTCCACAAGATTCGATTCGTGATGGGCGCCAGGGCTGCCCTGTTACTCACCGTCTCCGTGCGCCGAGCGAGTTCAGCGCAACAGACTGCCCACTAGCGCGCCGGCTGAACTGCGTCCGCTCCTCGCCCACCGGCGGACGCTTTCGCTTGCCTCCGCTGATCCCCTGGCGGCCGTGTCTCAGCCCACACGGCCGCGTTACCCTCGGGCATGGCCTTCATACCGATCATCCCCGACGGCATGCACCTCGGAACCTCGAGGCTCGTCGACGGTGCGGTCGTCGGGCATCTCTTCGACGACGAGTCCAACGAGCTCAGAGGGCACGCCGCGTGGCAGTGGAATGACGACTCCCACGGGGCCGACGAGGCGCCTCCCTACCGGTCGCCTGACGAGCTGACGCCCGAGGAGCGCGAGGCCGCGATCCAGCTCGTGGCAATGATCGTAATCATGGTGGCGCGAGCTGCCTCTCCTCACGTGAAGCGCTGGTGGAGTGCTATCGCTCTGCCGGCCCTGCGGACGAGTTGGCAGCGCCTTCGTGCCCTTCGTAGCGCCGGGAACCCGCGCTCCGCCGGCAGCCACGAACGCCCTGAGACCGCAGCGCCGGCCAACGCTGACACTGCGCTGGTTGACCTCCTCTCGACGCTGAACGTCACGATGAATCGCGACGAGTGGATCCGCGGATACCAGAGGATCCTCGCGTCGGGGGCCGTCACGAGGGAGCAGCTCAGCATCTTCCGAGCGGCCGGCACGGAGGAGATCGGATCCGATCCCAATGCTCCTCTCACCGAAACTCAGTTCGCTGACCAGTTACAGCTCGTCCTGCAGGCGAACCCTGCGGTGCTCACCTTCGACACCACCAGGAAGCTGGAGCGGGCCCTGCCCCTTGAGCTGGAGGCGTAGGAGGACCCTGGCGGCGAGAAGGGCGGTTCGCGATCGCACGTGACATTGGCGCCCAAATGATCCTCGCGGAGTGGCTCTTCGACGAAACCATAGGCGACCTGGAGCGCCGGAGGAGGCATCGACCGACTTACAGCCGCTACGAGCTGCTCTGCATCGCTCCCCTGCTTCGGAAGATCCAGTTGAACAGCATCTTCCAGCCCTCGACCGTAAAGATCTCCGTTTCCTGGAACCTGAAGCCGTTCTACGTCCGCACGATCCGCTCCCCCGCGAAGTCGGCCTCAGAACGCATCTGCTGCCCGAGGTCGTCGAGCGCCTCGGGTCGGGTGCGCAGCATCTCCTTCTGGTCCATCGATCCACTGTCCCGATAGCGGCCCCGTCACCGGGCATGTCATCGAGCGAGTCCTACGGGACGCTGCCGCCCGCGCCCGCGCGCGGCGCGTCTCGCTCGCCGATGTAGTGCGGTGAACCACCCCAGCCGGACGCCTGTTGACGACGTCCACACTGGATGTCTTGACCAGCGATGCCGGCGAAATTGTCGCAGCTAGAATCCTGGCATGACCGCTCCGTCATCTGTGGAGGTATCGCGGCACCGGCGTCGTCCGGCCCGTCGACGACTGTCCTTCTTCGGCGTCCTCGGTGAACTGCTGATGACCGCAGGCGTCCTCGTCTTGCTGTTCCTCGCCTGGCAGCTGTGGTGGAACGACGCCGTGATCGTCGGCCGTCAGACCGATCAAGCAGCCGAGCTACACCAAAGCTGGGGAGACGACACCCCTCCGACTGAAGATCCGGGCCAGCCAAGCGCGGAGCCGACCGCGCCCAGCGACCCGGTGGTCGCCTCCGTGTCGGCTCTGGATACGACGTTCGGCAACCTCTACATCCCTCGATACGGCGAGGGGTGGGTGCGCACGATCGCTGAGGGCGTGGACGCCGAGAAGGTGCTCGATATGGGAAGCATCGGCCATTACCCGGGAACCCAGATGCCGGGCGAAGTGGGGAACTTTGCGATCGCCGCGCACCGCTCCGCCGCCGGCGGAGGAATGCACCTCATCGATGAGCTCCAGCTGGGTGATGCGATCTACATCGAGACCGTCGACGGCTGGTACACGTACCGATTCCGGAACCTCGAGTACGTCCAGCCCTCCGAGGTGCAGGTCATCGATCCCGTCCCTTGGACGAGCGAGGTCGTTCCGACCGATCGTCTGATCACGATGACGAGCTGCAATCCGCTGTTGTCGACCGCGGAGCGGATTATTGCCTACGGCGTATTCGACTCTTGGCAGCCGCGATCGGCCGGCGCCCCCAGCGAGATTGCCGGATCCCTCGCGAATCAAGGCTAGACACCATCACCCTCGCGTAGGGCCCCAACGCACCCAGCCCCGTCAGCCCTGCGATCGCCAAGTGACGGACGGTCGAAACTTCGCACTTACTGGGCGAATGAACATCGTTTGAACACCGGGTTAATCACACAGGGTGCCGATGCGGAGCGGGGACCTCATCCCGTGCGATACCGCAGTTCAAAAATGAGGCCCCCGCGTGAAGGCTGTGTGCACTACCATGGGGATCACTAGCTCAGCAAATTTCACCACAGGGGATGGTAGATCATGCGCACGAACAAGAAGTCACTCGTCGGTCTGTCCGCATCAGCAATGCTGCTGGTCGCAGTCGCCTTCGCGCCGAGCGCGTCGGCCGCCGAGGTGAACCAGTCTCGCTCCTGTGGAGGGATCCTCACCGTCCGAAGCGTGTCGTCGACGTCAGGCGGTACGAGCCACATCCACTTCGGCAACACCGGCAACAAGACCTACAGCTGGGGCACCGGAGGCTCGCACACTGCCAACGGGCCGTACACGTCCGCAACGGTCAACTTCACGGCTTCCACGATCAATTCGTACAGCACCTCCTGCTACTAGGCACAGCTCGTGAGCATAACTCGGCGTCGTAGTCGAGTCCTCGGCTTCAGAACAGGTACTGCCACTGCAACCGCAGTCGTTATCGGACTCACGCTGTCAGCATGTTCTACGCCTACGCCTGCACCATCTGTAACCCAATTGACCGAAGAGCAGAGCGAAGCCGGCATCCAGCAGGCCAACGACTCAAGTTGGGAAGCAGTATCCGCACAAAACCCCGGAATCGCGCGGCCAGAGGTGGAACGTGTGCGGGTAGTTAAGCCAGCCGAATGGGCGGGAGCAATGGTCGGCTGCCTTGACGCCGCTGGTTTCGCGGCCGAAGAAATTCCCGATGGTGGCATCACTTCAAGTGAAGAGATTCCCACGGCACAAAACGGGGCTTACGCTCTTGCTCTTTTCGAATGTCAGGCCGCTTATCCCGTCGATCCTAGATACACAATCCCACTGAACACAGAACAAATTGACTATCTCTACTCGTACTATCGCGATTCACTGAAACCCTGCATTGAAGGCCAGGGATACGAAGTGCCAGACGTCCCGAGCCGCGAGGTGTTCTCGGAGAATTTCGACGTTGACGGCGGATGGGACATCTATTCCACTGTCATTTCTACTGCCAGCGCAGACGAATGGTACGCTCTGAAAGAGAAATGCCCGCAGTTCCCAGACGAACTGTACGGATGAGGCGATTTGCGACGAGAGATAAGTCGTGTGCTGTTCGTCCTAGACCCCTCCTTGAGACTTTCGGCAGCCAAACGCAGCACTGCGCTCCACCGCGGGGACCGAACCTCCTTAGGAGCTGTGCATGAGTACACATTCGAATACCGCGAAACGCACCTGGCGGCCCTTCGTGCTCATTGTTAGCCTGGTCGCTGCCTGCGCCGGCGCTGCTGGTTGGGCTGGCGGCGTCGTCCTCCAGCCAGCAGCAGATCCGCTGGTTCAAACTGCCTTCACGACCGTTTCAGTGGGGCCGGGGGAGGTGGGATCGAGTCTCAATCTCAACACCGTGGCCGCATGGCAACCAACCACGATCGGCGCCAACCAAGCCGCAGGAATTGTGACATCCGTGGCTGTCTCAGCCGGAACAGAAGTCGAGCAGGGCGACGTGCTATACACCGTCGACCAGCGGCCTGTCGTCATCGCCCAAGGCGAAGTTCCTGCCTTCAGACCAATCGGCGAGGGTGCCGAAGGGACAGATGTCATGCAACTTCAGGTTCTGCTGAAGGGGCTCGGCTTCTACAACGGGACGGCCGACGGCGTTGCCCGCGGAGCGACTGCTCAGGCAATTCGCGCATGGCAGAAGTCTCTTAAAATTGATCAGTCCGGCAGCGCTGAGCTGGGTGACGTCATTTTCGTTCCAATGCTTCCCACGCGGGTCACGTTGGACAGTTCGGTCATCTCCCGCGGTGCCGCCGTATCGGGGGGAGAGCAAGTTATTCAGGGGCTCTCTGTTGCTCCCGCGTTCACAGTGCCCGTGACGGACGCCCAAGCGGCACTGATCTCGACCGGAACGCCAGTTGCTATCACCGCTCCGGACGGAACAACCTGGGATGCCGTCACAACCGATCAACGAATCGATGATCAGACGCAGACTGTGGTAGTGAACCTCGCTGGGCGTAATGGTGGCACAATCTGCCGAGAAGCGTGCGGCTTGGTTCCTGTAACGGGCGAATCCCATTTTCAATCTCAGGTTGTAACGGTGCCGACCGTTGATGGGCTGGTCGTTCCCTCCGCAGCACTCGTCACCGATGCCGCCGGCGAGATGGCAGTGATCGACGCCAGCGGAACGCGAATTTCCGTCACGGCAGTAGCGTCCGCTCGAGGCATGACCGTCATCGAAGGCGTCGACTCCGGCACACAAGTCAGAGTCCCGGCAACTGTCAACTGAACGTGGCAGGGCCGGACAAGATGGAGATAATCACGCCTTCTGCTGGGAAGAGGCTACAGGCACGCGACATTGCGTATGAATACACGCGAGGAACGCCTGTCCTGGACCAGTGGTCCGCCGAATTCTTGGTCGGGTCCATGACGGCGCTGACCGGGCCGTCGGGTCGCGGTAAGTCAACTCTCCTTTACCTTCTCGGACTGATGTTGAAGCCGTCTTCCGGTCAAGTACTTTTCGATGATCGAGCGACGTCGGTAATGCGCGACTCGCAGCGCGCACAGCTGAGAGCCAACCAGTTTGGATTTGTCTTTCAAGACGCCGCGCTTGACCCGACTAGAACAGTTATTGATAACATCATCGAAACAGCGCTATATCGAGGCCAGACGCAGCATCATGCTCGGTCGCAGGCACTAGACCTGATGAATCGGTTTGGCGTGGCCGTCCCACCTGGGCGCAAACCTGGGCAAGTTTCTGGTGGCCAGGCGCAAAGAATTGCGCTCTGTCGAGCCCTGCTGAACAGCCCCGCTATTCTGCTCGCCGACGAGCCCACCGGAAACCTCGACCCCTCTACAGCCTCCGTCGTCGTCCAAGCACTGCGTGACCAGGCCCACGCTGGCGCAACCGTGATCATCGTGACCCACTCGCCGGACGTCGCCGCGTCCTGCGACAGGGAAATCCGTCTGTGATCCGCATCGCTAGCTTGATGCGGGAGGCTGCGGCTACCGCCCGGTCACAAGCGGTAGCGTCAGGTCTGACCGTGCTGGTGATCGCCGGGATGATTCTGACCGTCATGCTCACGACTGGGAGGACGGTCGCAGCTGAGCAGCAGGTGCTCGGATCCATCGACTCGGCCGGCACAAGATCCATCACCGTCCGAGCCGACAACACCGCTGGCATCACTAGTAACGTGCTCGATCGGATCGGAAGGCTGGATGGTATCGAGTGGGCCGGCGCGTTTTCCTCCGCCATCGATGCCACCAATACACTAATTCCCGATGGAACACGTGTACCGGCTCGCTTCGCATACGGACCCAACATCGACACTCTTGGTATTTCCCCCAACAGCCCTATTCCTGGCGAGTTGGCCTATGCATCACCGACCGCCCTTGCCCAGCTCGGCCTCGTCGATCGGGTCGGCGCGATAACACTCACTACCGGTGCCAGCTACGGAGTGGCGGGAACTCTGACGGCTCCAGACTTTCTGAATCAGCTTCAACCGCTTCTGCTCATTCCTCAGCCAGAACCCGTAGGTACCGAGCCGGTCAGCGTCGTTGTCGTAATTGCAGAGAGACCGGACTTAGTAGCACCTTTAAGCGATGCAGTAGTATCGGTGCTAGCAGCGGACGACCCGCTGAAAGTTCAAGTGGAGACCAGCGAGAATCTCGCTGAACTCCGTGCTCTGATCGCCGACCAGCTTGGCTCTTTCTCACGGGGACTTGTACTGGCTCTCCTAGCACTTACTGGAACGCTTGTTGCGATCCTTCTCTACGGGCTAGTTGTTATGCGCCGTAAAGATTATGGACGCAGGCGCGCGTTGGGGGCAACTCGTTCCCTCATCGTTTTTCTCCTTCTCGCTCAGACCGCCATTCTCGCCACCATTGGTGTCATTGTCGGATTCATTGCAGCAACAGCCATTTTGGTAGCAAGTTCGTCACCATTGCCAAGCTTCGCCTTTACCGCGGCTCTCAGTACACTCTCAATACTCACTGCACTACTGGCGGCATTACTGCCCGCCGCGCTCGCAAGCCGCCGAGAACCCATCAAAGAATTGCGCGTCCCCTAAGCTCGAGGAGTCGTCGACGACGCTCATAAGGCAGTCGGCCGAGACGCAGGCCGATTTGCTTTCTTCACGCAGCTCGCGCGCAAGAAGGGCAGGTTGTCAGCCGCGGGCCGGCGAAGGTGGGGCGCTGAGGTCGTCGGAATCCGCAAACTTTGAGCAAATGATTGGATGAGAAAGTAGGGATTGGCACCCGTCGAGAGGCAGTGCTGATTTCACCTCCTACTTTCGGTCGGCTCATGCCCTCGCGCTATTCTGCGTTCGGACAGCGACGCATGCGACATTGCCGGCGGGCGCCTTGCTGCGGGTGGGCCCGCGAACGTTCGCGGGAAACGCCCGTATGGGTTGGTTCCGCTCACTCTTCGGCAGCGGCGGCGAGCCAACGGGTACGAGCTCTACTCCGCGGTGCCGGCACCCTCTCCCCCACCCGCGCCTCCACCCACGATCCGCGAGACGACGACCGCGAGCACTGGGCGCGAGACGACGGTCGGGGTCGATCTGTCGGCCGCGTCCGTTGAGCCGCTCCTCTCGATCGAGGAGATGAGAGGGGAGATCGCTGCGGCGGAGCGTCAGCGGCGGGAAGCTGCCCGGGTCACGAAGGTTCGGGGGAAGCACTTCTCAGCACACGTCGACGAGAGCCAGGCACTTCGACGTGCGGAGCAGTACGACGAGGCACTCGAGCTGCTGTTCGAGTGCATTGCGGCTACCGAGCGAGCCGAGGAGGTCGAAGGAAACGGTCGGGCATTCGCGTACGCCGAGTGGGCCGCAATGACCTTCCGGAAGCAGAAGCGCTACGCCGACGAGGTCGCGGTCATCGAGCGATTCTTCACGGGGCAGAAAAATCCTGCGAGGGCGAATCATCCGAAGCTCATGGACCGGCCCTCCTTAGTGCGCTTGGCGCGCTCGGGCGTGATCCTCACACGATGAAACTCGGAGTAACAACAGAAAGGATGCCTACATGCGGCTTAGCAACATCTACCTGCTTGGCATCAAACGGTACATCTCGATTGCTCAGTCACGAAGAGTAGGCGAGCGTTCAGGGCTCACCTACTCTTCGTGAATTGGAAGCGAGGCGAATCAGGCGGAGACGACCTTCCACACAACGACCCCGATTCCGGTTGCCGCAGTAATCAAAAGTAGAAGTCGAAAGGTCGGGCCCCACCCCACGATGGCAGCCCTGACCGTCCGACCGATCTCTTTGTACACGTCTCACCTCCTGCCACGAAAAAAGGACCCGACCATGGGTCGACTCCTCAATCGCGACAGCGCCCATGGCGCGAGGATCGCAAACAATGAAGTTTGGCTATCGACGTCTCGCTTTGTTGCGAGCCGGCCCCTTGCAAGCACCCGCCGTGCAACTGATTAGTCACGGCGGCGGCTCGCTGAAATGTGGCCGTCTCGACCAGGCGCTGAACCTGATGGTCTCATCATGGCATCGTTGCGCGGAGTCTGCAATCGCTCCCGTGTGACGAACGTCCGCATGGGTCGACGTTCGCGTCCAAGCACGTCCGCACGGCTAGCCGTGTCGATGCGGGCAGCTTGACGACCCGCCATCCGTCGGCAGGATGACGGGCACAACGGCACCGGGAGATGAAGCCTGAGCCCGCCCGAAGTGCCTCTCTAGTTTCGCACTCCGACGTGCTGCGGCCACCTCGTGACGCTACGGATTGGGTAACCTCGCGTGTCAGGCGCACTTCTGCGGAGCGAGTCCGGAGTGTGGGCGTCGACACGGCAGCGCCTGCTCAGGCGTGAGCACACGAGGACCGCAAGGCTGGAAGCTTGAGTACCGGTCAATCTAGATCGCCCGGGAAAACTCTCCTAGACGATCCTGTCAGTCGAACGGATACCCAGCGGCCCGAAAACGATGCAACGATGTGATTCAAGCCTCGGCGCTCTGCCCGCGCTCGTCTAGCATGACCTTGATTCAACTACGCTCACGGCACTTTTACTTGGTTTGTTACTCGATCTGATGCAACACCGCCAGGTAGACACCCAGCAACGGCCTCCGTCCCTCCGTGAGACTCGGCACTTCAGACGGTACGTTTGATAGTCGGGCGCAGGGCATGACCGCAAGTTTAGACCGGTACTCCCAATGAAGAGAGGACGGGCAAGCTCTCACGTGTCGCTTCAGCAAACAAGGCATGCAAAGCGGCATATCACGGCGTGATCCGGGATTGATCGGATTCAGATATTCCTATGACAGTCGGGTATTAATCCAGCCATGCGTTTACGATATTGATGCGCACAGGAGCGGAGATTGGAGGCGCGCTTCAGGGACGGTCCGAGCCGATGTTGCCGACCATGAAACGCATCTCCCTTCGAGCAACCGAGCTGTGCTCATCGAGTAGCTTATTAATCAAGATTAAATCAGTGGTGAATACAACCTTGTCAATGAAAGGCTGCGGGTCCTTGCCCGCACTTTTCTTCGCAAGACGCAGTACATCAGGCACCACCTCGTCGAGTTTTACTCCGGGCGAATCGCTCGTACTTCCTGAAGCCCAGTATCTTGCCTTATCAAAGAAGATCATTGGAGTGAATTTAGTCACATCGTTCTGATAGTAGTTCTCCTCAAGATCTTGGAATACTTCTCGGATAGTTCCGCCACCACCTCGTGCGTAAACGATTCCGGCACGCGAGCGGGTTACTAATGCTTCTTCCCGGATTGAATTGTTGAAGTACTTTGCGTAAGCCGAGGCGAAGGGCATGATCGGCTCGTGACCGTACAACCACGTCGGTACCGCGAGGCTGACCCCAACCTCTTGCTCGAGCAACGTCTGCAGTACGCTATGAGCCGGAAGCAGCCAGTTGTGCGCCTCCTCGAGAATCGCCGGGTCGGCTTCAAAAGCAGGATCGAGCATTCCGCGCAGGTCAGGCAGCTTGGGCGCGTGAAGCGCAAGGTATGAGAGCGCGTCGTCAAGGACGCTGTCTTTCCGATGGGCCGAAGCAGCACCCAGGTGACCCGCCTCCATGGCTCCAGGCCCACCACCGGTCGCAATGACATACCCACTACGAGTTAGTTGTCGCGCCAGGATTGCAACCTCGCGATATGCATCCTGATCGCGAGAGAGACCGTGCCCACCCATAATACCCACCAAACGGGGGTCGTGAGATATCAGCCACTTACGGAGACCTTCTGCAATGTACGCATCGTGGCTCGCGAACTGGAGTGCTTCGGAGAGCTCATGCGCGGTCTGCCCACCGGCGCGCATAAAGCGCTGAAACATCAGAAAATCGTACGTCGCGCGCAGACTCTGCGAATCTTGCGGCATGAAGCCGTTCAGAAGGTCATCGGACGAGTACAGCGCGCTCGGAGCTGACCAGGACATTGTGACCTACTTCCTCATAGTCCACCGCGCAGGCACAGCCCGCCTGCGCGGTCATCCTGACACCATCAGGGCTCGCGGTCCAGCCTCGCTTGGCACCGCAGCGAATGTCCCGCCCTCTGAGGGCCACTATGCCCTGCGCTATGTCAGCGAGGTGGTTACACGACTGATTAGTTGTGAGTCGGGAGCGGCACGCGCTCTTGAGCAAGAAGCCGTCGGTCGGGGCGGGCTTCGGCCGCGCAAGCCGTAAAAGACAAGTCACACACGTCGCGTACGGACGAGTTCCGCGACCGGCAGCGTGCGAGGGCGCTCGACAACTTCGACCTCTTCATGCAGTTCTTCGCAGGGATCGATGCGGACGCGTTCGAGGCTTCGCTGACGCGGATGCTCGAGATCTGGAATTTCATGCGGTAGGTAACGGACCTGCGGAAGTGGGACGGTGTCGAGGGTGTGTACGTCATGGTGTTAGATGAGTCCAAGTAGGCCTGCGCCGGGGCGCGCACCAACGTCTAGAGGCGCGTCCGCAGTCACTGGACGGGTGCCAAGCAGTTCGATCGATCGCTCTGGGGATCCGTATGTGAGTCCATCCCGTCTATCGACTCATTCCGTGCGCTCAACACGACCCGCCTGTACGCGGCTCGGACGACCGGCACGTACGAACGAGCGATCAAGCTCGAACAGGCACTCCCCGCGACTCCCTGCTCAACTGCATCGGCGGCGGCGAGATGACTTCCCAGCGGCTGCGCTTCGCCTGCCTCGAGATGTGGCGGCCCCTTCGCCCCGAGCGCTGACCAGCACAAGGGACGCGATCAGAAGGCCTGCTTGTCGAATCCGGCCGGCGCCGAGTTGAGCGGATCCTGCCACTCGAGACCAGACGCAACAGCGCGGGCGAGACTCTCGAGCCCGGTTCCGTAGTAGCAGTAGCCGTGCGTGGCGTCGATCTGCTACCCGGGATGCAACACGACAAGACGCCAGTTGTAGAGCATCTTCCAGACCCCGACTGAGCACGAGTCGGTCCCCTGCACGCGGAAACCGTTCTCGATCGGGATGACACGAGCGCCGACTCCCTGCGGCAACGCGCGGAGACCCCGCTCGAAAGCATCGAGCGCTGTCTTCCCAGGCTAGCGTTCGCCCCCGCCTGAGTGACCGTCCCAAGAGCATCCCACGCCGGCGCCTGGAAGACGAAGGTCGACGTCAGCTCGCGCCGCACACACCGGCGGCAACAAGGCTGAACAGCAGGCGGTCGGAAGCGATACGGCGAAGGACCGTGGAGTCGAGCACACGGTGCACCACATCGACGACACCATCGGAACGAAGAACTCGTCCGGCAACGATACGCATCCGCCCAAGGGCAAGGCACGCGGTCGGCCAAATTTGATTACCTCAACGGCGCTGCCCGCCCACTACTAGCGGAACGGGCAGCGCTGTTCCAAGGCTGCTCAGGTGTGTACTCGACCAGGACGCATGCCTCCGGTTACGCGGACAAATAGCAAGCTCTACATGCCAGCAAAGCCGGGCGCCTCACCGCGATGCGGCCTAACGGCGGTAGAGCCGAGGAACCGCGTGTGAAGGTGCGCCATCGAGCTGGAGCGAGTACGAGTAGACCTCCGCATCCGTAAGACTGCAGATATAGTCAACGACGGCCCTCGCGACAGCTTGACGAGGCGTGCAAAGCTCGACAGACGTGTTTTCCAGTTGCTGTCGAGCGAGAGTGATGTAGTCGTTCAATCTTTCAGGGAGCCTCTTGCTGAGGCGATGGAGCACCCTCCCCCTCCATTGAGATTTCTTGCTTTCACCTCCAAGCGGAGCCGGAGCGAGATGTGCCTGAGCAGCTAACGCAAAGAGTTTTTCGAAGCACGCCAAAACCAGATTCTCTTGACCTTCACGGATTGCCGTCAAATCTGGGTCGTCGATTACAAAATACCAGGTGATCTGCTTCAAGAACTCCATTGAGGACTCAATGTAGGGAGAATCGAACTTAGCGCGGCCGTCTTCGATCACAACATTATTGACGAAGAGCGAGATTAGGAATGCACGCCAGGATGACAAGGCTTGTCGTGACTGAAGACTTCCCGAATAGGCCTCCCCGCTCACCTTATTTAGGCAAGCTTGGAGCTGATTGAGATGCGGGTAGAGCAAGGCCCCCTGTGCATCGCGATCCTCCGCCTTATGATCGAGCCCTACGAACTTCTCCCACTCCGCAACGATGCTAAGCACCGGACTTCCCGAAAGTGGGGCGATACCTTCGTCGTCCGGGTCCGGTTGTGCAATCGGATCGACTTCATCCTTCTCGGATTCCGCTCGAATGTATGCGATTAATTTTGAGAAGGTGGTCGAACGCAGCTTCTGGAGCTCGGCGGCAGGGATCAGGCCAATTTTGAACGCATCTTCTAGATCATGGACGGCGTACGCAATATCGTCAGCAAGATCCATCACAGAGGCTTCGAGGTGCTGAGGTCGCTGTCCGGCAACATCGTCGACGCCATCTACAGCAAGCACCCACTTGAAGGCTTCAAGATCGAGATCATACACACCCCATTTATTTATCTTCTTAGGATGTTCTTTTTCTAGCCAAGGATACTTCAAGGACGCCATCAACGTGCGACGGGTCAAGTCCAAACCGTGTTCTGGAGAACGAGGATGATTCGAGGCGAGCAACGTGATAATTCGAAAGCTCTGAGCATTACCCTCGAACCCGTCGAGGAGCAGGCATGGCTTGTTTGGATCACACCGATCCGGCGAATATTCGTTGTATTCGTCATCGCCCACATTTTTCAGCCGCTCAAGCAGTCCAGGGCGAAGGCTTTTTCTATGATTCTCGCACGTAACCGCACGCTGGAGAGCTTCCTCACCAGTATGACCGAACGGCGCATGGCCGATGTCATGCACGAGAGCCGCCGTAGCTACAACGTCTACGTCGATCCCAGCATTGGGGTTTCGCACGGTGATTGCCTGAGCGATTTGCTCCACCCGGTAAGAATGAGTTAGCCGGTTACGGACAGATGAGGAAGTGAGAGTTGCAATCTGTGTGACGTCTTCAAGCCGCTCGAACTCCGCTGAGTAGAAGACCCGATCGTGATCGCGCCGCGCAGCGGACCGACCGGAACGCTGAGGCTCATCCTCATCGGGCCGATTACCCGCTTGCTCACTGCGCCGCACCCAGTCGTTATTCGTGCCCATCTCAGCCGGCGATCAACGCGGCGTTGGGACCGACTGAGTATCTCATCTCATCGAGCGCTCTATTTGCGAACTCAGATGGGACTCCGTGGTCACTCATGTCGGAGATAAAGTGATTGTAAGAATAACTTGAATCTAAGGCTCCATCTCCGGAGAGATGCGACTTTAGCGCGAGCTCCGCGATATGCAGCGAGTATCGCATAACCCTAAACTCTTCTTCGGTCGCCATTCGCGGTATCCTCTCGAACATACTTAGTTGATTAGGTGGAGATTGCGCTCTGCGGGGTGCTTCCTGTGAATATTCCATGTAATAATTGTAACAAACAAGTTCCTCAAAACAAGGACACCTGCAGCTACTGCTAGTAGCACGCTCGCAAACAGTGTGAACTTATCAGATGAGCCCCGCTTAGAGCGAGGGTTTCAACCTCGGTATTAGTCTGTGTCCGACCAGGCGGTTACGCGTTCGTCAACCCGTTCAGGCTCGTACCAATGACGTCCAAGCACCGACAGAGAGCCGAGCGAGGTGGGGTAGCGCCGCGGGCGGCACCCCTGGCCAGCAGGGGGTAGGCGTCTCCTGTTCGACTGCTCCGTACCCTTAGACCCAACCTCTTCGCTCCTTGTATCCCTTGACTTGCCGGGGCAAGCTGGGCGCACGCACGACCACGAATCGGCTGGCTTCGCCGACCCCGTTCTTCGTCTCCTCCACGCAAGCGCCCGCGCCCTTGCCCTCTACGGCGCGCTGACGCCCTCACTCGGACTGGTCGGGTAGCGCTGGTCTGAATGTCGGCAGTCGAAGCGCCGGCCACGTTGCCCACGCGACCACGCCGGCCCTCAAGGCGCCAATGTATCCGGCCCTGATAGAGATGGGGAGCACGCGGTGCAAGGCTGCTGACGATCGTCGCTCTGGGTAGTTCCTACGTGGCAGGGAAGGGAGACACGCACCTTCTACGACGGGTCAGACCGTGCCCGGGAGCGACACTTGTCGTCGGGCGCCGACAGCGTTCCCCGGCTGGTTGGTAGAGAAACTCGATAGATCGGTACGTCCAGCCTGCCTGCCCACGAGCTAGAGCTGATATTCGTGGCGTGGTCCGGCGCCGAGATAATCAAAGGCGGTATCAAGTTCCCTAAACTAAGACCCCCGGTGCGCAAGCCACTCCACAGTTCAGAGGTCGATCTAGAAACACGGATGGGGGCAGGCCCACACGGGCCTGCCCCCATCACCGAGTTGTGGTTTCGTGGTCCTAAGCGGGGTTATTTTCCTGGAAGTACCCACACTGTTGGAGGTCCTCGCGCACACCACTCGCGTCACCAGATTGCGCCTTTTGAAGAACATTCTTCAGCCAAGCGCCTTCAGGATCGACGAACTGCTCCTTGTAGAAGGGCAGCTCTACGAACTTCGCGATCTCCTTCAGCGACGCCGATGCCTGCGTATCATTTTTCTCATCGACGGCTGTGACATAGCTGTCTTCCCAGGCGCAGAGCCAGTAGATCGACGCAATAGCGCGTGGGACACTAGCGTCCATCTTCACGTCCTTCTCCTTCAGGAAGTCGGGAAGCGAAGTAGGCCACGAAACACCTGCGGGCAGGAGGGCGTTGAAACGGGTCACCTCCCCACGGAGCACAGAACCCGCCTGGGATGGCGTGATCATGCTTAAACTTGAGTTTCCACGGTCCGAAGACGCGGTCGCTCCCGTCGATACGAATGCACTTCCGATCGCACACCCCGCCAGTACAGCGGCGGCGACTGCGACAGCTCGTTTCTTTGAATTGCGTCTATTTTCAGTCATTGTGATTCCCCCTCGACGCTAAAGCGTCAGCGTTCCGCCCCAGTAAATTCGGTCGTTCGGGTAGTAGCAGTAGCCGCCGCTCCGGTTGTGGGCCATCATGGCGTATGTGCCCGTCGGAAGTGTGGATCCTCCACTCCAAGTGAACGACTGACCATACCCCGTACTGTTCCACGTAGGCATATTCGTCTCGCCACCCGAGCCGTTGTACATGCCAATCCCAAGCCGTGCGCCGCAGTAGCCAGGCGACGCAGAGTTGAGCCTGAAGTTCGAGGTACCGGCCGAGTGATACCTAAACGTTCCGTAGTACAGCTTGTACTCGCCCGTGTGCACATCACCGGTAATTCCGATTGCAGCGGCATTTGCCGCCGTCGGCACCGCGACAGCTCCGAGCAGCAACCCTATGCACATCGCTGTTGCAAGGATCGCCCTATTTTCTCTCAGTTTCATTCGCTCTTTTCCCTCAATGAGCGACGCAAGGCGTAAGAAGCCCCCCGAGCGTCTAGCCAATATTCGTCATGCACTCTTCTGCGGCACTTGTGAGGACCATACAAGCGGCTGAGAAAAAGCGCAACATCTCCTACCCACCCCCATCCGAGGGACAGAGCGAACTAGGATGGGCCAGCGTACTTTGCTGCGGCTTGCGCTTCGAGCTGAGACGAAAGGCGCCGCCGTGCGCGCGAGTATCGGGCCCTCGCAGCATCTGCTCGAATGCCGAGCAAAGCCGCGGCGTCTGCTAGCGAAAAGCCTTCCCAAGCGATGAGCAGGACCAACTCCCGATCCGAGTTAGAAAGCTCAAGCAGAGCTGCCTGTAATCCGCTAGCCTCGCCGGCGCTGCTCGGTTCCGAGCGACCGGTAAGCATGAGCTCTTGGCGGAGCGCCTCGGCTATCGTGTAATGCCGTACAGATCGACGTGTTGCAGTTCGAAGAACGTTGCGCGCGATCCCAAATGTCCACGCCCGACGTTCGTCATTACCTTCAGGAAGCTTAGTACGCTTTTCCCAAAGGATCAGAAGAACTTCTGCTACGCAGTCTGCTGCTTCTTCGCGAGGGATAATCCGACGCGCAAAATAGCCGAGAAGTGCGGGTGACACCTGACGTACGAAGCACTCAAATCCTGCCCTCGATTCCTCTTCGTCAGACTTCAGAACCCGCTTGCCTACATCGCTCGCTCGACCAGTCACTGATACACCGGCCCATAAAAACCTTCGCAGGATCGCTGGTAGTACCACAGAGCGTGCGCCCGATCTCCGGATGAGACATAGCTGGCCTCTTCGGTCAATCCTGCCACGACTCCCCCTCCGTCGCTTGCCGTCGTAGCTGGCCAGCTCGCGGCCTCGGTGATCCCGATGGCCGCCGCGTTCGCGCGGTCCTCATCGTCGCGCTCATCTGCGTCGAGCCATTCCCGATACCAAAGGCATCGAGCTGCATTCTCATAGATGAATTTGACCGATGTCTCTTGTATTAGAGAGGTTTCCGTGGAGTTCTGCGGTGCAGTTCCCATTTCACGGAGGACTGCGGAGGCAGCCCCGACAACATCCGTTCGACTCGCGCCGTCAGGAAGCGACAGGTCATCCGGGTAAATGCTTAGCAAGGCCTCGTCTACTCCATCAGCGTGAAGGCCGATCCACTCGCTCCGATCCACCACCTCGGTGCCGGAGCCTCCGAAGGTTCCCGTTCGGGCGTTCAGGAGTCCGACCGCCGTCGCTGCGACAGGGACCAACACCAACAGGGACGCGACACCGACCAGCGTGGGCAGCCGCCACCGACGCCGAGACACAGATCGGGCGAGAGACTCGCGCACCTGCGCATTTTCGAGCGCATCGACCATGCGGTCGAGCTGTAGGTCCACGGCGGGTGTGCCCACCGGGTCAACTCGCAAGCGTGCGAGGAGTTCGTCAAGTTCGTCCACCGATTTTGCCTCGTCGTCGGAGGCTGATTTTCTCGTCATACCCGTACATGCGATCTGAGGGCTTGATCGTGACAGCTAGCCATCAGTTCCCCCCCGAATTGGGGCCAGCCTACTCGACGCGCCAGCTTCCAGTCCCATCTCTTTGATCGATGCCGGCCTCGGCATTCCACCCCAAAAGAGCGCTTTTGCTGCAAACGCCAGCTGTTTCAGCCCACGTCGATTCCAGGCTGAGAGACCTGACTCCCGGGCCGTGTACCCCGTTTAGTCCCCCGAATACCCGACTTGACCCGCTGAAAGACGCCAGTCAACCTGCATCAACTAGCCGACGCCCGAGCGCCGACTGAGGGGCCTTTGGGGGACGGACACATGTCAGAGCAAGAGCGCAGCGCAGCGAGGATACGCCACCGGACCCGCGGTTCGGCCAAGTTGGCGCGGCCCTACTGGAGGCTCGGCGCCGTCGTCGCGGCTCTGACGGTCACCGTTGTCGTTGGCACAAGTGCAAACGCAACCGTGAAGACCGCGCCGGTCGCCGTGGTCACACCGGCCGAAGATGACCTGGTGCCGACTCCGTCGGAAGTTGAAGCCGGTCAGTCCAGCGTGCCGGAGGCGACCCGAGATGCGGCACTGGGCGACGGGTGGACGAGCTCTGGCGACACGGCGTTCTCAGCTGTAGGCGACGCCTACGCGTTCAACATTTACGCTGCGCGTGCTTCTGACGGATACTCCTGGGGTCGCATCGCCAGTCTTCGAGTCGTCGGCGTCGAAACAGATCGATGGATCGGCAACTTCTGCCTGAGCGAGGACGGAAGCAAGATTGCGGCCGTCTACGCGCCCCGATTCGTGACAAATGACGAGCAGATGTTCAATCGTGGCGCATTCGGAGCAGTCGTGGACGTCGCCACTGGAGACGTCCACGACCTCGGCCTCGGATACTCCATCGCGTACTTCAATCCTGGGTGCGGATCCGGCTCGAACGCCATGTTCAGTGCCTTTTCCGATGTGGGCGAGTCTCGCCTCGACATGGTCGACCTTACCGCCGGCACGCTGACGTCGAGCCGAACGACGACGACACAACTCACGTCAGCCATCCCCACTGAAGAAGGAGTCATCGCCGCGGCCGCCGGCGAAGTCGTGAAGGTTGATGTAGATGGAAAAACCCAGCATGTCGCCGAAGCTTCAGGCGTGCCGTTCGATCTCACGGCAGTCGGGTCATCTATTGCCTACGTAGACGCAGAGGGCGAGACTGGACGACTGCGAGTTGCCGATCTTGATGTGAAATCCCAAGTGGACGCCGTCCTCGCAACGGGAGTGCTCACCGACATTGGGATCTCGCCTGGTCTTCACTTGACCGCCTCGGTGACGGGCGAGCCCGTCGTCTCCGAGATCCTTCCCGAAGGTCTCAAGGTCGTCGACGCTCCTGTCGGCGCTCTCATATCTTCGGAAGCTGAGCTAGCGGTCACTGAAATTGCCCCACTTTCGCGCGCAGCAGACGGCAGGTTTGACCCGACGGTCGGGGACGTGCCAGTTTCGATCGCGGCAAAGAGCCTAGTCAGTGGGCAAGAACTGTCTTTCTCGGTCGATCCTGGTGCGTCGACTGCGCCCGTCAATGAGTCGGGTGTGCTGGTCGAACCGGCGGACAAGAATGCAGCATTCCGCGCCGCAACGGCAACTACCACTTCGGAGTTGGCAGCTGTCGCGGCCGCAGGCTCTCCGTCAAACCCCATCGAAGCCGAGCGTACTTGTGCCGTCGCTCGAAATGACCCCGGGTCGCAGGCGATGCAGCCGAAACCCCGTCAGGTCGAGTGGGCTGTGAACCAGGCAGTGCTTGGCCAGCTGAATGTCGATAGGCCGGGTGGATACCTAAACGTTTCCACCACCTCCTACAAACCGCAGCAGCTCTTTCCAAGTTTATCCCTCCTCGGCGGTGGGCGCGTTCCGTCGCAAGTCATGCTCGGTATAATCGCGCAAGAATCGAACATGTGGCAGGCATCGCGATATGCGGTGCCCGGTGTGACCGGGTCACCCCTTATTGGAAACTTCTATGGCCTGACCGACCGGGACAACGCCGTCAACTGGAGTGTAAACTTCACCAACGCAGATTGCGGTTATGGTGTCGCACAGGTCACGGACGGCATGCGGCTCGCCGGCATGGAAAACGGCGGCGTCGCGGCAATGTCCACCATCAAGCAAAGGGCCGTGGCGCTCGATTTTGCAGCAAATATCGCCGCTGGCCTTCAGATCCTAGTGGGCAAGTGGAACGAGACGAAAGGTGCAAATCTCACAATCAATGACGGCGATCCGCAATATCTTGAAAACTGGTTCTTCGCCGTCTGGGCATACAACTCCGGATTTCACGCACAGAACGGCACTGAGCCTTACGGCGTCGGCTGGATGAACAACCCGATCAATCCTAACTATCCGGCGAGCCGAACCCCTTTCCTTGAGAATCGGCCGTCCGATGCGTCTCACCCGCAAGACTGGCCCTACCCGGAGAAAGTCATGGGCTTCGCGGCCTGGGGATTCGACGCACTTGAGTCGATGAACGGCGAAAATGCGACCTATGTCTCATCGTTCCGGCCCGCTTGGTGGACGCAAGAAAGTGACCGCACTGCGGTCAAGCCACCGCGCGCCCTGTTCTGTAATTCCTCCAACAACTGCGACACAACCAAGTCTGTAAAGCCGTCGGATCCCGACGTCGCGACCGAGCCGGCAGGGCCCTGCCTTCATAAGAATGCTGCTGGGCAGTATGACCTGGAGTGCTGGTTCCACGTACCGGCTACCTGGAAGGCCGACTGTTCAAGCTCGTGCGGGCATGAGTTACTACGCTTTTATTCCGGTTACTCCTACCAAGCAGATGCCAATAGTTTTCCACCGAACTGCTCGAAAGCTGTGACTAATGCAGCAAACCCCATGTCTCGGGGCCTTCCGAGTGGGACTGTCTACTTAATCGACGATGTGCCGAACGGTACGAAGCAATATCGGAGTTCGTGCACAACGCAATCAACTCAAGGAACCTTTGCCTTTACCTTCGCGAACGCGTCAAATGGCACCTACCCTTCGAAGATTGACACGCACCAGCTCGGAGGAGGCTTCAACTCCCATTTCTATTTCGCACACACTAGGCAGAATGGGAACGGCAGTAACGTCAACCAAACCTTGAACGTGACGGGTAAATGGACGCTTAATACAACACTCAATCAATGGGCCCGCGTCCTAGTTCACCTCCCGGACCACGGAGCTTGGACGCAGCAGGCGCAGTACCAAGTTGGTCTCGGCAACGGGACCGTGAAGACCCGGTCGGTGCCGCAACGAACTGGCGCGAAAAGCTAGGTTTCGATCGGAGTGTTCCAATTCGCAGGAACGCCGAGCATTTCGCTCTCCAATACCACCCACGACGGAGACGGCTACGACGATATCGCGTGGGATGCGGTTGCTTTCCAGCCGCTTTCAGCGAAGCCCGCGAACTTCGTCGTCGCGATGGGAGACTCGTACTCCTCTGGCGAAGGAGCCTCTGTAAATCTCGGTGAAAGCTATTACAACGAAACCGACAACAACGGAGGTGTAACCGCGAATCCTTCCAGCATCTACTACAACAACATCAACGGTAACACGGACCTGAAGTACAACCGTGAACGGAACGCTTGCCATCGGTCGACTGAAGCTTGGAGCCGAAAGGCGAACATCCCCGGCTCAACTCAGACAATCGGGGCAGCTGCGGACAGCTATGGTTCGAACATGGACTACCAGTTCATTGCATGCTCCGGCGCACAGACGGAGAATGTCTTGCCATACTTCACGGCAAGCTCAGCGTTTCCTACGAACGCCTGGGGGCAGAGCGGAAGATACGGAAAATACCGCGAGGACTCGCAGATGGACCGCGGCTACCTCGACGCGAACACGACTCTGGTGACCCTCACTATTGGTGGAAATGACGCGAGGTTCGGTGAGGTCATCCAGGCGTGTGCTGGCTATACAAACTGCTCTAGCACGGTGCTCCCTGGGGATACAGCGCCACTTCCTGCCGCGCAGAATGCGCTCATCCCGAAAGTTCAAAGCGCTATCGTAACAATCCTTAAGCAGATCGCGACCCGGGCGCCCAACGCGAAGATTCTGATTCAAGGGTATCCGATGCTCTTTGAGCAAGGTGGAAGCTGCGTCTTGGTTTCAATAGGGCAGTTCTCGTGGCTGAACCAATTTGCGCGCGACCTCAATTCGAGCATTAACGCAGCCGTAGATACGACAAACGCCTCGCTCACAAGCAGGCGCGTCAAGTACGTCGATGCGCAGGCAAGGTTCTCCGGTCACAATCTCTGTAGCGACCAAGAAGATGCTCGAGTCGGCAGCGCCGGTCACGACTCTGCTGTGTACGGTCAATCAGCCCTAAATGGACTTGTACTTACGGACCTCACACCCGGCGATGCAGATTTCTGGGGAACGTGGATCGTGACTGGCAGCCCCGTGGTGCCGTCAGCTCAATCTATTCACCCAAATAAATTTGGAACTGATCTATATGCACAAGCGATGAATGCGGCGATGTCTCCGTGGTGAGCCGCAATAGGAGTGTCGACGCTGCCACGATCAGAACTTTGGTATTCATGGTCAGTCTCTTTCTCACGATCATCGGCCCACTGGCATTCCTCTTTTTGAGTCAACGCGGGATGCTTACAATCTATGGGATCGAACCAACACCCGCCGCACGTGACGCGTCACGGTACTGGCTGCTGTTAGCAGTGATTTCGTCGGCGGCAGCATCTGCGCTGACCTTCTTCCTGACAGCTTTATTGAGTCGCCGAGAGACGCTGCTGGGCCGAGACTTCGTCTGGCCAGCGGCCGCCGTGGCAGTACTACTAGTCGCAGGCTCAATGTATTCAGTTGTGTGATTAGTAACCCTGTTCTTTAGGGCGTAAGATCGGAAAGTTCGCCTTGCTCGAGGATCAGCAGTGTTTCAGAGCCACGTTTCCCAAGGACGCGCGCTCACGTCGCCTATTGCACATGCACGTCCACCCATGCCGTCGTGCCTCGGTCCACCAAGGCTGCGCTCAGCATCGATAGCCATGCACAGTCTCCCAGACTCGCCCGATTCCCGAAGTGCATGGTGACCCGAGGAACGATGCGGGGCGGGCAGCGCTTAGCCTTCGGCGACCTAGCGACCGTGCATCGCGATTTGAGGCTGTCGTGAAGCCCTGCCACCAGTTCGGCGCGACAGCTGGCATGGTCGCCCCGGAATATGAAGGGACGGAGCCGGTAACGGCCCCGTCCCTTCATATTGACATCAGCGATCAGTTGGCAGCTTCGAAAGCGTCCAAGATCTCCGGCGGTATGCGTCCGCGGCTTGACACCTGGTGGCCGTTTTCCGCAGCCCACTCGCGAATCGCTTTCAGGTGGTCAGGGTCGCACTTACGAGAAACTCCCGACGAAGGTGCCGGCGAAGATCCCGACCGCGCTTTCCGCGCGTTCGATACATACTTGCCGAGTACCTTGTGTAGCTTCGACGTGTTGTCGGCAGACAGATCGATCTTGTAGTTCGCGCCATCGATTGAGAACCGGACGGTTCCTCCGTCACTGTCGCGCGGGGTACCGTCGATGTCGTTGACGAGCGTTACTTTCTGGGCCGCGAAATCCTCCGAGGTGAGTACGGCGTTATTGCCTGCGGATGATGCTAGAGGCGCCCGGAGAATGTCTCAAGCCAGAAGGAACGAAGTGCCGCCCAAGGTGAAATCAATTACTACAACGATCGGGCTCTACTTCTTCGGCCCGACGGTCGGCAAACCAGTAGTTTTGTAGCGCGCTCGCCGAGAAGCATCGACGTAGGGACGGAACGCCGCTCGGAGCTTCTGGCGGTTCTTCGGAGACAGGTCAATTTCGTAGACATCGTCGTCGATCGAGAACCGTACGGTCGAGCCGTCTGGTACCAGCAGTCCGTCGAGGTCATCAACAAGGGTCACTTTGATTGCCACTCACCTAGTGTGAGCCAACCACGGGCCCGGACACAATTGGGCACGACGCAGGCAGCTCAGCTCGCCAAGCGAGCATCGCGCCCGGCTCGTTAACGACGAGTGGTCTTGCTCACCGACGCGGGAGGTCGGCTTCCCACGGGTGCACGGCTGGGAGCCCAACACGGTCGAGCAGCGCCTGGGCGCGCATGGCGGGAGGAAGGAGAACGGGTGCGTCATCTGCAGACGAATCGAGTAGGTCCCAGCGGTCTTCGTATCCGGCCCAGGTGGGCAACGTGAAACGTGCCCGGTCGACCGGAGCGTAGCGCTTGCCGGCTGGAACCAAAGGGTCTGTGAGCCACGCCTGGTGCTGAATCCAGGCTGCGGCCGAGAGGACATTTCGTGGAACAACGAAGGCGCGCGGCGAGACGAGGTGCTTGGCCGGCAGCCATACAAAAATGAACCACTCGCGGTCCGTCAAGGCGATCGACTGTGACTTCGTCGTGATGGGCCAGCTCGTGTTCGACCCAGTGTCGTTTGCAGTCTTGACCTGAATCTCAACCACCCGGCGTTCCCCAGTGGTCTGCACAGCAAGGATGTCGGTCCGTTCAAGGCCGTCCCGCGTGAGAGCTACCGCCCAGTTCAACCGGCTGAGCATCGAGCAGGTCCAGTGCTCCCCTGCTCACTTCGTGAGCTTCGTATCAGCCATGGACGTCAGTCTCGCGCATCTGGCCGCCGACTCCCGACTGAGCGAGATATGGCCTCGCATTGCTCGGTGTCAACGCCCACGCAGGGCTGGATCCAGAAGGTGGATGTTCATCGACGGCCCGTCTGGGCCAACTGCTCACTCGGGGGAAGCGTCGTCCCCAAGGGTGCCGGGCAGACCGTCTTCGAGGTACGGAGTCCTGGGGCCGCCGACGCGGAACGGACGGAACCAGTCTTCGAACGCAAGGGACATTTCGCCGGCATCGTCGTAGGGTGCGCCGGACCAGGAGTTCTCGTAAAGGCGCTCGTGGTCGAGGTCTTCGAGAAGGATCCCCTCGAGACCGTCCCTCCACTCGTGCGGCAGGTCCAGCTCGTAGAGATCTTCGGCAACCTCGACCTTGTCGAGAATCAAGCGGACGGCGAGTTCCTCAGCGACACTGTTCGGCGCGCGCCACTCGGTCGCGAGGGCAGCCGTCACGGCTGCAGTGGTCAAGAGGAACCGACGTAAGAACCGGATGTCGTAACGGGCAAGAAACCGCTCCGGCAGCGCTCCGCGAATCCACGGTTCTTCGCCCCACGCCCCACCCTCCAGCGAGGCCAGGTCCGCGAAGCACTCGTCGATCACGATGATCGACGCGTTCCAGACGGCACCAAGGAGCAGATCGACCTGGAGCCGTTGGCGTCTGGAAGCAAACGCGTCTAGTGGTTCGTCCGGAGCAAAGTACAGCTCAAGCTCGTCGCGGATGCCGCCCACCGCTGAGGCGTGGTCCTGGAGCCACTGCTGGGTGCTGCGAAGCTCCGCGTCCATTGGATTGACCCACTCTCCTGTTGCCCTGAGACCGGATCATGTCGTTCCCTGTGGACGAGCGCAACTGCCCATCTGCGGCGGTCCCGCCACGGCTTGGGACCCGAACGCTCGCCTGCACGCGCTGCGGCGCGATGACGGTCCGCCGTCACCCAGTACCTTGGATGACGCGGCCGTGGAATGTCTCGCGCACGTCCGTCTCGGAGATCGCCGTCGGCATCAGCCGAATGAACTCGACTAGCGACCAGCCTCTGAGAGCATCTCGACAGGATCGCGGCCGATCGAGCCGGCGATCTTCTCGACGGAGCGAAGCGTAAGGTTGCGCTCCCCTCGCTCGACGCCGCCCATGTAGGTGCGGTGCACGCCCAGCTCGTCGGCGAAGGCTTCCTGGCTGAGACCGAGAGATTCGCGGTGGCGGCGCAGGTTGCGTCCGAAGACCTTCTGCAGCTCACCTTCCACGTCATCGAGCCTCCTGTGGTGCTACTTGAAGGTCTACATACTTATGAGTAGCATCACGACCACGGCGGGCCAGAGGGGCAGGCCTCGAGGCGCGAGGCGGGGTGATGAAATGAGCGGTGGCGACTTCGTCGGGGCGATGAACCCGACTACGCGGCTCTGGCGGCGAATGCGCTTCCAGCGTCTGCTGAAGACACTTCGCTGGCGAGGGTCCACACGAAAGTGACCTCCGCCTTCGGAAGCAGCCAGCCCGGGACATCCAGAGAGATCTCCCGGGCTGCAGTCTGTTCTGGGAGCCGAGACACGTGCGGACGCTGCGCTGCGGAGACCAGGTCAGTGACGCTCATGTGGGCGATGTCCGTATCGGTGTAGTCGAGGGTGAGCGACAGCCCCTTGGTCGGCTGTGCGATTGCGACGTAGAGACGGTGGCCGCTGCGCGGCGTGATGGTGCGGTAGACGTGACGGATGCGGACCATGCGGCCGTCGCGCACGGCGTCGTCACCGATCGCGACGGAGTACGTCTGGCCCGTCTTACGAGCGCTCCGACGGATTCTCTTCTCCTCGCCGTCAACGGTGAGTTGCAGAAGCTCAAAGGCGTCCCGGCTGCTGGCGTCGAAGCCCGGGCGCGGAGTCATGAACCAAGTTGAGGTCGATGGGATATCCGAGACCAGTTCGTGGAACTCATCTCGATCGGAGGTGCAGGCGAAGCGCTGGACGGGACTGCTGGGGATGACTGAGTACTCCCACGTGACCGTTACGACGAACCGAGGAACACCGAAGGTGTTCCCCTCCCCCGTAGAGGAGAGCCGTATCCGTACGTCCACGTCGTGCCAGCGCTCGGGAGCCCGGACGACGGTGTTGCGCAGATCGGCGTATATCTCACGGGCGAAGGCCGCATCGCCGAGGCGAAGCCCAAGGGCGTTGGTGGCTAGGTCATCCAGGAGTGCAGGGGTGGCCACTCGGCGGAGATCGTCCGGACTGGACGCGAAGCCACGAACGACGGCATCGGTGAAGTCAGGTGCCGACTCGGCCAGGAGCCGCCGAACCCGAGCGTCGTCGCGAGCATCTTTGTCACGCTGCGTCCAGAAATCGACAGCGACTCCAATTAGACCCGTCACCAGAACGGCGTCAGCTAAGCCGTCCAATACCACCACCACGATATGCGGCGCAGACGAACTCACATCGAGCCAGTTTCCGACAATCAGGAGACAAACACCAGCGCTTGCGGCGCAGAACCCGGCAATTGCCACCTTGAGTTTGTAGATTCGCGATAAGAGGCCAATAAGCATTACTGAAAGTATATCAAACTCATCATTAGCTGTAAACTACCTGGATTATCTAGTTGTACTGGTGCTCGCCTAAACGAAGGACGGGGCACCGCAGCGGGCGTGGTGCGACACCCAACGAAACGATTCGGTCGGGAGCCCGATTCGAAACAAGCCCGACGCTTCCTGGAAACAATCCACGCACCCGGGCTGAAATCTGCATGAGCACGAGGACGCTACAGCACACCAGCACCGCTCCTCGGTTCCTCGACACGCGCGAAGGCTGTCGCCAGACCGGTCCAACAGGAGTAACGTGATCATCATACGCACGTCCACTCTTCGGGAGAGGCCCAATAATAATGGTACCCTATCAAATCGCCTGGCGCTCAACGTTTTCCACTCCCGATAGTCAGTCGAATGACTCAGCTATCTGCTCGGACAAGTGTAACTCTATTGATACGATTAATGCTTCATGCTTTAATAGTTACATAAATGAACATGGAAGTACCGCATCATCAAGATCCCAAGGACAGAGAGGTGTATGTCTCAATGTCTAGGTTCGCGACCAGAAAAAACCGGCATCTTGACGAGCCTGATTCACTTGAATTCGAGCGAAATTCTCTCGATGACCAAACTGAAAGACTTTCATTCGAACTCGGTGAGATCGACCGAAATCTTCGAGTGCTAGAAACCATGAAAAAAATTGGATTAGGCGAGCGCGACATACTCGAAGTCCAAGCGGAGGAGCTTCCAGGACTAATCGGCTTAGCTCTACTTGCCGGAAAACGTAGCGAAGTGGCGGAAGGCCTTGCACGCTGGGCCGTTTTCTTCTCTTTACATCTTACCACGCTCGAGGATCTCGTGGGAGATATCAAGCAATCTGCGAGCGACAACGATCCAGCTGTTAGGAGCGCACTAGAGATGTCACGTTCAATGTTGAGTGCCGCCAACGCAATCGTTCCAGAAGACTAGTTCCCCGTTTTCTTCCTTTTTTCGGCAGCCTTGAAGGTTTCTGCGTCTGCCTTAGTGTGATCGGCTGCGCTCGCTGCGGAACTCGTCAGTTCAGCGCGTATGCCGCCTGGCAGCTCAATTGTAACTTTGGAACTATCAGGATTCAGTATGACGAGAGCCGCAAGAATAACCGCCGATAAAGATGGGCCAGCGACGAGAAGCCACGGCGGTACCGATCGTTCGGAGCAGGTCACAGTGCGTGACTTGTCTTCTGGTATTTCCACCTCGCTCGCAAAGCTGTACGACACGGTCTCTTTTAGTGTGCAGTACGAAGGATTGCCATCAGTAGAGACTGGCCAAGCGAAAAAGATAACGGCAGCGGTGTACAGAAGCAACGAAAACAGAAAGGCCCAAGCGAGGGCTCGCCGAAGAAATGACTCGCGCCAATACTTAGCCTGAGCTTCCTTAAACTCGATCCAGCGCTTCTCTACCTGCATCGTCCCATCATCTCAACTC
Source organism: Rathayibacter sp. AY1A7 (assembly GCF_002930845.1). NCBI lineage: Bacteria > Bacillati > Actinomycetota > Actinomycetes > Micrococcales > Microbacteriaceae > Rathayibacter > Rathayibacter sp. AY1A7. The sequence continues at coordinate 67,241 of NZ_PSTL01000006.1, read as the reverse complement.
TCGACTTAAGGCTCGAACACTGAAGCAAGGTAGATTGTAGCGAGCACAGTATTTACCTCACGCCGAAGAACAACACGATCAAAAGGCCCGTAGTTGTACTTCCACCCGCGTCCTGAAACTAAATCGACTCGTAGTTGGCAAACCTCAAGAACCAACTCGCCCACTTTATTCGTAGGTGCCCGATGACTGAGAAGGCGGCTCGTCGATACTCGATTCAGACTCCACTTTTCTTGCGCAGAAACTCCTGGATCACGGAGGCGTCTTACGCGCGCCGCTTCATCTGCCGGCGATCCGCGGTATGCGACTACTGGTCGCTCTAACCTCAACGCTCGAGCAGCCTCCGAGAGCTTGAATACGGAAGAAGTTGCTCTTGTGTAAAGAACTTGCTCATGAAGACGGCCTTTACTCTGTTGGTTCTGTAGCGTTCCAGCTGCACTACGAAATTCTTGCAGATACATAAAGTACCGAGTGAGCGCGACTGCAGCGCTATCGTCCGAGACTTTGAATTTCACCGAGTTCGCCGTTCTCTCATGTCGCCAACTACGACTCCTCCTATACTACTCGACGACGAGCTCTTGTGCTTCTCGGTTTCGTCTGGCGTGTCGGAGATGCCACGACGGTGCCATTGGCGAGGTGAAACGCACCTGCAGTCTCGGCATTGATGCCGTATCTGGTGCTGCCTAGCAAGATTATTACGCCGCTTCGGTCGCACTGCACCGATCAAATGGTCGCAATATAACGAGACGGAAGCAGATCAGACACAAGATCGTCCAGAATCGCGAACTTCGCGCACGGCCTCTCGGGCAGATGCGTCGAGCATGATCGGCGCAACACCCGAATGGTTGTCGGCAAAGCGCAGCTCGCCTGAAACGAGATTGTCCCCTTGACGAAGCGCGTCATCGATACCTCTGTGGGCCGGGCCGCTATTCGACACAGCTCGTCGACTTCGCGCCCGCATCAACCGGAGGAGCCTGGTTGGCATCGAAATCTTCTCCAGCCCGCTACCAGTTTGCACAGCACCACAGCCTGCCACCCAGCGGCAGTCCTAGCAATGCTTCCCGGCGAAATGCTACATCTAGCGCTGGCGGTTGATTCTGCCCGGAGCCTTGCGCTAGGAGTGCTGGCCTGCGAGCCTTGTGGCATGGATTGCCCACTCTGCGGATCCGCGACACGCGTTATACGTACTACAACTCCAGAATCCGACCGGCGCCTGATCGTGCGGGAACGACAGTGCCTCCAAACGCCCACACACCGATTCGCCACTGAGGAGCACGAGCGGCTGCAGATAGCCGACGTCGCGGTCCGCCAAACAGGGTCCGGGAAGATCACCCCGTACGAACGAGCAGTTCTTGAATCGGACCTTCGAAATGCCCTACTCATCAGGAGAGCATCAGATAGTGCGGTTGACGTACTTATTGACGAGATTCTTGATCGAGTAGAGCAACGAATAATGAGAAGGGAAGTGCCCACTACTGAGGTGCTGCCCGCGGAGAGAAGTCGTTTACTAGAACGCAGCGGAAGAATCGCGGAGGCCGATCCATTCAAAGCCGCTAGACTATCAGGTATTCGCGTCCTTGTTCCTGATTCCGCAATAGAGAGCGCCGTTGACTCCGAGTTGGCACGCTCCGATAAAAGAAGATCACAGCGTGTCCTCTACGCACTTTCCGTCAGAGGCCGCCAAGGGGGCACGAGAACCCATCCGGGGTGGAAAGATGCAGATTATGTCATCAACTGGCTTGCCAAGTCTTTCCCGGCCTTCGAGTTCGAGAATCCGCCCTCCAGGACGCGGGTGTCTACTGTAGAAATCACTGTACCAGTTGCCCGAGATCTCCCTGTAAGTGTCCTCAAGCGAGACGGAACACGTATGGACTTTGATTTTGGGCGATTCCGGCGCGCGGTATTCAAGGCAATTAAGGGCAGGCGAGACGAAGATGTCAAAACAGACGGAATAGTGTGGGCAACTTTGGCCCGACTGCAGGGCCAAAGCGTGATCACTTCAACACAGCCTTCTATCATCGGGCTCGAGATTATGCGCGCAACAGACGAAGTGGCGTATCTGTGTGCCGCGGTGAGAGTGAAGGGCCTCTCGTCCGTGAGAGACATATGGAACGAGGCGATCTCGCTGCGCTCACACCCTTCCGAGCGACTCCTGTTCCGAGTACCAACTACCCAGATCATCATCCCTCGCACTTTATAGAAATGCGGATAACTCAGCCGCCTCCTGCCCCTCCTGGACTTATTGCCCTAACGTATCCGTGATGATCTGTCTAGCTTTGGCTTCGAAGCACATAAGGGTACGTGAATTGTACTGAAGCCAACCTTTCCGTTCATGTCTCGGAGGGCCAACTCTCGGGGAAACCAGCGAACGGAAGTGAACGGTGCGGATGTTCCCCCGGCCATGCACCCCATGTGATCGTTGCCTCTGTCATAAAATTGCGTTGCGTCTGAACCTTCGCGACCAAGCGAGGATCTGCGAGCTGCGCGGCGAGCACCCATTGCGGCCAGACGGGCATTCGCCACTCGACGTCGATCTTGAACAGCCACTTTCCGGCAGGCTCTAGCTCGAACCCGTCGACATGCTGAAGCGCCCGTATGTAGCCAGTGCGGTCGCTTGGCGCGCTGAACTCGAAGGCTAGGTTCTCGAGTCGCTGGTCGTTAATCCAGACGGCCGGGGGGCTGTACTCCGACCCTGGGTCAGCATGCAGCGCGATGCTGGCGAGCACCCGGCTGCCGAACTGATAGATGGTTAGGTGCCCCCACGGGCGGAAGAACAATGCTTCGTCGCGGAAAAGCGTTGCGAGCTTGTCTGCTCCGCGGTCGCTGCGGCGAAGGCCAGTGCGCTCCTCGACGTGATGCGCAAGGGCATACGCCTCAAGCCGCTTGTTCAATGAGGTCCCTCGGAGGCCAACGCCGCTGGTCTCGAGGAAGGCGCGGATGTCGCCATCAGGTTCGACGCTGTAGCGCTTGAACATCTCGAAGAGGGTGGCATGCGCCTGTTCGACGCTGCCCATGCCGACAACACGGACCAGCGCTTCGCAGACTGCGACACGGTCCGGCTCGAACGCACCCTGCCCCTTTCGCAGCTCGCGGAGCTCGGTGCGCAGCTGCAAGCGCAGCGGATCATCGTTCACATCGCCATGGTGTCAGTTTCGTGTCAGTGACCGCAGGCCGCGCCGTGTCTGATCCTGGATCTACAGCGATCACCGGGTAGCCCACCTCGTCCACCCTCAGGGGTCGGCGGTGTCGACTCGCGCCAACGAGTCACCACCAGGCGCCCGGCCGCTACCACTCATCCATCTCCATGATGTCATTGAAGGGGACCGAATGCCACCCATCATCTTACGACTTAGAGCGAGCAGGGTCTCCTGCGTCGCTGCCGCCCTAGCCATGTTGTGCCTGAGCGGCTGCGCGGGACACGAGTTCGCCGACGGCCCAACGGCTGACCTCAAAGAGCGGCTGACGGTGTGTCCGCCGAGCGGCACGTACAACTCAATTGATCTCCTTGACGGCTCGGGCTCGTCTCAGGATCCGGTCCTGCTCGACGACCGCTGGGGCGCTGTCCGTGCGCACCTGATTCAGGCTGCCGTATGCGGCGGTCATGCACGAGTCGTCGTTGGTTCGTCATCATCTGCCACGTCCGTCATCCTGCTGGACACGGATCTCGAGCCTGCTGGAGCGACCGAGAACGCTCGCCTGCGCCGTGTCGAGGAGCTGGTCGATGCCAACCTTGCGACAGCGAAGGAGGCCTACAACACCGCACTGCCGGAGCTCGACACAGGCGGCACTGACATGACGGCCGCGTACTTCTCACTCGCTGACTACATCACGGAGCGGGACAGCGTTGTTGGTGAGCAGGTGTACAGCGCCCAGGTCGAAACGGACGGGATCCAGAACGTGGGCATCGACCTCAGCGCCCCATCCTTGAGTGTCGAGTCGTCCGAGGCGCTCACTTCGTCCGTCCATCTGCCACAACTCGATGAGCGCATTTCAGTTACATTTCTCGGCATCGGGAAGGTGGCCGGGACCGAGCAGCCGTCGACCGATTACGTCAACGGTCTGAAGGCCTTCTGGTCAGCGACGTGCAAGGCAACTGGCGCCGGGTCGTGCACGGTCCTGACCGACTTTGGCGGAGGATCCCAGTGAGCCTACGAGGACTGGCGTTCCATTCTTCATCCGAGTCCGAGCAGGCTGCTGACCTCGCCGACGGCATCGCGCTACAACGGATCGATGAAGCGGTCGCTACCGCACGGCCGTCCTCGATCGCGGAGACGTACGTCGAGGAGGAGTACGACGCGTTCTCGGGCGCGCAGCCGCCTTCCTGGGCGGCAAGCAGCGAGGCTGCGTCGCGTGAGGACGATGTCCGTGCCGCCGGTCTCGAGTATCAGGCCGAGAAGGCGCGCGAGGCGTCGGCCGGCAACGATGTGGTCCTCGCTGACTCCCGAACGCAGCTCACCGCGGCCAGGCAGGCGCTGTCGCCGTTCGTGCGGCGGAAGCCGCATGCGGGCCGTTGGTACGTCGGGTGCTGGTTCGGCTTCGTCGGTGGCGATGTCGCGGGGATCGCTGGTGCGGCCATCTATTTTGGAGAGATCCCGGAGCTGGCGGTCATCCAGGCCGTGTCGGTCGGGCTCGCCGCTGTGTCGGCCGGCTCTGTGGGCGGAGACCTCCGTGATCTCCGCCTCGCTGCCAGGCGGGAGAAGGACGCGGAGGAGCTGTCGGCTGACTTGCAGCCGTTCGGTCACCTGTTCACTGGTGTGGACCCGGGTGCTCGCTTCGTCAAGCTCGCCGGTGGGACGGCTGGGTGCGTGGCGGCTTCGATCTCGATCGGGATCTTCGGATTGCGCTCGAGTATCGAGGGGCCGCTCGCGGGCCTGATCTACGGCGGGTTCGCGCTGGCGGTCGCGGCCGGGTCGTTCCTCAACGCCTGGGCGTACTCGGACGAGGTCGATGACCTCCTCGGTTCGTTCGAACAGCGCTATCAGAAGGAGTTGCGTCGTTCAGCGCAGCTCAGCAGCGCTCGATCGTTGGTGCACTACGCCGAGCATGCGCGGCGAGCAGAATCAATACGAGACGAGCACCGAGAGCGCGGGAAGGCCGCGGTCTTCTCCTACGCCGCGCTCAAGGCACGGATCCTGCGCCGTAACCCCGGCGTCGTCGGTCATGGTCGTGCAGCCGAGCCCGTCGGACGCGTCACCGCGCCCGCGAAAGATCGGGGGCGTCCTTGAGCGTCATCGCTCTGGCAAGTTCGCAGCTCGCCCAGGCACATCTCGTCCGTCCTGGCCTGCATTCGTTCGGAAGTGGTGCAGGGCGGCCTCCACGTGGTCCCCGAATCCAGCTCAGCCATCCGGGCGGGCCGTGCCGCGGAAAGTCGCTGACCACCGTGATCGCAGACGATTCCGGCTCCGTCATTGGACCGGCCGGCGTCGACCCGGTCTCCAACCGCTACCAGGAGTGCAAGCTCGCCTTCCGCCGCATCGCGTCGGCGGGCGTCGGACGCGACGAGCTCGGGGCAGTCCTGCACTTCGACGTCCCAACGTCGGGCGATGTGCCGCCGGTGCGACTTAGCCAGGCGGGGCTGCGCTTCATCGAGCACGGGCTGCGCACACCCCTGGAAGCTCGAGGCAGTTCCATCCTCGGGCCGTCGCTGCTGGCGGCCCGGCGGCTGGCGGCAAATCGGCCGGAGCATCTGGCGACGCTGGTGGTGCTGTCGGACTTCGAGCTATTCGACACTGAACCGGCGGAGACCCTTCGCCGCTTGTCGGAGTTCCCTGGCGACGTTCATGCGGTGGTCCTCGGGGGCGGCGGGCCGACCGACGCCGACTTCGGTAACAACACCCTTATCACCCGGATCTCCTCCGACAACGAGCCCGGTGCGGTCGCCCGTGCGGTTCTCGGGTCGCTCGCGAAGCACCGCCGCAGCTGATCCAACTGTGACCGAAGTGACCGTTTTCCACAGGGTGTTGTAAAGAAAGCGTCAACGGCTGTGGATACCGCTGCGGCCACCTCTGGTATCTGAGGTCCGGCTTTCTCGTCGCTTGTATTCCGCTGAAGGTTCGGTCTTTACGGATCGGCGTTCATGCCTCGTAATACGGGGTAGTTCGCGGCAGTCAAGCGTAAGCCGTATTTGTCGCGCCGAAATAGTACTCATCCCCTCTTGAAAGGAGACCCCTCCCCTATGCCTACAGACACGCCTCAGAAGTTCTCGACGATCCTGGCGGACCCGCCGTGGAATATAGAGCAGACCGGACGCCTCGGCGCCGCCCAGCACTACACCCTCATGAGCCTGGACCACATCAAGGCGATGCCGGTCGAAGCGCTGGCAGCGGAGAACGCGCATCTCTGGCTTTGGGTGACGAACGCGACGCTGGAGCACGGCTACGACGTGATCCGCGCCTGGGGCTTCACCCCGCGCTCACCACTCACCTGGATCAAGCCCCGCATCCTCCTGGGCAACTACCTCCGCAACGCCACCGAGCATCTCCTCTTCGCCACGAAGGGTAAAGCGCCGGTGCGATACAAGTCGCAGCCGACCTGGATGTTCGCGCCGCTCCAGGCGCACTCTCACAAGCCCGAAGAGCAGTTCGCCGTGATAGAGCGCATCTCTGATGGCCCGTACCTCGAGCTGTTCGCTCGTCGTCGCCCACCGTCGAACGCCGACTGGTCCGTGTGGGGGAACGAGGTCGACTCCGACATCTCGATTCCGGGATACCCCGTTCCGTCCGACTGGACGCCGACGCAGCAGAAGACCGCACCTGTAAAGGGGCCAGAACGATGAGAGGGAAGCAGTATGTCCGAGAAGAGGAACGCCTCTTGGCTTTCGAGCGCACTGCGTGGAGCCGTCGTCCTGTGTGGAATCGCCGTGCTCGTGTCGATCGCAGCCCGACTCCTGCTCGAGGTCTGGTGGATCGTCGCGGTCGCCCTCGCGGTCGGCTTCGGCCTGTGGCTACTCGTGCGCTTCATCCGCAGGAACGACCTGTGACCCAGCAGACCGGCGCAACCAGCGCGCGGGCGGAAGGCGGGCGACATGGCCGGCCGTAAGCAGAAGCCGGGCACGTCCGCGTCGAGTCAGGTGCGCGTGCAGCCGATCTGGAACCAGCCGATCGACCGCCGCAAGTTCGCCCGCGCCGTCATCGCTCTCGTCCTCTGGCAGATGGAACACGACCCGGCGAAGCAGCGCTCAGCTGCGGACGAGGAGTCGACCGACAGCCACCAGACGGAGGGGACTTCGGATGCATAGCGCGCCATCAGTGATCTGGAGAGAGGTGCACTGGAATCGGCCTCTTGCCGTCGACAATGCCATGGAGCTTCTGCAGCGGATCGCGACCGAACCGTCGCTCGGCGCGGTCCGCCTCGAAGCCCGCGCCAGTGCGGCTGGCATCCGCTGGCTCATCGGCCTCGAGAAGTCACAGATCGGCACCGGCACCGCCATGGTAAAGCAACTCACCGGCGCTCGACTGACCGCGCTAGCCGGTCCCCGTGTCGCGGTGGTCAGTGCCGGCCGGGTCGGACTCCGACACCCAGCGCTCAGCCTCACCACCGAGCGAATCGGCGCAATCACCCGGTCGGTGCTGGCGGCGCTCGCGCAGGCGAATCGGGACGGCGACAAGCTCGTCGTGCAAATCGTCTTGGGCGCTCGGAGGGGCCCACATCTGGTCCCGGAACGAGTCGAGGATCCGCGGCGGGCCTGGTGGCAGCTCCTCTGGGGCACCCCTCAGGCACCGACCGAGGTCCGCAGCTCGCTGAAGCAGCGCGCCTCCCAGCACGGCTTTCGCGTGGAGATACGTATCGGTGCCGCTGCAGCGACGCCCGAGGGACAGCGGTCCTTACTGACCTCCCTCTTCGGAGCGCTGCGTGTCGCCGAAGCGGCCGGGACCCGGTTACATCTCGATGGGCTATCCCCAGCCTCCGTCAACGCAGCGCGCAGACCGGTCAGCTACCGACTCGCCCTGTCGGTCCCGGAACTCTTGCCGCTACTGGGCTGGCCGCTCGGCGACGGTCCGTTGCCCGGGCTTCCCGCCGAGCATCCCCGGCTTCTGCCCGCCTCACCCGGCCTCAAGGACGGCGGACGAGCCTTCGCGACAACGACGGCACCCGGCGTTGTCCAGTCGGTCGGGATCCCGATTCAGGACGCCGCGTTCCACACCGCTCTGCTCGGCCCGACCGGATCAGGCAAGTCGACGGCGCTGTTGTCGCTGATCGTCGCCGACATGGTCGCTGGTCGCCCAGTGCTCGTCGTCGATCCAAAGGCCGACCTCGTCCGCGACGTCCTCGAACGTGTCCCCAAGCACCGGCGCAGCGACGTCGTCGTGATCGACCCACTCTCCGATCAGCCCGTCGGCATTAATGTCCTGTCCGGAGCCAACCGCAGCCCTGAACTAGTGGCCGACTCACTCATGGCTGCGTTGAAGGGGATCTTCGACAACTGGGGCGTCCGCTCGGAAGACGTCCTCGGCTCCGCCCTGCTCACACTTGCCCGCACCCCCGGAGCGAACCTGCTCTGGCTGCCGACCCTCCTCACCGACCCGGCGTTCCGGCGCAAGATCACGAGCCGTATCGACGACCCACTGGGCGTCAGCGCCTTTTGGGCTAGGTACGAAGCGCTCACTCCGCAGCAGCAGGCCCTCGAGATCGGGCCCGCCATGAACAAGCTGCGGAGCTTCCTCATCCGCCCGGGAATGCGTGCCGTCCTCGGACAGTCCAGTTCCCGCTTCGATCTCTCGGAGCTGTTCACGAAGAAGAAGATCGTGCTGATCTCGCTCAACAAGGGCCTACTCGGCCCGGAATTTGCCCGACTCCTCGGCTCCCTGGTCGTGGGTTCGCTTTGGCCGATCATCCTCGGTCGCAGCGCCCTACCTCAGGAGAAGCGCACCATCGCGTCGCTCTATATCGACGAGGTCCAGGACTACCTCGCCCTCCCCGCCTCTGGCGACCTCGCCGATGCCCTCGCGCAGAGCCGGTCGCTCGGCGCCGCCTGGCACCTTGCCCACCAGTACCGCGACCAGCTCCCGGCCGCGATGCGTTCTGCGATCGACACGAATGCCCGCAGCAAGATCGTCTTCGGCCTCGAGCAGGCGGACGCTGCAGCGCTCGCGAAGACCACCCGCGACCTGAGCGCCGAAGACTTCCAGCTCCTGCCAGCCCATCACGTCTACGTGAATCTCCGTCAGCAGGGACAGCAGACCGGCTGGTTCTCCGCCGCCACCCAGCCGCCACCTCCTGTGACGTCGGATCCGATCGAGATCCGCCAACAGAGCGCCGAGCGCTACGGCCGTCCCGTAAGCGAGATCGACGCGGCGCTCCGCCGCGACCTACACCTCGACCAGCAGGCCAACACCGCTCCGCGCGACACGAGTACCGAGCCAGTCGGGCGGAGGAAGCGCGCATGACGCACGTCTCCCACACCGATAAGCAGAGACCCGTCGTCAGACTCGTCGCTCTCCTGAACACGCCCGTACTCGCCCGACAATCCGTCACATCCGCTCCCCTTGTGGCTATGACTCACCCACCGTTCCGGTGGGTACCCGGCCCTCGCCCAGGACGATACCTATGAGCGGCCAACGAAGACGAACCGGGGCAGAGCAGAGGCCGACCGAGCCGGAGCAGGCAGTCCTCCGATTCCTGCTCGAGCAGCGCTACGCCACCAGCCGACAGCTCGCCCGAGCCGCCCGCGCCAGGTACGGCAGCGACCGCTCTGCCGCCCGCCAAACCAACCGACTCCTGCAGAAACTCGGAAGCGTCGGCCTCCTCCATGTCCTCCCCCGCACCGTCGGAGGACACGCGCACGGTTCCAGCGCCGGCATCTGGACCATCACCAACCGCGGCGCCCGGCTCGCAGGGAATAGCAACGCGGACCCCGAGCAAAGGAAGAAGCGCTACCGACGTGATCAGTACCCGTCCCTCACGTTCCTCGAGCACACCCTCGCCATCTCAGAACTCCGCGTCCAACTCGCCGAACTCGAAGACAGCAAGCGGCTCAAGGTCGAGAGCATCACGCCGGAGCCCACCTGCTGGCGGCCCTACCTCGGCCCCGCCGGGCAACGACTGTTTCTCAAGCCCGACCTCGCCGTCATCACCAGCACCCCCGACGGGTACGAGGATCACTGGTTCCTCGAAGTCGACCTCGCCACTGAGAACCCGGCCCGCATCGCCGCCAAGTGCCGCCAGTACCAGCACTACCGGCGCAGCGGCCTCGAACAACGACGCACCGGCCTCTTCCCCGCCGTCGTCTGGATCACCCCCACCACCCGGCGACGCGACCAACTCACCCACCGCATCACGTCCGAGCCCGGCCTCGACGACCAGCTGTTCACCGTTATCAGTCTCGACGAATTCCAGCCACTGCTCCGCGCCGGCGCCTCCAACTACAACACCAGAAAGGAACACCCCAATGACTAACCCCGAACACCCACGACCAGAGACCTCGTCAGCCGAGGGACTCGCGCCCAGCGCGCAGGAACTGAGCGAAGACCCTGCGTTCGTCGCCGAGTTCGCCACGCTCATAGAAGCCATCAACGCCATCGTCGACGCTCTCGGTTGGGACCCCGAGCTCATCCCCGAGCATGACCCGGCCCGGCCCGACCCCGTGCTCGAAATGCTTTACCGCGACGTCTTCGACGTCCGCGAGTACCCAGACCGCGTCCTCATCTACCGACACCACCACCGACCACTCCCCCGCACCCACAACCCCGCGGGGACAGAAAGGAGGACCTCATGACCTCGCCCGAACAAGAATCACCGCACGAGCGGCAACGGCCGCGCCATCGCCGCTCCGAAGCGGAAGAAGACATCGCACTCCACTTCCGCAACCGACCCGACTGGCGAGACGACGAGTTCATCGCACGCGCCATGCAGAGCCACCCCGAAGCGCTCGCCGCCTACCTCCAGCTCCCCGACGTCGACCCGAACTCCACAAGCCTCTTCGAAGACTTCGGCGACATATTCTTCTCGCAGTACGACAGCCTCGACGAGGCCATCGACGACCAGATCGAGAGTCTCGGCTGGAACGACGCCCTCACCGCCTTGCAGCGGGACTGGGGCATCACGCCCGACGAACTCCAGTGGAACTACGCCGCGATCGAACGCCGCTTCCGAGAGACAGTCGACGTTATCTACTACCGGGACAAGGTCTATATCTTCCACCAGTAGAAAGCCCGCCACCGATACAAGTCATCTAAGCGGGTGGGCAGAAAAGAGAACCCCAACATGACAACACCAGAACAGCATCAACACCCCGACACCCACGAAGCACGACCTGCCGAGCGCGCGGACAACTACGACCGAGCGAATGCAATGACCGCCTTCTTGCAGGTCTTCGACTCGACGACCGACCCGCGCACCTTCGACGCCGAGTTCGAGGACAGCTTCTTCGGCGAGTACCCGAGCGTCCGGACCGCTCTCGACGAGCACATCGCCGGGCTCGGCTGGCGCACCGCCCTCGCCCAGTTCCGCCAAGAGCAGGGCATCGCTGACCACGACCTCCGCTGGAACTTCGAATCGATCGAGATCCAGTTCCGCGAGATCTTCGACATCGTCCACTACGCAGACCGGGTCTACGTCTTCCATAGATGAGAGATGACTTCATGCCAGTAGCTACCCAGCCACAGAAGCACCACATCGAGGTTCCTTTCGATCCCGCGATGGCTCCTCTGACTGTAGCGATTTCCGCAACACAGGCCGATCGGGGGTCATTGGCCGACGATTCGGAAGAGGATCGACTGTCGTTACAGAAAAGACTCGACTCTGCGCGCGTTCAGAGCGTTAATCAGAGCGCTATGACACTCTCACCGCTTCTCGCCACCCCTACCCTGAGCCCTCAGCCGGCCACCCCCGACCCCCTCTCCGTGATCGGCGAGATGCTGACGCCGAAGGTCGCGGTCCTCTACCTCCGCGTGTCGACCGCTCGTCAGGCGCAGCGCGGTGATGAGAAGGAGGGGTTCTCGATCCCTGCGCAGCGGGAGGCGAACCGGAAGAAGGCTCAGTCGATGGGCGCCATGGTCGCCAAGGAGTTCGTCGACCGCGGAGAGTCCGCGAAGACAGCAAACCGTCCGGCGCTTCAAGAGATGCTCGAGTACATCCGTGAGCACTCGGTCGACTACGTCGTCGTCCACAAGGTCGATCGCCTCGCCCGCAACCGCGAGGACGACGTCGAGATCATGAAGCAGCTGACCGCCGCAAATGTGGCCCTGATCTCCGCCACGGAGAGCATCGACCAGTCCCCATCCGGCGCGCTTCTTCACGGCATCATGTCGTCGATTGCAGAGTTCTACTCGCGCAACCTCGCTCACGAGGTCACCAAGGGAATGACGCAGAAGGTTCAGAAGGGCGGGACACCCGGACGGGCACCGCTCGGGTACCTCAACGTTCGCGAGTTCGACAGCGACGGCCGCGAAAGCCGCACGGTTCGCCCAGACGCTGACCGCGCTCCGCTCATCTCCTGGGCCTTCCACCGCTACACCGAGCCCAACGTCAGCCTGTCCCAGCTCGCGCTTGAGCTCGCTCAGCGCGGGCTCACCACGCGGCGGACCCCGCAAGTTCCCTCCCGGGCCCTCACCGATACCGATCTCCACAAGATTCTGACCAACCCCTACTATCTCGGCCTCGTCTCTTTCGCCGGAGCGACCTACGCCGGCAAGCACGAGCCCCTGATCGACCAGGAGACGTGGGACAAGGTGCAGGACGCACTGCAAGCGCGCCGCTCCGGCGAGCGCCGACGTCGACACGACCACTACCTCAAGAGCACGGTGTACTGCGGGAACTGTCACAACCGCCTGATCGTGCAGATGACGCGGTCGAAGTCGGGCGAGATCTACCCCTACTTCTACTGCTCCGCGCGTCAGGCGAAACGGAACGACTGCACGCAGAAAGCGGTCCTCATCCACGTCGTAGAGGAGAAGATCGTCGAGGAGTACCAGAAGCGTCTCCGGCTCGACCGCATCGCCCGAGACGACCTTGAGCGGCTGTTTCATGACGAGCTCGTGGCCACTCGCGGCGATTCCGAGCGGCAACGCGCGCAGATCAGGACCGATCTGGAGCGGCTCGAACGCGAACAGCTTCGCCTCCTCCAGGCGCACTACGCAGACGCGATCCCCCTCGACCTCTTCAAGTACGAGCAAGACCGCATCCGCACAGAGCGGACGATCGCCGAGCGCGCCGAAGCACGCCTCACTCAGGACGTCGCGGACGTCGAGCACGCCATCCAGCTCGCCCTCGACGTCACCATGGAGTGCGCCACCCAGTACGAACGCGCTCCCGATCACATCAGGCGTCTTTTCAACCAGGTCTTCTTCGAGCGGGTCCTCGTGCACACGGACGAGACGATCACGGCAGAACTGAACGAGCCGTTCGCAACGATCACGTCGCAAGTGGTCCAGGCGAGCGCGCACGAAAAAAGCACCACTCCTAGGAGTGGTGCTCGGACTCTTACCAGCCTCTTGGAGGCCGGCGACGGCGCGAACGCGCCGATTTTCTGCGGCAAGGGTTTTAGTAACGACACTTTGGTGCCCCTGGAGGGACTCGAACCCCCAACCTGCTCCTTAGGACGGAGTCGCTCTTCCATTGAGCTACAGAGGCTGGCCGAGCCAGTGTACCCGCCGTGCCCCGCCCCCCGCGAAGCGACGACAGGGCCCCACCACAACGCCAGCGAAGCACGCCACGCCCTCGTCGCGGCGACTGCGCGGCACACCCCTCTTGACACGAAGGCCTCCCGCCTCCATGGTTAGTTACAACACCAACTAACCACCCAACCCAGCACCGAAGGAGCCCGCGTGGACGACTCCCGCCCGCTCTTCCTGCAGATCGCCGAGCAGATCGAGAACGACATCATCGACGGCGCACTGCCGGAGGAGTCGCAGGTCCCGTCGACCAACGAGTTCGCCGCGTTCCACCGCATCAATCCGGCCACCGCCGGCAAGGGCGTGAACCTGCTCGTCGACGACGGGGTGCTCTACAAGAAGAGGGGGATCGGCATGTTCGTCGCCGAGGGGGCGCGCGACCGGCTGGTCGAGAAGCGCCGCACGCAGTTCCGCGACCAGTTCGTCGCTCCGCTGCTCGCCGAGGCCGCCAAGCTCGGCCTCAGCACCGAGCAGCTCGCCGACATGATCACAGAAGGGGGATCGCGATGAGCGCGGTCATCGAGGTCCACGACCTCACCAAGCACTACGGACGCATGCGCGCCGTCGACGGCATCGGCTTCGCGCTGGAGGAGAACCGCATCCACGGCCTCCTCGGCCGCAACGGCGCGGGCAAGACGACGCTGATGTCGCTGCTCACCGGCCAGGAGTTCGCCAGCTCGGGCGAGATCCGCGTCTTCGGGCAGTCGCCGGTGGAGAACGCCGCCGTCCTCTCCCGCACCTGCTTCATCAAGGAGAGCCAGAAGTACCCGGACGACTTCAAGGTGAAGCACGTCCTGCGCAGCGCCCCCTGGTTCTTCGACGGCTGGGACGAGGCGTTCGCCCGCGAGCTCGTCGAGGACTTCCGCCTCCCGGTCGACCGCAAGATCAAGAAGCTCTCCCGCGGACAGCTCTCGGCGATCGGAGTGATCGTCGGCCTGGCCTCCCGCGCCCCGCTCACGTTCTTCGACGAGCCGTACCTGGGGCTGGACGCCGTCGCCCGGCAGCTGTTCTACGACCGCCTCCTCCAGGACTTCGCCGAGCACCCGCGCACGGTCGTCCTCTCCACCCACCTCATCGACGAGGTCAGCAGTCTGCTCGAGCACGTCCTCGTCATCGATCGGGGCCGCCTCGTCGTGGACAGCGACGCGGAGGAGCTGCGCGGGGCTGCGGCGACCGTCATCGGACCCCGGCAGGCCGTCGAGTCGTTCACCGCCGGACGCGAGGTCATCGCCCGCTCCGCTCTCGGCAGCCGCGCCTCGGCCACGCTCCCCCGGCTCGACGACGCCGGCCGCGCCTCCGCCGCCCGCCACGGGCTCGAGCTCGAGTCCGTCCCCCTCCAGCAGCTCGTCGTCCAGCTCACCACCGGGAAGGCCTCGGAATGACCGCCCTCACCGGCGCCCCCGCGCGCCACGACACCGCCGCCGGCCGCCTCGGCAGCATCGTCCGCCTGCACTTCGCGAACCCCGCCACCATCCTCTACACGCCGCTGATCATCACGGCCGTCATCCTGTCGGGCAACCTGGTCGTCTGGTGGCTGATCCTCCGCGGGCTCGACTCCGGCGAGCGCCTCGAGGCGCAGGAGGGGATGACCTACTCCGGCGCGTCCTTCTTCCTCTTCGTCTACATGATGGTCGTGGCCGTCCAGTCGGTGAACGTCACCTTCGGCCTCGCCCTCGGCTACGGCGCCACCCGCCGCGACTTCTCCCTCGGCACGGCCCTCACCTTCGTCGCCCTCTCGGTCTTCTACACCGGCGTCTTCGTGGTCCTCGGGATCGTGGAGCGGGCGACCGACGGCTGGGGCTTCGGCGGCAGCTTCTTCCGCTCGATCTACTTCGGCGGGGATTCCGTGGGCGAGCAGGCCGTCGCGGTGCTCTGCGCCCTGCTCTTCTTCTTCTTCATCGGAGCGGCGACGGCGGCGGTCTACGTGCGCTGGCGCCAGCGCGGGATGCTGCTCTTCTTCGGGATCCTCGGCGCCCTCCTGCTGGCCGTGATCACCCTCCTCACGCTCACCGAGAACTGGCCCGCCGTCGGCTCCTTCTTCGGCAGCGTCGGATACGCGGGCGGCTACGCCCTCTCGCTCATCCCGACCGCGATCGCCGGAGTCGCGGGCTGGGCGATCCTCCGCCGCGCCACCCCGCGCAGCAGCTGACACCACCGCCACCGATCCGAGAGGACCGACCATGACCGCCCCCGCCCGCCACTCCGCCTCCCCGCGGAGGATCCTCTCCGTCCTGAGGCTCCACCTCGCCCACCCCGGGACGGTCCTCGGCTGGCCGCTGCTCGTCCTGCTCGCCGTCCTCGCCGGCAACCTCGTGATCTGGTGGCTCGTCCTCCGCGGGATCGGGGCCGAGCGGGGCGGCGGCGACTCGGGCATCCTCCTCGTGGGGCCGGGGATGCTGATCGTCGTCTTCCTCTTCATCGGCTCCATCCAGGCCACGACCGCCACCTTCGGGCTGGCGCTGAGCTACGGAGCGACCCGACGCGACCACGTCCTCGGCAGCGCCCTCGCCTTCGCGGCCCTGTCGGTGCTCTGGGCGGCGATCGTCGTGGCCCTCGGGGCGATCGAGGAGGCGACCGGGGGCTGGGGGCTGGGTGGCGCGCTCTTCCTCGCCTCCCCCCTCGACGGTCCGTGGCACGAGCGCTTCGTCGTCCTGCTCTGCTCCCTCCTCGCCGCCTTCGCCCTCGGGGGAGCAGCGGGAGCGGTCTTCCTCCGCTGGCGGGAGCGCGGGGTGACGGCCTTCCTCCTCGCCCTCGGAGCGGTGGCACTCGCGGTGGTCGTCGTCGTCGCTCTCGCCGGGGGCCGGCCGGTCGTGGTGGACGTCCTCGAGAGCGCGGGCACCGCCGGAGCCGCCGCTCTGCTCCTCGTCCCCGCCGCGCTCCTGACGGCGGTGGGCTCGCTGGTCCTCCGCCGGGCGACGCCGCGCGGCTGACCTCCTCCGGAGCCGGGCCTGCAAGGCCCTTCCGCCCCGGGCGTCCGGATGCCAGCGTGGGCACATGGCCGACTCCCCCGCTCCGTCTCTCCTGCCCGTCCCCGAGCACAGCTGGATCGCGCGACCCGCCGACGCCGAGCTGACCCAGGACACTCTCGACACGGTCGACGCCTGGTGGCGCGCCGCGAACTACCTCGCGGTCGGGCAGATCTACCTGCTCGCGAACCCGCTCCTGAAGACCCCGCTGAGCCGCGAGGACATCAAGCCCCGCCTGCTCGGCCACTGGGGCACCACCCCCGGCCTCAACCTGATCTACGCGCACCTGAACCGCGCGATCCGCGAGCGCCGCCAGCCGACCCTCTACATCACCGGCCCCGGCCACGGCGGACCGGGCATGGTCGCCAACGCCTACCTCGACGGCACCTACAGCGAGATCTACTCGCACATCGACGAGTCGGAGGAGGGGCTGCGCCGCCTCTTCCGCCAGTTCAGCTTTCCCGGGGGCATCCCCAGCCACGCCGCCCCCGAGACTCCGGGCAGCATCCACGAGGGCGGAGAGCTCGGCTACGCGCTGAGCCACGCGTACGGAGCGGCCTTCGACAACCCGGACCTCCTGGTCGCGGCGGTCGTCGGCGACGGCGAGGCCGAGACCGGCCCGCTCGCCACCAGCTGGCACTCCAACAAGTTCGTGAACCCGCTCACCGACGGCGTCGTCCTGCCGATCCTGCACCTCAACGGCTGGAAGATCGCGAACCCGACCGTCCTCGCCCGCATCCCGCAGGAGGAGCTCGACAGCCTCCTCCGCGGGTACGGCCACGAGCCGTTCCTCGTCGAGGGCGGCTTCGACGGCGAGGACCCGATGCGCGTGCACGAGCGGTTCGCCGACGTCCTGGACACGGTGCTCGACCGCATCGCGGCGATCAAGGAGCGCGCCGCCGCCGGCGACCTCTCACGCCCGGCCTGGCCGATGATCGTGCTGAAGACCCCGAAGGGCTGGACCTGTCCGACCGAGATCGACGGCGTCCAGGTGGAGGGCACCTACCGCTCGCACCAGGTCCCGCTGCCCAACGCGCGCGACACGGAGGCGCACACCCGGCTCCTCGAGGACTGGCTCCGCTCCTACCGGCCCGAGGAGCTCTTCACCGAGGAGGGCGGCGTGGTCGACCGCGTCCGCTCGCTGGCCCCCGAGGGCGAGCTGCGGATGAGCGCGACCCCGCACGCGAACGGCGGGCTGCTGCGGCAGCCCCTCGACCTGCCCGACTTCCGCCGCTACGAGGTCGTCGTGGAGCAGCCGGGTGGCACCGTCGCGGAGGCGACGAAGGTGCTCGGCGAATGGCTCGCCGACGTCATCCGCGCCAACCCGACCAACTTCCGCCTCTTCGGGCCGGACGAGGTCGCGAGCAACCGGCTGCAGTCCGTCTACGCCGCCACCGACAAGCAGTGGGACGCCGAGCTCAGCCCCCTCGACGACCACCTGGCTCGCGCCGGGCGGGTCATGGAGGTGCTCTCGGAGCACCAGTGCCAGGGCTGGCTGGAGGGCTACCTGCTCACCGGCCGCCACGGGCTCTTCACCTGCTACGAGGCTTTCATCCACATCATCGACTCGATGTTCAACCAGCACGCGAAGTGGCTGGACGGCACCCGCGACATCGAGTGGCGCCGCCCGATCGCGAGCCTCAACTACCTGCTCTCGAGCCACGTCTGGCGCCAGGACCACAACGGCTTCAGCCACCAGGACCCGGGCTTCATCGACCACGTCGTCAACAAGAAGCCCGAGGTCGTGCGCGTCTACCTGCCCTTCGACGCGAACACGCTCCTCTCGACCTACGACCACTGCCTCCGGAGCGTCGACTACGTTAACGTGGTCGTCGCCGGGAAGCAGCCCTCGCCCCAGTGGCTCACGATGGCGGAGGCGGTCGCCCACTGCACGCGCGGACTCGGCATCCTGGAGTGGGCGAGCAGCGAGCGGCAGGGCGAGTCCCCGGACGTCGTGCTCGCCTGCGCGGGCGACGTCCCGACCCTCGAGACCCTCGCGGCGGTGAGCATCCTCCGCGAGAAGCTGCCGGACCTCGCGATCCGCACGGTCAACGTGGTCGATCTGATGCGCCTGATGTCGGAGTCGGAGCACCCGCACGGCCTCTCCGACCGCGAGTTCGATGCGGTCTTCACCCCCGACCGCCCGATCGTGTTCGCGTACCACGGCTATCCGTGGCTCATCCACCGCCTGACCTACAAGCGGACCGGCCACGGCAACCTGCATGTGCGCGGGTACAAGGAGAACGGCACCACCACCACTCCCTTCGACATGGTGATGCTCAACGACCTCGACCGCTACTCGCTGGTGATCGACGTCATCGACCGGACCCCCGGCCTCGGCGCCCGCGCCGCCGGTCTCCGCCAGGAGATGCAGGACGCCCGCATCCGCGCCCGCGCCTACACCCGCGAGCACGGCGAGGACATCCCCGAGGTCGCGAACTGGACCTGGGCCGGCGAGCGCTCCGGCAACGCCAGCGCCAACACCGGCAACGACAACGAGTAACGCTGGGCCGCACCCGACGCCCCTCTCCTGACGGGTCGCGGTCGTGTCGCTGGCAAGGCGGAGGAGGAAGCGATACCGGCGGTATCGCGCCCGACGACAACGCCGCCAGCGGCGCGACCGCGGCCCGTCAGGCGGCGGGAGCCAGGTAGTCGTCCCAGTCGGGCTGCGTCCGCTCCGCGCCGCGCACGAGCCAGGAGCCGGCGCGCGGCATCCGGGGGACGGTGCGCAGACGCCATCCCATCTCGTGCGGGGTGCGGTCGCTCTTGACGTTGTTGCAGCGCTGGCAGCAGGCGACGAGGTTCTCCCACGTGTCCCGGCCCCCGCGCGACTTGGGCTGGATGTGGTCGATCGTCGCCGCGTGCTGACCGCAGTATCCGCAGCGGTGGTTGTCCCGGCGGAGCACGCCCCGGCGCGATACCGGCACACTCCGGCCGCTCGGGATGCGCACGTACCGGGTCAGCACGATCACCGAGGGCCGCACGTGGTCGCCGTGCGCGCTGTGCACCGGATTGCCCTCGTCCGCGGCGATCACGGTCGCCTTCTCCGTCATCAGCAGGACCAGGGCCCGCTTGAACGACACCACCGCGAGCGGCTCGTAGCCGGCGTTGAGAACCAGAGTGCGCATCAGTGACCTCCGTGCTGTCGCACGCCGTCGCGCGAAGGCGCCGCGACCACGAGCAAGGGCGCCGTCGTGATGACGGCGCCCTGCGAGGCCGCGGCGGAGTGCCGCGCGATGACGTGGAGTCGTATCCGCGTGTCGGAGGAGTGCACCGCCGCGGTGAGGACCCGCGCGCGTATCGAATCGGCCGGCCGCACGCGCGAGCGCAGCCCCACGCTGTGGCGCCCGCTCCGCTCGGCCATCCCGGCACTCCGTCCCTCGACGAATCGATCCGCTCGCCACGCGAGCGAACTGAGGTTCAGGTTAACCCTTCACGCCCGGAACACCAGGGGTCGGTCCGGATTCGTCACGCGGCGTTCACACGGCGGGACGACGAGAGCCCGCCCCCTCCAGGAGGGGACGGGCTCTCGAGCGGATCGACCGGGTCAGCCGTTGATGCGCACGATCCGGTAGTCGGAGGTCCACAGCGGCTGCACGCGGACGCTCGCGCCCTCGTAGGGTGCGTGCAGGATGTTGCCGTTGCCGGCGTAGAAGCCGTCGTGGCCGTCCATGATGACGAGGTCGCCGGGCTGCGCGTCGGCGAGCGAGACGGGGGTGCCCATGGTGCCCTGGCCCGCGGCCGAGTGCGGCATCGAGATGCCGTACTGCGCGAAGACGTACATCACGAAGCCGGAGCAGTCGAAGCCGCTCGGGTCGGCTCCGCCGAAGACGTAGGGCACGCCCTGGTACTGCATCGCGGTGTCGAACACCGCCGAGAGGCTGTAGCTGGTGGTCGGGGCGGCGGCCGCGATCTCGCTGGCCGAGGCGCCGGAGTAGGAGTTGAACTCCTCGGCGGTCTCGGCGCGCGCCTCGGCGACGTCGCTCGTGTCGACAACGGGCTCGGCGACCACGACGGGCTCGGGCTCCGGTGCGGGCGGCGGGGGCGCCGCCTCGGCCGAGAAGCCGTCTCGGGCGATCGCGGCCTGCACCACTCCGCCGTCGACGGCGACGGTCTGCGCGGAGCCCTGGCGGAGGAGGTCGGCTCGCGATGCCGCGAACAGGCCGTCGTCCTGGCTGCCCGGAGTGAAGGCGTAGGCGGGGAGGGCCATCGTCGCGACCAGCGCGCCGGCGAAGCCGACCATCGCGACCTTGCCGACGACACGGCCCCTGCGCTTGCGCGGGGTCCCGGCCGGCGACGGCACGAAGTCGGTGATGTCCGCGCGGCGGGCAGGAGCTGCGGGAACGGCGCGACGGGAGACGGGTGCGTCCCCGTGGATCCGGGCGCGGATGACCGGGGGCCGGTTCTCGAAGGTCGCGTCGCCGGAGCGGTCGGGGTGGTTGGAGCGGAACCGGTCGGGTGAGCCGGCGTCCTCGTTCGGGGTGAGGGGGTTCTGGGGCAAGGGGGAGATCCTCCGACGTCCCCTCAGCCCAGGCAGCTGTCCCGTCTCATGCACGAAGCATCGGTGTGCACAGGATCCGAGACGGGTGTGGGGGCGTCGGATCCCGCGCCCTGGGACCGAGGCTCGGCCGCAGGGCTCCACAGAGCGTAAGCGACCGTTACCGATTTGTCACCTTCTCGGCGGGAAGAGACCGCTCTCCCGTTCGCCTCCGGTCACCGGATGCGGTAAGGGCCCGTACGGGCCGCTCCCAGGGAGGCGCGGGTCAGACGACGAGGAAGATGTGCGCCGCGACCTCGTTGGGCAGCTCGATGCCCGCCTCGGCTCCGTCGATGCGAGCGAGCACGTAGCCGTTGAGGGCCGAGAACTCGCCCTCGGCACCGGGGACGACCCCGGCCTGCTTGAGCTGGAGGAGGAGCTCCGGATCGACCTGCGCCGGCTCGCCGAGGCGTCGGACGACGCCGCGGCGGGGCTCGCTCGACCCGGCGACGAAGCGCGGCAGGCTGATGACGCCGTCGGCGAAGCGGGAGGCGGGGGTGTCGCCGAGCTCGTCCAGGCCCGGGATCGGGTTCCCGTAGGGCGACTCCGTCGGGTGGTCGAGCATCTCGAGGAGACGGCGCTCGACCTGCTCGCTCATCACGTGCTCCCAGCGGCAGGCCTCCTCGTGCACGAACTCCCAGTCGAGCTTGATGACGTCGTGGAGGAGCCGCTCGGCGAGGCGGTGCTTGCGCATGACGTGGATCGCCTTGCGGCGGCCGTCGGAGGTGAGCTCGAGGTGGCGGTCGCCCGAGACGACGACGAGGCCGTCGCGCTCCATGCGACCGACGGTCTGCGACACGGTCGGCCCGGAGTGGCTGAGCCGCTCCGAGATGCGCGCGCGCAGCGGGATGATGTTCTCCTCCTCGAGCTCGAGGATGGTGCGCAGGTACATCTCGGTGGTGTCGATCAGATCCGTCATCTCAGCCTTCCCGTCTCGGCGCGCTCCACCCTAGTGGTCGCCACGACGCAGCATCGGCGCTGCGGCGCGACGCAGGCCTCCGTCGCTCGGAGGAGGGGTGCGGGCCGGGAACCCTAGTATTAACGCATGCCGGACCTCACCATTCCTCGCGAGCTTCTCCCCCACGACGGACGGTTCGGCTGCGGCCCGTCCAAGGTGCGGCACGACCAGCTCGCCCACCTCGCGACGCAGGGCGCGCACCTCCTCGGGACCTCGCACCGCCAGGCGCCCGTCAAGGACCTCGTCGGGCGCGTGCGCGAGCACCTCGCCACGCTGTTCCGCATCCCCGACGGCTACGAGGTCCTGTTGGGCAACGGCGGCTCGACCGCCTTCTGGGACGCCGCGGCCTTCTCCCTCATCGAGCGCCGCGCCGAGAACCTCACGTTCGGCGAGTTCGGCCAGAAGTTCGCGGCCGCCGCCTCCGCGCCGTTCCTCGAGCCGGCCCACGTCGTCTCCGCCCCCGCGGGGTCCCGGAGCGAGGTCGAGATCGTCGAGGGGATCGACGTGTACGCGTGGCCCCACAACGAGACGAGCACCGGAGTGATGGCCCCGGTCCGCCGGGTCCGCGGCGACGAGGGCGCGCTCACCGTCATCGACGCCACCAGCGCGGCGGGCGGCATCGACGTCGACATCGCCGAGGCCGACGTCTACTACTTCGCCCCGCAGAAGAACTTCGCCTCCGACGGCGGACTCTGGTTCGGCCTCTTCTCCCCCGCCGCGATCGAGCGGATCGAGCGCATCGCGGCGAGCGGCCGCTACATCCCCGAGTTCCTCAGCCTCAAGAACGCCGTCGACAACTCGCGCCTGAACCAGACGCTGAACACTCCGGCGCTCTCGACCCTCCTGCTGATGGAGTCGCAGCTCGAGTGGATGAACGCCTCGGGCGGCCTGGCCTGGGCGTCGGCGCGCACGGCCGAGTCCTCCTCCGCGATCTACGACTGGGCCGAGGCCTCGAGCCTCGCCACCCCGTTCGTCGAGGTGCCCGAGCACCGCTCCCAGGTCGTCGCGACCGTCGACTTCGACGCCTCCGTCGATGCCGCTCTCGTCGCGAAGATCCTCCGCGCGAACGGGATCGTCGACACGGAGCCGTACCGCAAGCTCGGCCGCAACCAGCTGCGCGTGGCGACGTTCGTCGCGATCGAGCCGGACGACGTCCGCTCGCTGCTCGGCTGCATCGACCACGTCCTCGAGCGCCTGGCGGTCTGAGGCACGCCATGCGGCTGTGGCTGCGCGAGGAGGAGCGGCGGCCCGCGCCGCCGCCCTACGCGAGCGACGACGCGACGGCTCTGCTGGTCGGGTGCGTCGTCTGGGCGGTCGCGCTCGTGGCCGTGCTCGTGGCGACGGCCGTCGGAGCCGTCATCGAGCCGGTCGTCCTGTCGACCGTCGTGATCGGACTGGTCCTCGGCACGATCGGGCTGTTCTACAGCCGCAACCGCCGCTAGACCGCGTCGGTCTCCATCCGGAGCCCGGTGCCGTCGGCCTCCGGCTCGAGACGGACGCGCAGGCCGGCGAACTCGCCGAGGCGCACGATGTGGGTGCCGCCGCACGCGATCGCGGCGTCCCCCGCGGGGAGGGTGCAGCGCCATGTCCGCCGCGTGCTGAGGAGGTCGTCGTCGCGCTCGATGCGCACCTCCGCGTCCGAGGCGATCCACTCGGCGAGAAGGGCGTTCACCCGCTCCTGCACCTCGAGGATCTCCGCCAGCAGGCGGGCGGTGTCCATCCCGCTGCGTCGGAGGGACTTGCCGAGGCGGTAGACGTCGGTGGAGCCGGACTCGCGGATCCGCGAGGTCTGGATCGCGGCCTGGTCGAAGTCGGGGCTGCCCAGGGCGTCGGTGCGTGCCGGCTTCGACCAGAACGAGGCCAGAGCGGCGTTGAGGGCGAGGGAGGCGAGGTGGCAGGCGGTGTGCCCGCGGGAGAGCTCGTGCCGGTGCTCCTGCTCGACCTCGACGTCGACCTCGTCGTCCACGTGGAGTGAGGAGGCGTCGTCGACGATGTGGACGACGACGAAGCTCCACTCCGGAGTACCGAGCCGCGCCGGGAGCCGCTCGCCGACGTGCAGCTCGCCGCCCTGCCACGCCCCGATGAGGCAGTCGATGAGGGGAAGCCGCTCCCCCGCCACGACCAGCGCACCGCGGTCGGGCCCCTGGTCGGGCCAGGTCGGGTCGACGGGGTGAGCGGAGGTCGCATCGAGGACGACCGCCCAGCGGCCGTCCTGCAGCCGGCCCACGTGCTGTACGCGCCCGGAGGAGCGCACGGCGCCGTCGGGATAAGCGATGCGGGTGTCGGAGTCGATGCTCATCGGGCGGCGCCGGACCGGATCAGCGGCGACGTCGACGGCGACGGGTCGTCGGGGCGGGGGCGGGAGCGGGCTCGGGCTCGACGTCGTCGGAGTCCTCGTCGTCCGAGTCGTCGTCCGGGTCGTCGTCGTCGGAGTCGTCCGAGTCCTCGTCGTCCGAGTCGTCGCCGTCGGAATCGTCGTCCGAGTCGTCGTCGTCGTCGACCGGATCGTCGTCGTCGTCCGAGTCGCCCTCGTCCTCGTCGGAGTCGTCGTCCGACTCGTCGTCGAGGTCGTCTTCCTCGGCGTCCTCGAGCTCGTCGTCGTCCGCGTTCTCGACCTCCTCGCCGAGCGCGTCCTGCGCGGTCTGGTAGTCGGCGAGACGCACGGACCACGGCACCCAGTCCGGAGCGAGGACCGCGCCCTCGCCCGGCAGCAGCTCGACCTCCAGGACGTTCACGTCCTCGGTCTCGTCGATCCGGGACAGCGTCGCCGTCCACAGCCAACCCGGGTAGCCGCGCATGAGGTTCGCGAACTGCAGCGACACGACGTGCTCGCCCTGCGCCAGAGTCGTGACCAGCTCGCCGATCGTCCCCTCGGGGGCGATCTCGGCGAGCGCGGCGCGAGCGACATCGAGAGACCCCGCGAGCACGGTGTCCGCCTCGTAGACGGGCTCGGGAGCCTCGTCCCCGGTGGCCTCGTCCGCCTCCCCCGGGGAAGCGTCGTCGTCGGCCTCGGAACGGTCGTCGGCGACGGGGCCGGAATCCTCCGCAGAAGTCGCATCCTCAGCAGGAGCCGAGTCGTCAGCAGGAGCCATGTCCTGAGCAGGAGCCGAGTCCTCAGATGTTCCCGCATCGTCAGCAGGAACCGCATCGTCAGCAGTGGCCGCGTCCTCAGCAGGAGCCGGCACTGCAGCAGAAGCCGTGCCCGAGCCGGAGACTCCCGCCTCCGCGGCGACGTCGTCGGCCGGAAGAGTCTCCTCCGCAGAGGCGGAGTCCTCGGCAGAAGCCTCGGTCACCGGGAGGGCCGCGTCGCTCTCACCCTCGCCGGAGGGAGCCTCGTCGACAGGAGCCGCCTGGTCAGCGTCGATCTCCTCGTCGGCTCCGCGCGTGTCCTCAGCGGAGGAGTCAGAATCGGCGGGAGTCGCGTCCGGCTCGGCGCCGGAGTCACCCTCTTCCGGGGACTGCTCCACGCGAGCGTCCTCCGTGGTCGGAGCGGCGACGGTCTCCTCGACCGGGCCCTGCTCGTCGGTCGTGCCGTCGGCGTCAGGCATCCAGCTCGTCCGCAACCCGGCGCAGGAGCGCCGCGATCGTGCGCCCGTGCGCCTTGTCGGGGTAGCGGCCGCGCTTGAGCCCGGCGCCGATCCCGTCGAGCAGCTTGACCGTGTCCTCTACGATCACGGACATGTCGTCCGCGGACTTCCGGTTGAGCTTCACCAGGCTCGGCGGGGCGTCGAGGACGCGCGCCGAGAGCGCCTGCGCCCCGCGCTTGCCGTCGGCGATGCCGAACTCGAGGCGGGTGCCGGCCTTGACCGCGGTCCCGGAGGGCAGCGCGGAAGCGTGCAGGAAGACCTCCTGGCCGTCATCAGTGCTGATGAAGCCGAAGCCCTTCTCCTCGTCGTAGAACTTGACCTTGCCGGTAGGCATGCAGACCCCTCCTGGAAATGAAGCAGCCATCAGTTTAGTCGACCGGGGCCGCCCTATCCTTGACGGGTGAAGCCACAGGAGCCGGCGGGCGTCGGACGCGCGGAGCGCACGCTCGCCTACATGTTCATCGCGATCATCGTCGTGACGGTCCTCGCGTTCCTCGCGATCCTGGTCGCCCCCGCGCTCGGGATCCGCGAGTACGCCGGCCCGTTCTGGCAGTTCGTCTTCGCTGTGCCGCTGGTGGGCCTGCCCATCGCGTTCCTCATGATGATCGCGATGCTCATCGTGGGGGTCCGGCGCCGCCGCGCGCAGTCCTGATCGGACGCGCTCTCCTCCTGCCGCACCGCCTCCGATCCGGCGTTCCCCGCCGCCGAGCCGGCACCGAGCGCCCGGACAACCGACTCCCAGACTCCGTACAGCCGACGGCCAGATACTGTCCTGCATGGACGGACCCCGCATTCTCATCGTCGACGACGAGCCCAACATCAGAGACCTGCTCACCACGAGCCTCCGCTTCGCCGGCTTCGCCGTGCGTGCGGTCGGCAACGGGGCCCAGGCGATCTCGGCGGTCCTCGAGGAGGAGCCGGACCTGATCATCCTCGACGTGATGCTCCCGGACATGAACGGATTCGGCGTGACCAAGCGCCTCCGCTCGGCCGGGTACACCTCCCCCATCCTCTTCCTCACGGCGAAGGACGACACCGAGGACAAGATCACGGGCCTCACCGTCGGCGGTGACGACTACGTCACGAAGCCGTTCAGCCTCGACGAGATCGTCGCGCGCATCAAGGCGATCCTCCGCCGCACCATGCACGCCGAGGAGGACGCGGTCATCCGGGCCGGCGAGCTGACCATGGACCAGGACACGCACGAGGTCCTCGTCGGCGACGAGCCGGTGGAGCTCAGCCCCACCGAGTTCAAGTTGCTCCGCTACCTGATGCTCAACCCGAACCGGGTGCTCAGCAAGGCGCAGATCCTCGACCACGTGTGGGAGTACGACTTCAACGGCGATGCGGGCATCGTCGAGTCCTACATCTCGTACCTGCGACGTAAGCTCGACACGCATTCGGAGGAATCGCTCATCCAGACCAAGCGAGGATTCGGATACATGCTGAAGGTCGCGAAGGCCTAGCCTCCGCCACCTCGGCGCCACCTCCCGCCGGAGGCGCGGCGCCCGCCGATCCCGAGGGAGTTCCACCGCCATGCACCAGGGTCTGGCCGAGCGGTGGAACTCCATCTCGTTGCGCACGAAGATCACCGCGGTCACGGTCCTCCTGCTCACGCTGGGACTCCTCGTCTCCGGGATCGGGACGATGACGATGCTGAAGCCGCAGCTCGTCGCCCAGCTCGACGCACAGCTGGCCGACCAGGTCCAGCGGACGGCGAGCGACCTCTCCGTCAACGACTTGGCCGCGATCGACGAGTCCAAGGCCGATTTCGGCGCCGTCTACGACCAGTACGGCACGCTCGACAACACGAACGCGTCCGGCGCGGCCGACCCCGCCTTCCCGCAGACCTTCACCCTCGAGCAGGCGCTGCAGGGCGGCGACAAGCCGATGGAGATCTGGAGCTCCAACGGCAAGGTCGAGTACCACGTCATGTCGACGGTGTTCACGAGGGGCACCGAGTACCAGACGCTCCTGCTCGCGGTGTCGACCCGCAGCGTCGACGTCATCATGACGACGTACCTCACGATCTTCCTCGGCTTCGGAGTCGCGATCGTCGTGATCGGCGCACTCCTCACCCGCCTGCTGGTCACCACCACCTTCGCCCCGCTGCGCGAGGTCGAGCAGACCGCTGCCGCCATCGCGGACGGCGACTTCAGCCAGCGCCTGGACGGCACGACACCCAACACCGAGGTCGGACGCCTCAACCGCTCCCTGAACGCGATGCTCGGGCGGATCGACTCCGCCTTCCGCGACCGCGCCCGCACGATCGACCAGATGCGCCGCTTCGTCGGCGACGCCAGCCACGAGCTGCGCACCCCGCTGGTCTCCGTCCGCGGCTACGCCGAGCTGTACCGGATGGGCGCTCTGCAGACGCCCGAGGCCGTCGGCCAGGCGATGGAGCGCATCGAGAAGGAGGCGATCCGGATGGGCGGCCTGGTCGAGGACCTCCTCGAGCTCGCCCGCCTCGACGAGACGAAGCCTCTCGCACTCGCGCCCGTCGATCTGATGCCGCTCGCCCGCGACGCCGCGATGGACGCGATGGCCTCCTGGCCCGACCGCGACTTCGGCGTCGAGACCCGCGACGACACCCCCGTGGAGACGCCCGCGCTCGAGCCCGACGAGGCCGGCGCCTCCGCCACTCAGACCATGGAGCTGACGAACCCCGGGCTCACCGGCCCGATCGCCGCGGCAGGAGCGAGGCTCGCCCGATTCCGCCGGCGTCCGCGCCGGGTCAACGCCGAGGAGATCGCCGCCGGCACCGCCACCGCCCCCGAGGAGCCGGGCGTGCCCGCGATGGTGATGGCCGAGGAGAACAAGATCCGCCAGGTCCTGACGAACCTGATCGGCAACGCCGTCCGCTACACGCCCGAGGACACTCCGATCGAGATCGGCGTCGCCGTCGACCGCTCCCGCCGCCTCGCCCTGCTGGAGGTCATCGACCACGGCGAGGGCATCCCGCCGCAGATCCGCGAGAAGATCTTCCAGCGCTTCTGGCGCGCGGACACGTCGCGGACCCGCGAGACCGGCGGCAGCGGCCTCGGACTGGCGATCGTGTCCTCGATCGTCGCCGCGCACAAGGGCCGCGTGGACGTCGTCGAGACGCCGGGCGGAGGCGCGACCTTCCGCGTCGCGCTGCCGCTGCTCACGGTCGGCCAGAACGGCGAGACCTCCCCCGCCTCGGTCTGATCCGCACCGCGGTCCGTCCTTCCTCGGGGGCCCCTTCGGTCCGGGCTCTCCCGTCGACGTCCGCGAGCGGCACGGATCGATCCGCCCGGGGCGACCGTGACCTCGCGCACCCGGAGTGCACGGCCGCGCGCGGCTCACTCTCTCCATTTGGGGACCACCGAGCGGCGAGCCCGCCCGGACCGCTGGAGATGAGACCCGACGCTCGACGGATGCCGCGTCACCGGATCCTGCGGGATCGCCGTCCGCATCCGTTCGGCCGAAGACTTCTCCGCCTTGACCCGGACGTCGCGACCCGCACCGGCGCCTTCCACGCGCTTCCGGTGCCGGTGTCCGCTGAGGAGACCGAGGCGGCGCGGAGGGCGGTGCCACCGCAGGAGGACCGCCGTTGTGGTCGCGGGGCCGGTCCACGACCGCCTGCCGGTGGGGTCCCCCGCTGCTCGCTCAGATGCTTCCGGAAACGCCGAAGGCGGCTCCCCCGGAGGGGAACCGCCTTCTGCGTGATGGGGGGCCTGGACTAGAAGTCCATGCCTCCGGTGGGGTCGCCGCCCGCGGCGACCGGGTTCTTCTCGGGCTTGTCGGCGACGACGGCCTCCGTGGTGAGGAAGAGACCGGCGATCGACGCCGCGTTCTGCAGAGCGGAGCGCGTGACCTTGACCGGGTCGATGATGCCCGCGGCGATGAGGTCGACGTACTCGCCGGTCGCGGCGTTGAGGCCGTGTCCGGTGGGCAGCTCGCGGACCTTCGCAGCGACGACGCCGGGCTCCATGCCCGCGTTGAGGGCGATCTGCTTGAGCGGGGCGTCGATGGCGACCTTGACGATGTTCGCGCCGGTCGCCTCGTCTCCGACGAGCTCGAGCTTCTCGAAGGCGAGCTTGCCGGCCTGGATGAGGGCGACGCCACCACCGGCGACGATGCCCTCCTCGACGGCGGCCTTCGCGTTGCGGACGGCGTCCTCGATGCGGTGCTTGCGCTCCTTGAGCTCGACCTCGGTCGCCGCTCCGGCCTTGATGACCGCGACGCCGCCAGCGAGCTTCGCGAGGCGCTCCTGGAGCTTCTCGCGGTCGTAGTCGCTGTCGGTGTTCTCGATCTCGCCGCGGATCTGCGCGACGCGGCCGGCGATGGCCTCGGCGTCGCCGGCACCCTCGACGATCGTGGTCTCGTCCTTGGTGATGACGACCTTGCGGGCCGAGCCGAGCAGGTCGAGGGTGACGTTCTCGAGCTTGAGGCCGACCTCCTCGGAGATGACCTGGCCGCCGGTGAGGATCGCGATGTCCTGGAGCTGCGCCTTGCGACGGTCGCCGAAGCCGGGGGCCTTGACGGCGACCGACTTGAAGATGCCGCGGATCTTGTTGACGACCAGGGTCGCCAGCGCCTCGCCGTCGACGTCCTCGGCGATGATCAGCAGCTGCTTGCCCGCCTGGATCACCTTGTCGACGACCGGGAGCAGGTCCTTGATGTTCGAGACCTTGGAGTTGACGATGAGGATGTAGGGGTCCTCGAACACCGCCTCCTGACGGTCGGGGTCGGTCACGAAGTACTGCGACAGGTAGCCCTTGTCGAAGCGCATGCCCTCGGTGAGCTCGAGCTCGGTGCCGAAGGTGTTCGACTCCTCGACGGTGACGACGCCCTCCTTGCCGACCTTGTCGATCGCCTCGGCGATGATCGCGCCGATCTCGGGGTCCGCGGCGGAGATGGAGGCGGTCGCCGCGATCTCCTCCTTGGTCTCGATCGCCTTCGCGCCGGCGATGAGCTCGGCGGTGACGGCCTTGACGGCCTTCTCGATGCCCTTCTTGAGGCTGATCGGGTCGGCGCCGGCCGCGACGTTGCGCAGGCCCTCGCGGACGAGCGCCTGAGCGAGGACGGTCGCGGTGGTGGTTCCGTCGCCGGCGACGTCGTCGGTCTTCTTGGCGACCTCCTTGACGAGCTCGGCGCCGATCTTCTCGTACGGCTCGTCGAGCTCGATCTCCTTGGCGATGGAGACGCCGTCGTTCGTGATGGTGGGAGCGCCCCACTTCTTCTCGAGGACGACGTTGCGGCCGCGCGGGCCGAGGGTCACCTTGACCGCGTCGGCCAGAGTGTTGAGTCCACGCTCGAGGCCGCGGCGGGCTTCTTCGTCAAAAGCAATGATCTTGGCCATGTGTGTTTCTCGTCCCTCCCGGACGTCGTGAAATGTCTGTGCTGGCACTCGACCGGAGCGAGTGCCAAGGTCGATTCTGGCACTCGCGGTGGACGAGTGCAAGCGACCGGCACGCGCTCCGACACGAAGGAGCCGCCGCCCGCACGAGGCGGACGACGGCTCCCGGGAGGCTCGGCGGTCAGGCCGGGCGGACCGATTCGGCCTGGGGGCCCTTCGACCCCGTGCCGACCTCGAACGCGACCTGCTGCCCCTCCTCGAGGACCTTGTACCCCGACATGTCGATCGCGGAGTAGTGGACGAAGACGTCCTGTCCGCCGCCGTCGACCGTGATGAAGCCGTAGCCCTTCTCAGCGTTGAACCACTTGACGGTTCCGTTCGCCATCTCTGTACTCCCCAGTGCTGTGATGCCCGCGGCACGAGCGATGTGCTGGTGCCTGGTCAGGAATACTAATCCGGCTATCGGCCCCGGGAGGGGCTGAAAAGGGCCTCGCGGGGAAGAGTTGCCCGGGATTCAACACGGAGGAAACGTGCCCGTAACAGAGGGCCCCGATCAGCCCTGCTCGGACGCGTAATCGGCCCCCAGGACCACGACGACGGAGCCCGTCTCGACGAAGTCCTGCGAGAGCAGGACGGTCCCCGTTCCGAGCGAGTCGACGAGACCGAGGGCCGCTCCCTCGAGCGCCGGGTCGGTGTAGTAGACGGTCGTGGCGGCGATGTCCTCGGTGTTCGCGTTCGCGACGGTCGGGACGCTCCATCCGGCCGTCGTCAGGGCGTCGCCGGCGCTGGCGGCGAGTCCGACGGTGGCGGTGCCGTTGAGGACGGCGACGGCGAGATCGGGATCGAGCGTCGCGGCGGCGGTCGGGGTCGCCTCCACGGTCGCGGTCGGCGGAGTGAAGACGTCCGTGAACTGCACCCGGTCGTCGATGACCAGCAGCCCGATGAAGCCGAGCAGGACGATGACTCCGGTGGCGAGCGCGGCCCAGGCGAGGGCGACCGCGCGGGCGTGAGGGGCCGGCGGCCGGCGGTGGGCGCCGACGCGCACCTCCGTCGCCGGGACCTCGTCGAAGCGGTCTCTCGGGTGCGTGTTCGACATCGGGGGTACGGCCGGCCTTCCGTTGGTGGACTCGAGCAGCTCGTCTACTCGAGGCGCCCGAGGCGTCGCGAGGCGCGGGCGCCGGCGCGCTGGTCGCGGATGCGCTGCAGCCGCGTGACGAGCATCGGGTCGTGCGCGAGGGCGGCCGGAGAGGCGAGCAACGCGCTGAGCACCTGATAATAGCGGGCGGCCGACAGTCCGAACTGGGAGCGGATGGCGTCGTCCTTGTCCCCGGAGCGGGCCGTCCACTCGCGCTCGAAGGCGAGCACCCGCAGCTCGCGCTCGGACAGACCGGTGCCCGGCCTCGGGTCCGTCGTCCTGCTCATCCCCCCAGGGTAGGCAGGCG
This sequence comes from Rathayibacter sp. AY1A7, assembly GCF_002930845.1. Classification (NCBI taxonomy): domain Bacteria; kingdom Bacillati; phylum Actinomycetota; class Actinomycetes; order Micrococcales; family Microbacteriaceae; genus Rathayibacter; species Rathayibacter sp. AY1A7. The sequence continues at coordinate 34,821 of NZ_PSTL01000006.1, read as the reverse complement.
TGACGCCACCGCAGGGGAGGCGCTCCGAACGGCTCGTGACCGCGTCGCGGCGTGCCGGCGGGGAGTCTCCTCCAGAGCCCGTGGAGGCGGAATGGAGCCGTCGTCCCGGGGGTTGGACCAGGTGGAGGGGCGCGACCGCCCCCGTACACTGACGAGGATTCCGAGGGAGACCCATGTCGTCGTATTCCGTGAACAAGTCCGACGCCGAGTGGCGCGAGGAGCTCGACCGCGACCAGTACGCGGTCCTGCGCGAAGCGGCCACCGAGCGCCCGTGGACCGGCGAGCTGCTCGACGAGCACCGCTCCGGCCTCTACACCTGTGCCGCCTGCAACGCCGAGCTCTTCAAGAGCGGCACCAAGTTCGACTCCGGCTGCGGCTGGCCGAGCTTCTACGAGTCCGTGAACCCGGACGCGGTCCAGCTGATCGAGGACAGCACCCTCGGCATGGTCCGCACCGAGGTCCGCTGCGCGAACTGCGGATCCCACCTGGGACACGTCTTCCCCGACGGCTTCGGCACGCCCACCGGCGACCGCTACTGCATGAACTCGATCGCCCTGAACTTCCAGGCCGAGGGCGAGTGACCGTGTCCTCCTCCCCCGTGCTCGAGGCCGTCCTCGCGCGCCGATCGCGCTCGAAGGTGACGCCGGAGGCTCCGGGGCACGACGAGATCGCGGCGTTCGTCTCGGCGGCGTCGCGTCTCGCCGATCACAGCTCGCTGCGCCCGTGGCGGGTCATCGAGATCCGCGGCGCCGCCCGCGACCGGGTCGGCCGCAGCTTCGCGGTCGCCTCGGGGGCGAAGAAGGACCCGCGGAAGTACATCGAGAAGACGCACCGCGCCTCCCTGCTGCTGGCCGTCGTGGTCAGCGTCAAGAAGTCGAAGGTGCCGGCCTGGGAGCAGGAGGCCGTCGCCTCGGGCGTCGCCCACCTCCTGAGCCTGCTGCTCGACGAGGCGGGCTGGGGTGTCTTCTGGCGCACCGGCTCCTACACGCGCGACAAGGCCGTGCGGAAGGCGCATCGCCTCGAGAAGGGCGAGGAGCTGCTCGGCTGGCTCTACGTCGGCCGTCCGGACGGGAAGATCGGCGGCCCCAAGCGTCCCGCTCCCGCCGAGCGGCACCTCAGCATCCTCGAACCGTGAGACGCGGCGGGCCCCGATCCGGGCGGATCCGGGGCCCGCGATAGGGTGGCCGGGCGCGCGAGCGCACCTGCCGACGTGGCGCAATTGGTAGCGCACCCGACTTGTAATCGGGCGGTTACGGGTTCAAGTCCCGTCGTCGGCTCAGGAGAGAAGAAGGCCCCGACCGCTGTGTGCGGTCGGGGCCTTCTGCATGCGCGGGGTTCTTGCGCGTCCGGGGCTCAGCCCGCGGCGGCCGGAGTGGGCTCGGAGGAGGCCGGAGCCTCGGTGGAGACCGGGGCGTCGCTGGGAGCGGGGGTCTCGGTCGACGCGGGCGTCTCGGTCGACGCGGGGGCCTCGGTCGAGGCGGGCGTGTCGCTCGGCGCCGGGGTCTCGGAGGAGGTGGGCGCGGGAGTCGCCGACGAGTAGGAGTCGGCGGCGGCCGAGAGCACGAAGGAGCTGAAGGCGTCCGGGTCGGTCAGCGAGCCCGAGTACGCCTCGCCGTTGACCAGGACGGTCGGGGTGCCCGTGACTGCGGGCACGTCCGTGCCGGGCAGCGGACCCGAGGTGGCGCGCTCGGTCGCGGCGCGGACCCAGCTCACGAAGCTCTGGTCGTCGATGCAGGTGTTCACGGCCGCCGTGTCCTCGACGCCGGCCTGCGAGGCGTAGTCCTTCAACTGGTCGTCCGAGAGTCCGTCTGTCCCCTCCGCCGGCTGATTGGCGAACAGCAGGGAGTTGAAGTCGAAGAACGAGTCGGGCGAGCGGTCCGCGACGCACGCGGCGGCGTTGGCCGAGCGCTCCGAGTACTTGGTGCCGTTGGAGCGGGTCGTGAGGATGGCGATCGGGTGGATCTCGACCGTCGCGGCACCGCTGGTCACCCACTCCTTGATCTGGTCGCCGTTGGTCTTCTCGAACTGGCCGCAGTAGGGGCAGAGGTAGTCGAGGTAGACCCGGATGTCGACCGTGCCGGCCGAGGTGTCGAGCGCGCTGGGGGTGGGCGTCCCGTCGGCGGCGACGGCGCCGCTCGTCTGCGCGACCATGTTCTCGCCGATGACGACACCGTCGCTCGCCATGTTCGCCGGGCCCGGGCCCGCGGGGCGGATGCTCGAGGTGACGGCGAAGACCACGATCACGACGACCGCGATCACGACGGCGGCGAGCCCGCCCTGCAGGGCGAAGCGGCTCACGCGGTCGCGGCGCTTCTGCTGCTCGCGCAGGCGGCGCGCCTTCTCTCGGGCGGCCTCTCGTCGCTGGTTCTTCGAGAGACGGTCGTTGGCTCCGCCGGTGGTCATGACAAGAACGCTCCGAATGAGAGAGGGGGAAGAAGGGGGTCGCCGGGCGCGACTCGCCGGAATCCTACGCGCGAGCCCTGGGAAACCTCCAAACGACGGATACGCGGTGCCCGACCGACGACTGTCGGCCCCGTGGCATACTGTGACGGTTGGTCGGAGTCGCCCACGCGATGATGACCATCACTTCCATTCACTCGGATCGTCCGGCACGTACCTGCCGGTGAAGGAGCAAGAACAATGGCGTCCGTAACTTTCGACCACGCGTCCCGCGTCTACCCCGGGGCCACTCGCGCCTCCGTCGACAAGCTCAACCTCGAGGTGGGCGACGGCGAGTTCCTCGTCCTCGTCGGCCCCTCCGGCTGCGGCAAGTCCACCTCGCTGCGCATGCTCGCCGGCCTCGAAGAGGTCAACGAGGGCCGCATCCTCATCGGCGACCGCAACGTCACGGACGTTCCGCCGAAGGACCGCGACATCGCGATGGTCTTCCAGAACTACGCGCTGTACCCGCACATGTCGGTCGCCGAGAACATGGGCTTCGCGCTCAAGATCGCCGGCGTCAACAAGGACGAGCGCGCCGCGCGGGTCCTCGAGGCCGCGAAGATGCTCGACCTCGAGCCCTACCTGAACCGCAAGCCGAAGGCGCTCTCCGGTGGCCAGCGCCAGCGCGTCGCGATGGGCCGCGCCATCGTCCGCAAGCCCCAGGTCTTCCTCATGGACGAGCCGCTGTCGAACCTCGACGCCAAGCTCCGCGTGTCCACCCGCACCCAGATCGGCACGCTGCAGCGCCGCCTGGGCATCACCACGGTCTACGTCACCCACGACCAGACCGAGGCGCTCACCATGGGCGACCGCATCGCCGTCCTCAAGGACGGCCTCCTCCAGCAGGTCGGCTCGCCCCGCGACCTGTACGAGAACCCGAACAACGTCTTCGTGGCCGGCTTCATCGGCTCGCCCGCGATGAACCTGTTCCACGCGGACGTCACCGACGGCGGCGTCAAGTTCGGCGACACCGTCCTCCCGATCGCCCGCGAGGCGCTCGCGAAGACGAGCCAGAAGGTCGTCACGCTCGGCGTGCGCCCCGAGGACGTCACCGTCTCGACCCAGCCCGGCGGACTGCCGATCGAGGTCGACCTCATCGAGGAGCTCGGCTCGGACGGCTACCTCTACGGCCACACCGAGGTCGAGGGCCGCCGCACCGACATCGTCGCGCGCGTCGACGGCCGCGTGCACCCGACCGCGGGCGACCGCGTGTACGTGACCGCGAACCACCGCGTGCACATCTTCGACGCGGAGTCGGGCGAGCGCCTCTCCTGAGCCTCCTCCTGCACCGCACGCTGCCGCCGTCCCCTCCAGGGCGGCGGCAGCGTCGTCTGCGGCTCCCCCACCGTCCGACACGCGACACGAACGGCGCACCATGTCCGGCTCCCTGAACATCACCTCGGCCACCGTCGACCCGGCCCTGCTCGACCTGCCGTGGAACCTGCGGCTCGACGACTGGCCCGACGAGTACATCGCCGCCCTGCCGAAGGGCATCTCGCGGCACACGGTCCGCTTCGCCCACCTCTCCGGTCACGTCGTCGCCGTCAAGGAGACGACCGCCGAGATGTCGCGGCGCGAGTACGAGATGCTGAAGACGCTGCAGCGCCTCGACGTGCCGTGCGTGGTTCCGGGCGCGGTGATCACGAACCGCACCGACGACGAGGGCGAGGCCCTGCCCGCCGTGCTGGTCACCCGTCACCTCAAGTTCTCGCTCCCCTACCGGGCGCTCTTCTCGCAGACGCTGCGGCCGGACACGGCGACCCGTCTGGTCGACGCGCTGGCGCTCCTCCTGGTCCGCCTGCACGTGATCGGCTTCTTCTGGGGCGACGTCTCGCTCTCGAACACTCTCTTCCGGCGCGATGCCGGCGCCTTCGCCGCCTACCTGGTCGATGCGGAGACCGGGCAGCTCTACTCGGGCGGCCTCTCGAACGGCCAGCGCGAGAACGATCTGGAGATCGCCCGCGTCAACATCGCCGGCGAGCTGCTCGACCTCGAGGCCGGCGGTCGCGTCGACGACGACCTCGACCCGATCACGGTCTCCGACGGCATCGTCGCGGCGTACCGCAGCCTCTGGAAGGAGCTGACCGGTGCCGAGTCGTTCGCGACGTCGGAGCGCTGGCGGATCAACGACCGCGTGAACCGGCTGAACGAGCTGGGCTTCGACATCGAGGAGCTCGCGATCAAGACCGACGAGGCCGGGTCGACGGTGCGCATCCAGCCGAAGGTGGTCGACGCCGGCCACCACCAGCGGCGGCTGCTCCGTCTCACCGGGCTGGACGCGCAGGAGAACCAGGCGCGGCGCCTGCTCAACGACCTCGACTCGTACACGGCGACCTACGACAAGCAGGGCCTGGACGAGGAGATGGTGGCGCACGAGTGGCTGGCGCAGGTGTTCGAGCCGGTCATCCGCTCGATCCCCCGTGATCTCAAGGGCCGCCTGGAGCCGGCCGAGATGTTCCACCAGCTGCTCGAGCACCGCTGGTTCATGTCGCAGCAGCAGGCGCGCGACGTCCCCCTGGCGGAGGCGGTCACCGCCTACGTGAACGACATCCTGCGTCATCGCCGCGACGAGGCGACGGTCATCGCTCCTCCCACCGAGGCGCTGACCCTCCCGAACCTCGTCCTCGACGAGTCCGGCGACGCCGAGCTCACCGACGAGGACGCCGACGTCGACTGGACCAAGAACGTCTGACCCCTCCCACCGCCGCGAGAGGGCCCGTGCCGTCAGCACGGGCCCTCTCCGCATCCCCCCGGCTCGCTCGCCGCAGGCGGCGCCCTCGGTCCGCTCGCCGCAGGCGGCGCTCCGCTCCGCTCGCCGCAGGCGGCGCCTCCGACATCCAGACCCGTAGCGCGGGTGCCGGCGCGGTGAGCTGCAAGGCGGAGGAGGAAGCGATACCGGCGGTATCGCGCCCGACGACAACGCCGCAGATCGCCGTGCCGGTGCCCGCGCTACTCGGAGGCGGAGCGGAGTTTGGAGATCTCGTAGAGCGCGACCGACGCCGCGATCCCGGCGTTGAGGGATTCGGTGGCGGAGCTGATCGGGATGGAGACGACGGCGTCGCACTGCTCGGTGACGAGGCGGGAGAGGCCCTTGCCCTCGCTGCCGACGACGACGAGGAGCGGCCGGTCGGCGAGTTCCAGGCCGGGCAGCATCACGTCGCCGTCGCCGTCGAGTCCGATGACGAAGACGCCTGCGCGCTTGAAGTCCTTGATCATGGCGGTGAGGTTGGACGCCATCGCGACGGGGATGCGGGCGGCGGCTCCGGCGGAGGTCTTCCAGGCGGCGGAGTTGAGGCCCACGGAGCGGCGCTGCGGGACGATGACGCCCTGTCCGCCGAACGCGGCGACGGAGCGGATGATCGCTCCGAGGTTGCGCGGGTCGGTGATGCCGTCGAGGGCGACGAGGAGGGGGACCGCTCCGCGGGAGACGCTGCGCTCGAGCAGGTCGCTCGGGTGGGCGTACTCGTAGGGCGGCACCTTCAGCACGAGGCCCTGGTGCACGGAGTCGGGGCCGGCGAGGCGGTCGAGCTCCGGTCGCATGACCTCGAGCACGGGAAGGCCGCGGGCGGTGGCGATCTTGAGCGCCTCCTTGACCCGGTCGTCCATCTCGATGCGGGTCGCGAGGTAGAGGGTGGTGGCCGGGATGCTGGCGCGCAGCGCCTCGAGGACCGAGTTCCGGCCCGTCACCATCTCGAAGTCGTCGCCGCTCTTGGGCTTGCGTGACGGAGCGGGGCGCCCCTGTCCGCGGGCGGCCGCGGAGAGGGCTCCGCCGGGGCGCCCCTTGCCGCCGGCGGCGACGAAGCGCTCACGCGCCAGCTTCGCCTTGCCTGCGGGGTGGTAGGGCCGGTCCTCGGCCTTGGGCGTGGGCTTCTTGCCCTCGAGGGCCTGACGGCCCTGACCGCCGGAACCGACGGCCTTGCCCTTGCTCTTCTTTCGGACCGCTCCGGGGCGGCCGGGCTTATTCGCCATCGAGACTCCAATGCGCACCCGTCTGGGTGTCTTCGATCGTGATTCCCGCCGCGGCGAGATCGGTTCGGATGCGGTCGGCGCTCGCCCAGTCGCGCTGCTCGCGCGCGGTCTGGCGTTCGGCGACCAGGCGGTCGACCAGCACGCTGAGCGCGCGGTACGAGGGTTCGTCGTCGGAGCGCGCCCATTCGGGCGCCTCCGGGTCGATGCCGAGCACGGCCGCCATCGCGAGCACCTGGGTGCGCAGGGCCGAGACCGAGCCGAGGTCCTCGGCGTCGAGGGCGGCGTTGCCGGCGCGCACGGTCTCGTGAAGGACGCCGATGGCCTGCGGGACGGACAGGTCGTCGTCCATCGCCTCGGCGAACTCCTCCGGGACCACCGGCTCGCCGAGCGCGGCGAACCGCGTGCCGTCGAGCCGACGGCGGGAGCGCTCGAGGAAGCCCTCGATCCGCTCCAGCGCCGCTTCGGCCTCCTCGAGGGCTCCGTCGTGGAACTCGAGGGTGGAGCGGTAGTGGGCCGAGCCGAGGTAGTAGCGGACGACGAGCGGGCGGGCCGCTTCGAGCAGCTCGGAGGCGAACACCGAGTTGCCGAGCGACTTGCTCATCTTCTGGCCGATGACGGACACGAGGCCGTTGTGCAGCCAGTAGCTGGCGAAGGCGTGGCCGGCGGCGCTGGACTGGGCGAGCTCGTTCTCGTGGTGGGGGAAGCGCAGGTCGAGCCCGCCGCCGTGGATGTCGAACCGGGTGCCGAGGTACTTCGTCGACATCGCGGAGCACTCGATGTGCCAGCCGGGGCGCCCGGCGCCCCACGGCGAGGCCCAGGCGGCCGACTCGGGCTCCTCCGGCTTGGCGCCCTTCCAGAGAGCGAAGTCGTGCGGGTCGCGCTTGCCGCGCGGGTCGGCGTCGGTCGCCGCCTCCATGCTCTCGAGGCGCTGGTGGGTGAGTGAGCCGTAGTCCGGCCAGGACCGCGTGTCGAAGTAGACGTCGCCGGAGTCGTCGGGCGCCGGGTAGGCGTGACCGCGCTCGATCAGGGTCTGGATGAGCGTGATCATCTCGGCGATGCTCGCGGTCGCGCGCGGCTCGTAGGTCGGCGGGAGGATGCCGAGGGCCGTGTACGCGGCGGTGAACTCGAGCTCCACGCGGTAGGCGAGGGCCCACCACTGCTCGACCGGCGCGCCCTCGGGCACCCGACGTCGCGCGTCCTCGGCGATGGCGAGGATCTTGTCGTCGATGTCGGTGACGTTGCGCACCAGGGTGACCTGGAAGCCGCGGTACGCCAGCCAGCGTCGCAGCTGGTCGTAGGCGAGGGCGGAGCGCAGGTGCCCGATGTGGGGCGAGGACTGCACGGTGGGCCCGCAGACGTACATCCCGACCTCGTTCTCGCGGAGGGGGACGAAATCGACGAGGGCCTGGGCCTTCGAGTCATGCAGTCGCAGAGTCACGCGGGCGAGTTTACCGGGCGGACCGCTCCCGGCCGGGTCGGCGGCTCCGCCCGGGGACTACCGGGCGACAGCGGGGGTGGGCAGGACGAGTGCCGTCGCGGTCGCGGCGACCCCCTCGCCCCGGCCGGTGAAGCCCAGCGCGTCCGAGGTGGTGGCGGCGACGCTGACCGGTGCGCCGAGCAGCTCCGAGAGCAGCCTCTGCGCCTCTTCGCGCCGCGGCGAGAACTTCGGGCGGTTGCCGATGAGCTGCACCGAGACGTTGCCGACGGCGAAGCCGGCGGCCTCCACCAGCTCGCGGGTCGCGCGGAGGAAGACCTCGCCGTGGGCGTCCGCGAAGCGCGGGTCGGTCGTGCCGAAGCGGGAGCCGATGTCGCCGAGACCCGCCGCCGCCAGGAGCGCGTCGCAGATCGCGTGGGCGACCGGGTCGCCGTCGCTGTGCCCGGACAGGCCCCGCTCCCCCGGCCAGTGGAGCCCGGCGAGCCAGAGCGGCGACGCGTCGTCGAACGCGTGCACGTCCGTGCCGATGCCGACGCGCGGCACGACGACGGCGGGCGGCGGTGCGAGCACCTGCTCGGCGCGGGCCAGGTCCCAGGGGGTGGTGATCTTGAAGGCGAGCGGGTCGCCGGCGACGACGATCGAGGGACCGCCGCGCGAGGCGAGGAGCGCCGCGTCGTCGGTGAACTCCTCCTCCGCCGAGGCGTAGGCCTCGTCGAGGAGCGCGCGCGGGAAGCCCTGCGGCGTCTGCACCGCGGCGAGCTCGGAGCGGTCCACCGTGCCGAGGATCCCGCCGTCGGCGCGGATGCGCTTGATCGTGTCGGTGACCGGCAGACCCGGGATCACTCCGCCGCCCGTCTCCCGGACCGCCGCGATCACCCGCTCGAACTGGTCGACGGGCGTGAGGGCGCGGGCGGCGTCGTGCACGAGCACCGTCTCGACGGTCGGGCCGAGCGCCCGGAGCCCCCGAGCGACCGACTCCTGGCGGCTGGCGCCTCCGGCGACGACGCTGACGGAGCCGTCCGGGGCGCCGGCGGCGTGCGCGAGAGCGGCCGTCTCCTCGAGGAGGGCGGCGGGAGCCACGACGACGATCTGGACCGGCTCCGCGAGCAGCAGCACCGTGCGCAGGCTGCGCTCGAGGATCGTCCTCCCCGCGCAGTCGACGTAGGCCTTGGGGCGCTCGCGGCCGAGCCTCGTGCCGCTGCCGGCGGCGACGACGACGACGGCCGCGGTCGGCGCGCCGGCCGGACCGTTCAGGATGCGAGGACCCCGTCGAGGAGCACGGAGGCGGCGTCCTCGTCGGTCTTCTCGGCCAGGGCGAGCTCGGAGACGAGGATCTGGCGGGCCTTGGCGAGCATGCTCTTCTCCCCCGCTGAGAGGCCGCGGTCGCGGTCGCGGCGGGTGAGGTCGCGGACGACCTCGGAGACCTTGACGACGTCTCCGGACCCGAGCTTCTCGAGGTTGGCCTTGTAGCGGCGCGACCAGTTGGTCGGCTCCTCGACGACCTCGGCGCGCAGGACCTCGAACACGCGCTCGACGCCCTCGCGGCCGATCACGTCGCGGACGCCGACCAGGTCGACGTTGTCGGCGGGCACCTCGATGACGAGGTCGCCCTGCGCGACGCGGAGCTTCAGGTACGTCTTCTCCTGGCCCTTGATCGTCCGGGTCTTCACCTCGGCGATCGTGGCGGCTCCGTGATGGGGGTAGACGACCGTCTCTCCGACCTCGAACTGCATGCGACGTCCTTTCAGCGGCGGACAGATTACCATGCGCGCCGAGCGGGACGGGAGTCCGGACGGGCGGAGCCGCGGTGCTCGCTACGCTAGCCTGGTGTCGGCTCGTGCACAGTGAAGTCGCCCTGTCCGGGGCGAGCGGGGCCGACGATCTGGAGGTTCCTGTGAAGGCGCGTATCGCTGCATCCGTCGTTCTCGCGGTCGGCGTCGCCCTCGCTACCGCCGGCTGCAACCTCGTCGCCCCGCAGGCGACGCGCAAGATCTACGACCCGAGCGACGGAGTCGGCGCGACGATCGGCGATCTCGCCATCCGCAACGCGATGATCGTCTCGGACGACGGCGAGGCCGGCACCCTGATCGTGACGCTCGTGAACTCCACCGATGAGGCGCTGAGCGTCGAGGTGCAGTACGAGGGCTCCGCGGGCCGCACCAGCGACACCGTCGACGCCGTCCCCGGCCGTACCGAGGTCCGCCCCGACAGCACCGAGGCCGTCCAGATGGATGACATCGACACGATCCCCGGCGGCCTGCTCCCCGTCTACTTCCAGTACGGCTCCGAGCAGGGCAAGGAGCTCCTCGTCCCCGTCCTGACGAACGCCCTCGAGGCCTACTCGACGCTGACCCCCGCGCCCTCCGCGACGCCGACCGTCACCCCGACGGCCGACCCCGCCCGGACCGCGCTCCCCACTCCGACCGCCGAGCCCGGCGTCGACGCTCCCACCGCGGAGTAGCCCCCTCCGCCCTCGAGGGCCGTCCACCGCGGTGAGCGGCCCTTCGTCGTCCCCGCAGGTCACGATCCGCCGACTCCGTCGGCCACTCGACCACCATTCGCGCGACGTCCGGCTGCGCGCGTCTCGATACACCGACTCCGCCGACCACTCGAGCACCACGCCCTGAGCGACGCCCCCGCTCGGCTCGTCGCACAGCGACGCCCCCACCCCCGACGGCTCGTCGCGCAGCGACGGCCCCACCCTCAACGGCTCGTCGCGCAGCGACGGCCCCGCCCCTCACCCCTCCAGCACAGGGTTGATCGCGGGTCCTGGCGGGGTGAGCTGCAAGGCGGAGGAGGACGCGATACCTGCGGTATCGCAACCGACGACAACGCCGCAGATCGCCCCGCCAGCGCCCGCGATCAAGCGTCGAAGCGGTAGCCGAGGCCGCGGACAGTAACCAGGAGCACCGGCTCCTTCGGCGTCTTCTCGATCTTCGAGCGGATGCGCTTGACGTGGACGTCGAGGGTCTTCGTGTCGCCGAAGTAGTCGCTGCCCCAGACGCGGTCGATGAGCTGGCCGCGGGTGAGGACGCGGCCCGCGTTGCGGAGGAGCATCTCGAGGAGCTCGAACTCCTTGAGGGGCATCGGGGTCTCGACGCCGTCGACTTCGACCGTGTGGCGTTCGATGTCCATGCGGACGGGGCCGGCGACGACGATCCGCTCCTCACCGGGCTCCTCGGTGCGGCGTCGGAGGACGGCGCGGATGCGGGCGAGAAGTTCGCGGGTGGAGTAGGGCTTGGTGACGTAGTCGTCGGCGCCGAGCTCCAGGCCGACGACGATGTCCACTTCGGAGTCCTTGGCGGTGACCATGATGATCGGGACGGAGGAGCGGGTGCGGATCTCGCGGCAGACCTCGGTGCCGGGCATGCCGGGCAGCATGAGGTCGAGGAGGATCAGGTCGTAGTCGCCCTCGTCGAAGGCGGCGACGGCGCGGTTGCCGTCCTCGGCGACGGTGACGTCGTAGCCCTCGCGTTCGAGCAGGTAGCTGAGGGGCTCGCTGAGGGCGCTCTCGTCCTCGACGAGCAGGATGCTGGTCACGCGTGTTCTCCTATCGGGGCGGTCGCCGCGAAGGGCGTCCGGGCGGGGTCGGCTTCGGGGAGCCGGATGGTGAAGGTGGAGCCGCGGCCGGGCTTGGACCAGACGCGGACGTCGCCGCCGTGGTTCTGCACGGCGTGCTTGACGATGCTGAGGCCGAGGCCGGTGCCGCCGGTGTGGCGGGAGCGGGCCTGGTCGACGCGGTAGAAGCGCTCGAACACCCGGTCGAGGTCCTCCTCCGGGATGCCGATGCCCTGGTCGGTGACGGCGATCTCGACGACTCCGCCGGTGGAGCGGACGCCGATGCCCACGCGGGAGCCGGCGGGCGAGTACTGGATGGCGTTGGCGAGGAGGTTGTGCAGCGCCGAGACGAGCATCTTCTCCTGCCCCACGACGTAGGCCTTCTTCATCCCGCCCTTGACCAGGGTGACGTCGTGCGACTCCGCCATGACGTGGGTGGTCTCGAGCGCCGCCGTGACGACGTCGTCGACGCGGATGATCTCGGCGGAGCCGGCGACGTCGGCGGCCTGGAGCCGGGAGAGCTCGATGATCTCGCGGGTGATCTTCGCGAGGCGGTGCGACTCCTGGGTCAGCCGGTGCGCGAAGCGGCGCACCTGCTGGGGGTCGTCGGCGGCGGAGTCGAGGGCCTCGGCGAGCAGGCCGACGGCGCCGATCGGGGTCTTCAGCTCGTGGGAGATGTTGGCGACGAAGTCCCGGCGGACGGCCTCGAGCCGGCGCGCCTCGGTGTGGTCCTCGGCGATGACGAGGACGTAGCGGGAGCCGAGGCGGGTCGCGTGGACGACGAGCGTCACGGCGGCGTCGGAGAGCGGGCTGGTCGCGAGCTCGAGGTCCTGGACGATGTCGTCGCCGAAGCGGCGGACGCGGTCGACGATGGCGGCGAGGTCGGGGTGGAGCAGCGTGTCCTGCGAGACCAGGCCGAGCGCGACGGCGCGGGTGGACGCCTTCAGCACGTTGTGCGACGGGTCGGTCACGAAGGCGGGCGAGCCGACGGCGTCGATGATCGCCTCGATCCCCTCGGGGAGCCCGACCGAGATCACGTCCTGCGCGATGCGGCCCTGGCGGGCGGCGAGCGTGAGCACGGTCGTCAGAAGGATCCCGATCGCGACACCGAGAACGAGCGACAGAACCACGATCAAGCCCGAATCCACGGACCCAGGCTAACCATCCACCGGGCGTCCCCCTACCGGACGCCCGTCGATCCTCCGGGGGTCGAGTACTGTTCAAACGCCCGGCACCGTCCGTTAACCTGCCGTGGTCATCATGACTGCGCCTGCGCCCACGGAGTGCAGTCGCAGCGGCGTGCGAGGTGCTCGCCGCAGATCCGGCGCCGTCGTCCGCGCGCGCCGTAGAGAGGGTCGAACACAGATGCGCGAAGTTTTCCAGCAGGAGCTGGCCGAGGTCCAGGAACGACTCGTCGAGATCTCCGGACTCGTCGAGATCGCCATCGAGAAGGCGACCCAGGCGTTCAACCACTCCGACGTCACCCTCGCGGAGGACGTCATCGCGAGCGACGCGCGCATCGACGAGCTGGCCATCAGCCTCGACGAGCTCGCGATCGACATCCTCGCCCGGCAGAACCCGGTCGCCCGCGACCTGCGGATCGTCGTCTCGGCGCTGCGCATCAGCGCATCGCTCGAGCGGATGGGCGACATCGCCGAGCACATCGCCCAGCTCTCGCGCTACCGCTTCCCCGACAAGGTGGTCCCCAAGAGCCTGCGTCCGACGTTCGTCGAGATGGGCCGCCTCGACGTGGTCGTCGCACACAAGCTGACCGACCTGCTCCGCTCGCAGGACCCGCGCATCGCCGAGGAGATCCGCGACGAGGACGACAAGATCGACGAGCTGCACGTCAGCGTCTTCGACAAGGTGCTCAGCGAGGCGTGGAAGGGCCAGGCCGCCGACACCGTCGACGCGACCCTCGCCAGCCGCTACCACGAGCGATTCGCCGACCACGCCGTGTCGATCGCCAAGAAGGTCCAGTACCTGATCTCGGGCGACTACTCCTAGTCGACACCTCGGGCTCCGGCCCGTCTCACCGTCCGGCCCGCAGGAACGAGCGTCTCCTGCGGGCCGGACGTGTCCGTGCGCTCCGCCTCCGGGGCTACGGGAACGGCCCGCCGGAGTCGAGGACTCGGGCGGGCCGTTCGCGCGTGCGGGGCGGTGCTACTTCTTGGCGCCCTGGGCGGCGACGGCGGCGGCACCGGCGGCCGCGGCCTCGGGGTCGAGGTAGCGCGCCTCGCCGATGGGCTCGAAGTCCTCGTTCAGCTCGTAGACGAGCGGGATCCCGGTCGGGATGTTGAGCTCCGCGATGTCCGAGTCCGAGATGCCGTCGAGGGTCTTCACCAGCGCGCGGAGGGAGTTGCCGTGCGCGGTGATCATGACGGTCTTGCCCGAGGCGAGGTCCGGCTTGATGTCGGACTCCCAGTACGGGAGCATCCGCTCGATCACGAGCTTCAGCGACTCGGTGCGGGGCAGGGCGTCGCCGAGGTCGGCGTAGCGCTCGTCGTGCGCCTGCGAGTACTGGTCGTCGTCGTCGAGCGGGGGCGGCGGCACGTCGAAGGAGCGGCGCCAGGTCTGGAACTGCTCGGGGCCGTACTCGGCGAGGGTCTGCGCCTTGTCCTTGCCCTGCAGGGCGCCGTAGTGGCGCTCGTTGAGGCGCCAGGAGCGCTTGACGTCGATCCACAGGCGGTCGGCGACCTCGAGGGCGATGTTGGCGGTCTGGATCGCGCGCGTCTGGCGCGACGTGTAGACGATGTCGGGGTGCAGGCCCGCCTCGGTCAGCAGCTCGCCGGCGCGGGTGGCCTCCGCGACTCCCTGCTCGGTCAGGCGCACGTCGACCCAGCCGGTGAAGAGGTTCTTCTGGTTCCACTCGCTGTTGCCGTGGCGCACGAGGATGAGGGTGTAGGTCTCGGACATGCGTCCAGCTTAGAGGCGGCCCCCTCACCCGCGGATACGCTGGAGAGCATGCCCATCGGAGCCGTCACCCGCGGAACGACGGGCACGAACCGCCTCCGCCGGGTCGACCGCCGGCTCGCCGAGCTGCCCGTCCTGCGCAGCACCGCCTCCCCGCTCGTCGTCGATCTCGGCTTCGGGGCGAGCGCGGTCACCACGCTCGAGCTGCACCGCCGGCTCGTCCGGGCCGCGCCCGACGTCGAGGTGCTCGGCCTCGAGATCGAGCCCGCACGGGTCGACACCGCTCGGCGCCAGCTCGCGCGGGTGAGGGAGGGCGGCACGCCGTTCCCTGCGGACGCGCGCGTGCGCTTCGAGCGCGGCGGCTTCGAGGTGCCCCTGCCCGCGGGGCGGCGGGCAGGCGTCATCCGCGCCTTCAACGTGCTCCGCCAGTACGACGAGGACGCGGTTCATAGAGCCTGGGCGACGATGACGGACCGTCTGCAGCCCGACGGCGTCCTGGTCGAGGGCACCTGCGACGAGATCGGCCGCATCTGCACCTGGATCGAGGTCGGCCGGGAGGGCCCGCGCTCGCTGACCCTCTCGCTCCGGCTCGCGGCGATCCCCTCGCCGATGACGGCGGCCGAGCGCCTGCCGAAGGCCCTCATCCACCGCAACGTGCCCGGCGAGGGCGTGCACGCCTTCCTCTCCTCCCTCGAGCGGGCGTGGACGCTGAACGCCCCTCTCGCCGTCTACAGTCCGGGTCAGCGGTGGATCGCGACGGTCCGGGACCTCCGGCCGGAGTGGCCGGTCCTCGGCGGGCCGCGGCGCTGGCGCCTGGGCGAGGTGACGGTCGCGTGGGAGGCGGTCGCCCCCTCCTGCTGAGCGCCGGGCCTGAGCACCGGACCTCCTGAGCCCTAGGCGAGCGGGGGCAGAGCGGCCCGAGCCTCGGCGGGAGCGGCGCCGGTCGCCGTGAGCAGGTCGACGACGAGCGGGCGGAGCAGGACGAGCACCGTCTTCTCGGCGAGGCGCGCCTCCGGGATCAGCCGCTGGGGGTCGAGCGTGGTCGCGAGCAGCACGAGGTCCTGACGCGCCAGGGCGAGCACCGACGGATCGGCGACCGCGCGGCCGAGCAGCGCGATGCCCGGGCCGAGGGCGGCGACCGCTCCGGCGAGCGCCGGCCGCGGGGCGCCGTCCCCGACGAGGAAGTCGGTGCGGCGCGCGACGATGCGCAGATCACGGGTCGCGAGGTCCAGCGCGGACAGCATCACGGCCTGGCGGGAGAGCTCGCCGCGGTGCCGGCGGACGAACGGCGAGATCCGGGCGACGCCGGTAGCGGAGTCGAGCGCCGCGGTCCAGCCGTCGATGACCGGCTGCGTCCCGCGGATCCGCTCGAGGGCCGCGGTGGACGCCGAGGAGTCGCCCCGGCGGAGCGCCTCGGCCAGCTCCTCCACGGTCCGGCTGAGCGCGGTGAGGAGCCGGTGCGCCTCGGCCCGCGCTGTGCGCAGCGGCGGGCGGGGCACGATCGCCGTGCAGAGCAGCGCCGCGAGCCCGCCGATCAGGCCGTCGACGCTCCGGGTGAAGACGCCTCCGTCCGGCGCAGGGAGGACCATCACCAGCATCGCCTGGGTCCCGGCGGCCACGGCGAACCCCGGCGAGGGCGAGAGGGCCCGGCCGAGCGTGAAGACGATCGCGAGGACGACGGCGAGCTGCCAGACGCCGCTCCCCCACAGCAGGAGCAGGACCTCGCTGGCCGTGATACCGATGAGCATCCCCGTCGCTGTCTCGGCCACCTGCTTGGGACGGGTGTCGCGCGCGATGCCGAGGCTCGAGATCGTGGCCGTCAGCGCCAGCACCGGCGCGGGGTGCCCGAGGAGGAAGTGCGCGACGGAGTAGGCGAGGGTCGCCGCGAGCACGATCTGCAGCACTGCGGGGAGCGACGCCCCCGCGCGGGCGAGGGCGCGCGCGGGACTCAGCTCGGGGGCCCGGACGAGACCGCGCAGCCGCTCGGCCGCCCGGCCCCGCTCGGCGGGACGTGCGGCCACCACGGCGTGGCCTACCTGGTCGTCGCCCCGAGGCGGGGCAGGCGGGGCACTCCCGCCTCCGCTCCGGCTCCCGGCGGGACCACGACCTCCTGGGCCGCGGCCACGCGCGAGTCGCCGGCCAGCACGGTCAGCTCGAGGTCCACCGGGACGCTCCGCTTGACGACCGCGAGAGCGACCGGTCCGTCCTCGTAGTGCCAGGCGCTCGAGGTGACCGTGCCGACCTCGACCGGCTCGCCGCCCTTGAGCGCCGTGACGATGTCGCCGTGGGCGGGGAGGACCGAGTCGGAGCCGTCGAGCTGCAGCAGGACCAGGCGCCGCGGCGGGTGCCCGAGGTTGTGCACCTTCGCCACCGTCTCCTGGCCCCGGTAGCAGCCCTTGGCGAGATGCACGCTCGAGCGGAGGAGGTCGAGCTCGTGCGGGATGGACCGCTCGTCGACCTCGGTCGCGTGGCGCGGGCGCCAGGCGGCGATGCGCAGCGCCTCGAGGGCGTCGACTCCCGCGAGGGCCACTCCCACCCCGACGGCCGTCTCCGCGAGGGCCTCGAGGGCCGCTCGCGGGACCAGGACCTCGCGCAGCTCCCAGGAGGCCCCGGGGTGCTCTGTGGTCAGCGCGTACTGCCAGCCGCCCGGCTGGACCTGCGACCACGGGTCGCTCCAGACGACGGGCTCATCGGCCAGGGACAGGGCGAGCGTCAGGGCCGGCCCGTCGCCGAGGGCGGCGAGGGTCGCGAAGTCGTCGGTGCGGTCGGCGACCTCGACGCGGAGCATGAAGCGCATCCGGTCGAGCCAGGCGGCCAGGCCGGCCGTCTCGTCGCGGTCGAGCAGGAGCCAGGCGGTCTCGCCGTCGTCGACGAGGCGGATGACGTGCTCGATCCGGCCGGTCGGGTCGAGCAGGAGCGTCTCGGCGGACGCGCCGGGAGCGAGGCGCGAGACGGCCTGGCTGGTGAGCGAGTCGATCCAGGTGAGACGGTCCGGCCCCGTGACGGTCACGACGCCGCGGCCGGAGAGGTCGACGAGCGCGGTGCCCGCGGCGAGAGCGCGCTGCTCGCGGAAGGGCTCGCCGTAGTGGGCGGCGACGCCGGGCTCGGCGGCGCTCGTCGTCGCGACCGCGCCCGGGGCGGCCAGGAGCGGGGAGAGCGCGTCAGTCGACACGGGCGAGCCGTCCGGAGGAGTGGGTCCGCAGGCCCTGGCCGAGCGCGGCGATGTCCCACGCCCACAGCAGGTGGTCGTCGACCAGGCCGTAGAGGCGCGTGGCGGCGGCGTAGTCCTTCGCCGCGGCGGTGCGCATCACCGCGTCGGTCGCGAGGTCGATCCGCGGCCCCTTGACCTGGCCGAGGTAGAGCTCGCTGACCCCGTCCGGGTGCACGAGCGAGACCTCGATGTCGAACCCGCCGGCGGCGTTGCGCAGCGTCTCGACGGACTCCGCGTCGGGGAAGGCGGGTGCGCCGCGGCCGGGCAGCATTCCCGGGCCGGCGTCGGAGTCGGTCAGCGCGCGGCTGAGGCGCCAGTAGCCCGTTTCGGTGACCAGGGGCCGGGGCGCCTCCTCGGCGCCCTCCTCGATCAGCCACGTGTAGGAGTTGTAGTTGAGGTACGGGAGGCCGTCGTAGCTGAAGCTGATGCGATGGCCGAACTCGGCCTGGACGGAGTCGTCGCCGATCGTGTAGTCGATGACGCCCGAGCCCTCCCAGACACCGAGCAGCCAGGACAGGGGGACGAGCTCGGGCGGCAGGCCCGACGGAAGCGAGATCACTCGGGCTCCGGCGGCGGCTAGCGCTGGCCGCGGTAGAGCTTGTAGACGACCACGCCGGAGACCCACGCGATGGCGAGGGAGGCGAGCCCGAGCAGACCGAGGTAGAAGAGTTCCAGGGCGAGAAGCATTCGCTCATCCTACCCGCCGGTTCCGACGCCGGGGCGGGGCGGACGCGGCCGCTCAGGCGGTGCGGATCCGGGCGCTCGGGACGGGAGGGCGCGACCGCTCAGGCGGGGAGGAGGAGGGCGATCCCGCTCGCGACCGCGACCACGGCCATCGCTCCGACGATGCTCGTCATCGCGCGGAGGAGGTACCCCTCGGCGCGGGCCACGGCGAGCTGCACCGCGAAGGTCGCGAGCACGCAGCCGCCGAACGTCAGCGCGAGCCAGAGCTGCCGGGACTCCGGAGCGGCGATCGCCAGCGTCAGCACGGAGCCCGCGAGTGCGAGCGCCCAGACGACTCCGATGCCCACCCGATCCCTGCCCATCCGACAATTGTGCCCCAGGCGGACGCCCCTCCCGGCCCGCCGCTAGTATTGCGGGCAGACCAGTTCTGGAGGATCCGTGGCGCAGTTGTTGATACTGACCTCGGCGGGAGGCGCCGAGGTGCTCCCCGCACTGGGGCTCCTCAGCCACCGGACCCGGCAGATCCCCGCGGAGCCCGCCCAGCTCGTGAACGCCCCGAGCTGCGATCTGATCCTGGTCGACGCGCGGCAGGACCTCGCCAGCGCCAAGTCGCTCTGCAAGATCCTCACGACCACGGGCATCAACGTCCCCCTCATCCTGATCCTCACGGAGGGCGGGCTCACGGCCGTCTCGGCCGACTGGGGCGTCAACGACGTCATCCTCGACTCGGCCGGCCCCGCCGAGGTCGACGCCCGCATCCGCCTGGTGATCGGCCGGCTGGCGCAGGAGCAGTCGACCTCGCGCATCCAGGCCTCGGGCGTCGTGATCGACGAGGCAAGCTACTCCGCCAAGGTGCACGGGCGCCCGCTCGACCTCACCTTCAAGGAGTTCGAGCTCCTCCGCTTCTTCGCCACGCACCCCTCGCGCGTCTTCACCCGCGAGCAGCTGCTGAGCGAGGTGTGGGGCTACGACTACTTCGGCGGCACCCGCACGGTCGACGTGCACGTGCGGCGCCTCCGCGCGAAGCTCGGCGACCTGGAGTCGCTGATCGGCACGGTCCGCAACGTCGGATATCGCTTCAACGTGTACGAAGAGGACAATGAGCGAGTCGCTCAACCTGTCCGTTGAGGATCTGGCCGATCCCGCGGTGGCGGCCGGCCTCGAGCACCTGATCGGGCGCGCCGCCTGGTTCGACCACCAGCCCCCCTTCAGCGACCAGACGCTCGTCGACGCCCGGGCCGGCTCGCGCACCCTCCTCGTGGGGCTGCGCGCCGACGTGGTCGTGGCGGCGGCGATCCTCGGGCAGGGCGAGCTGGAGTTCGTCGTCGATCCGGAGTGGCGCGGGGTCGGCTTCGGCACCGCGACCCTGGAGCAGGTCCTCGCGAGCGGCCGGACGGGCCTGCTCGCCTGGGCGCACGGCGACCACCCCGCCGCCCGGGCCCTCGCGGCCTCCCACGGCTTCGCACCGGTTCGCACCCTCCTGCACCTCGAGCTCGAGCCGCTCGCCGCCCCCGAGGTCCGCGTCCCCGAGGGCGTCGTCCTCTCGGACGCCCGTGACCTCGCTCCGGCCGAGTGGATCGCCCTGAACGCGCGGATCTTCGCCGCGCACCCCGAGCAGGGGCGGATGACGGAGGAGGACCTGGCGGCCCGCCGCGCCGAGCCGTGGTTCGACGAGGGCGACTTCCTCCTGCTCCGCGACGTCGACGGCACGCTCCTCGGATACGACTGGCTCAAGATCGAGCCCGGATCGACGACCGGCGAGATCTACGTCCTCGGGGTCGCCCCCGAGGCGGCCGGACGGGGACTCGGCCGCACCCTGCTGAACGCCGGGCTCGCGCGGATGCTCGAGCGCGGCTGCACCGCGGCCGACCTCTACGTCGAGGCCGAGAACCGGTCGGCGGTGGCGCTCTACCGCTCGCTCGGGTTCACGGACGCCTCCGTCGACGTGCAGTACCTGCAGCGCGCCGCGCCGCTGCGCTGAGCCGGCACTCCTCCACAGGGCCTCCCCCGGCCCCGTTCATCCGGCATTCACGAGCGGCGGCGCGGAGCGGACGGACGCGGTGCCAGGATGGTCGCATGGACGGCGACAACCTGCTTCTCGAAGACGGTCTCAGCGATGACCTCGACGACGACTTCGACGACGAGGAGGAGCACTCGGACCCGCTCCTCCCCGACAACCGCTACCTCGACCGGGAGCTGAGCTGGCTCGCGTTCAACCAGCGCGTGCTCGAGCTCGCGGAGGATCCGCTGGTTCCGGCGCTCGAGCGGGCGAACTTCCTCGCGATCTTCTCGTCCAACCTCGACGAGTTCTTCATGGTCCGGGTCGCCGGCCTCAAGCGCCGCATCCTCACGGGGCTCGCCCTGCCGACGAACATCGGGCGCGTGCCGGTCGACGTGCTGACCGACATCTCGGAGAAGGCGCACCTGCTGCAGCAGCGCCACTCCCGAGCGTTCAAGGAGCTCGTCGAGCCCGCCCTGCGCGACGGCGGCATCGACCTCGTCCGCTGGGACGAGCTGAGCGACGCCGAGCGCACCGTGCTGGACGACTACTTCTCGGCCCAGGTGTTCCCGGTGCTGATGCCGCTCGCGGTCGACCCGGCGCACCCGTTCCCCTACATCTCTGGCCTCTCGCTCAACCTCTCGGTGCGGGTGCGGAACCCGAAGACGCAGAAGGTCGAGTTCGCGCGCCTCAAGGTGCCGCAGATGCTCCCCCGCTTCGTGCGGATCGCCGGCGTCGCGGCGCCGGGCGAGCCGATGCGGTTCATCTCGCTCGAGGACCTGATCGCCAACCAGCTGGACGACCTGTTCCCCGGCATGGAGATCCTCGACCACCACGTGTTCCGGGTGACGCGCAACGAGGACGTCGAGGTCGACGAGGACGAGACCGAGAACCTGATCAAGGCCCTCGAGAAGGAGCTGCTGCGCCGCCGGTTCGGCCCGCCCATCCGCCTCGAGGTCACCGACGACATGGACGACGAGACGCTGGGCCTGCTGGTCCGCGAGCTCGACATCACGACGCAGGAGGTCTACAAGCTCCCGGCCCCGCTCGACCTCAGCGGGCTCTTCAGCCTGCAGAAGATCGACCGCCCGGACCTGAAGTACCCCAATCACGTCCCGACGACGGCGGTGCAGCTCTCGCCCAGCGAGCCCAACCAGCGGCAGGACGTCTTCAAGGCGGTCTCCCGTGGCGACGTGCTCCTGCACCACCCCTACGAGTCCTTCGCGACGAGCGTGCAGTCGTTCCTCGAGCAGGCGGCGGCCGATCCGGACGTGCTCGCGATCAAGCAGACGCTCTACCGCACCTCCGGCGACTCCCCCATCGTCGAGGCGCTCATCGACGCGGCCGAGTCGGGGAAGCAGGTGCTCGCCCTGGTCGAGATCAAGGCGCGCTTCGACGAGCAGGCGAACATCTCGTGGGCGCGCAAGCTCGAGAAGGCGGGCGTGCACGTGGTCTACGGGCTCGTCGGGCTGAAGACCCACTGCAAGC
Organism: Rathayibacter sp. AY1A7; assembly: GCF_002930845.1. Classification (NCBI taxonomy): domain Bacteria; kingdom Bacillati; phylum Actinomycetota; class Actinomycetes; order Micrococcales; family Microbacteriaceae; genus Rathayibacter; species Rathayibacter sp. AY1A7. The sequence goes on along the minus strand of NZ_PSTL01000006.1, from coordinate 13,122 downwards.
TCGCGCTCGTCATCCGCCAGGAGAAGGGCGGAGTGCTCCGCCACTACTCCCACATCGGCACCGGCAACTACAACCCGAAGACCTCGCGCATCTACGAGGACCTCGGACTCCTGACGGCCGACCCCGAGGTCGGCAAGGACCTCACGCGCCTGTTCAACGAGCTCTCGGGCTACGCGATCGAGAAGAAGTTCAAGCGCCTGCTCGTCGCACCGCGCCACCTCCGGAAGGGCCTGCTCAAGCGGATCGCCGCCGAGACCGAGAACGCCCGCGCGGGGCGGCCCTCGGGCATCCGGATCAAGGTCAACTCGATCGTCGACGAGTCCGTGATCGACGCGCTCTACCGCGCCAGCCAGGCCGGCGTGCCGGTCGACGTCTGGGTGCGCGGCATCTGCGGGCTGAAGCCCGGCCAGGAGGGCCTCTCCGAGACCATCCGCGTGCGCTCGATCCTCGGCCGCTACCTCGAGCACTCCCGCATCTTCAGCTTCGTCAACGGCGGCGAGCCGGACGTCTTCATCGGCAGCGCCGACATGATGCACCGCAACCTCGACCGCCGCGTCGAGGCACTGGTGCGGATCGTCGAGCCGGCGCACCTCAGCGAGATCGACGACATGTTCGAGCGGGCGATGGACGAGCGGACCGCCTCCTGGTGGCTCGGCCCGGACGGCGACTGGACGCGGCACCACCTCGATGAGGAGGGCGCTCCGCTCGCCGACCTGCAGAACCAGCTGATGCAGCACATCACCCATCGCAAGCGCGCGGCGACACGGTCCGCCAACCGGGCCTCCAGCCGCTGACGCCCGTGACGGGCACCGTCTACGCAGCAGGAGCGGTGTGCTGGCGGATCATCGAGGGCCGCCCGCACATCCTCGTGATCCACCGGCCGCACCGCCGGGACGTCAGCCTGCCCAAGGGCAAGGTCGACGCGGGCGAGTCCCTCCCGGAGACCGCGGTCCGCGAGATCCGCGAGGAGACCGGGCTCTCGGTGGCGCTCGGGGTGCCGCTGGGGTGCACCGAGTACACGCTGCCGAGCGGGCGCCCGAAGGCCGTCTACTACTGGGCGGCGCAGGTGACCGAGAAGGCCGTCCTGGCGTCCGACTTCCTCCCGAACGACGAGGTCGAGGCGCTCGAGTGGGTGACGCTCAAGCGGGCCCGGAGCTACCTGACCTATCCGCACGACGTGACGATCGTCGACGAGTTCGCCCGGATCGCCGCACGCGGTGCGCTCGAGACCTTCGCGATCGTGGTCCTGCGGCACGCGAAGGCGGTGCCCGCCTCCTCCTGGGACGGCCGCGACTCCACCCGCAGCCTCACCGGGCGCGGCCGGGTCGAGGCCGCTGCCGCCGCTCAGGCCGTGGCCGCCTGGCGCCCGCGCCGCCTCGTCTCGAGCACCGCCAAGCGCTGCCGGTCGACCATCGCCCCGCTGTCCGGTCTGGTCAGGAAGCCGGTCAAGCTGCGCGACGACCTCAGCCAGGAGGCGCACGAGCAGGGCACCGCCGACGTCCGCGCCCTCGTCGGCAAGCGGGTCCGCGCCCGCCGCACCGCCGTCCTCTGCAGTCACCGGCCGGTGATCCCCGAGATCCTGCGCGAGATCGCCCTCGCCACGGCGACTCCTCTCGGCGCCTACCTCGACGAGGCAGCAGCGCTCCCGACCGGGGGCTTCGCCGTGGTTCACCTCTCCACCGGCCACCCCGGCTCCGGCATCGTCGCGATCGAGACGCACACGCCGCTGGCCTGACCCGCCCGGGCCGCGCTGCGCGACCGGCTCGACGGGTCCGTCCGCACCGGGCCGGTCGCGCAGCCGGGACGCGCCCGACGCACCGCGCCTTCCCCGCCGCCCCGTCGCTCCGCAATCCCCGAGGCGGACCCGTTCACCGCGCGTTCACCGAGCGGTCGGTGCCAGGACACGACCCCTCCGTACTCTCGCTCGCGGGCTGCACCAGGCCCTGTTCTGTTTTCCACGCTTTCCTACCCGAAAGGGATACTTGTGAGATTCTCGCGTCTCGGCCAGGCGGCCGTCGTCGCCGCCGTCGCAGCGATCACGCTGACCTCCTGCGCTGCCAACGAGGCACCGGCCGCAGGCGGCAGCTCCGGCTCGGCCACCACCTCCACGCTCTCCGGCACCATCACCGGGATCGGCTCGTCCGCTCAGGGCACCGCGCAGACCACCTGGGCCGCCGCGTTCCAGACCGCGAACCCCGAGGTCACGGTCAACTACGACCCGCAGGGCTCCGGCGCCGGCCGCACCAACTTCATCGACGGCGCCGCCGACTACGCCGGCTCCGACTCCGCGCTCAAGGACGAGGAGCTCGCGGGCACCTTCGCCGCCTGCGCCCCCGACACCAAGGCGATCGACCTCCCGGTCTACATCTCGCCGATCGCGGTCATCTTCAACGTGGAGGGCGTCGACGAGCTCAAGCTCGACGCGGCCACCATCGCTGGCATCTTCAAGGGCACCATCACCTCCTGGGACGCCCCGGAGATCAAGGCCCTGAACCCCGACGCGACCCTCCCGTCGGCGAGCATCACCTCCGTGCACCGCTCGGACGACTCGGGCACCACGCAGAACTTCACCGACTACCTCGCGGCCACCGCGAGCGACGTCTGGGACGCTCCTGCCGCGCAGACCTTCCCGTACCAGAGCGGTGACGGCGCCAAGGGCACCTCGGGTGTCGTCGACGCGGTCAAGAACGGCACCAACACGATCGGCTACGCCGACGAGTCCGGCGCCCAGGGCATGGACATGGCCCAGCTGAAGGTCGGCGACGCGTTCTCGACCATCTCGGCCGACGGAGCCGCGGCGGTCGTCGCCGCCTCGCCCATCGCCGAGGGCCGCGAGGACAACGACCTCGCGATCAAGATCGACCGCACCGGCACCGAGGCGGACGCCTGGCCGATGGTCCTGGTCAGCTACCTCATCGTGTGCCAGGAGTACGCGGACGCCGACAAGGGCGAGGTCGTCAAGTCCTTCGCCTCCTACGTCGCGAGCGAGGAGGGCCAGGAGGCCGCCGCCGCTCAGGCCGGCTCCGCTCCCCTGAGCTCCGAGCTCGCCTCGACCGTCGCCACCGCGATCGAGTCGATCAAGTAGTCCCACCGGCAGGGCCCGTCTCGCAGCACGATCCGCGGGACGGGCCCCGCCTGTGCCGGGCTCGACCCACCGGACGCCCCCTCCGAGCCCTAGCATCTCCCTGTGCGCCCCGCCGAACCCCTCGTCTGAAGAGAGTCCCCTGGAATGGCAACTGAGACCGTCGTCCGCCCGAAGGCGAAGGTGCGTGTCGGAGATCGGGTCTTCTCGATCTCGACCGTCGCCGCCGGCTCCCTCATCCTCCTCGTCCTCGCCGCCGTCGCGATCTTCCTGATCGCGCAGTCGATCCCCGCGTTCACCGCGCCGGCCGGCAGCCTCCCCGGCGACGCGACGAGCTTCTGGGCCTACGTCGGCCCCCTGGTGTTCGGCACGGTCTGGTCGGCGGTGATCGCCCTGGTGATCGCCCTGCCGCTCTCGATCGCGATCGCCCTCTTCATCTCGCACTACGCGCCGCGCCGCATCGCGATGGCCCTCGGCTACGTGGTCGACCTCCTCGCCGCCGTCCCCTCGGTGGTCTTCGGCCTCTGGGGCGCGACCGTGCTGGCGCCGATGGTGCAGCCCTTCTACCTCTTCCTCAACGTGAACATCGGCTGGTTCCCGCTCTTCGGCGGCCAGGCGTCGGGCACCGGCAAGACGATCCTCACCGCCTCGGTGGTGCTGGCCGTCATGGTCATCCCGATCATCACCGCGGTCTGCCGCGAGATCTTCCTCCAGGCCCCGCGCCTGCACGAGGAGGCGGCGCTCGCGCTCGGCGCGACCCGCTGGGAGATGATCCGCATGGCCGTCCTGCCCTTCGGCGCCCCGGGCATCGTCTCGGCCGCCATGCTCGGCCTCGGCCGGGCCCTCGGCGAGACGCTCGCCGTCGCGATGGTGCTCTCGCCCGCGACGGTCGTCTCCTTCCTCCTGCTCACCTCGCAGAACTCGAACACCATCGCCGCGAACATCGCGCTGCAGTTCCCGGAGGCGAGCGGAGTCGGCGTCAACGTCCTCGTCGCCTCGGGCCTCATCCTCTTCGTCATCACCCTCGTCGTGAACTCGGTCGCGCGGTTCATCGTCAACCGCCGCAAGGCCTTCTCGGGAGCCAACTGATGTCCGCCGCCACCTCGTCGATGCCCTTCTCGCTGCAGGCGGGCAAGCTGCCCAAGGGCACCCCCTGGATGCTGCTCGTCGGCAGCTGGGTCGTGTTCGCCGCCGTCTTCCTGATCCTCCAGGCGGCCGGCATGATGAACGACTTCAGCCTCGTCGGCGCGATCTTCTGGGGCACCGTCCTCTTCGACGTCGCCATCTACGTGGTCTCGCGCCTGGTCGAGGGCGGCCGCAAGGCTGTCGACCGCCTCGTGACCTCGCTGGTCGCGACCGCGTTCATCATCGCGCTGCTCCCGCTGATCTCCCTGCTCTACACGGTCGTCTCCAACGGAGTCGCGCGGTTCGATCCGCTCTTCTTCTCCTCGTCGATGCGCAACGTCATCGACGCGGGCGGCGGCGCCCTCCACGCGATCATCGGCACGCTCGAGATCACGGCCATGGCCGCGCTGATCTCGGTGCCGATCGGCCTGCTCACCTCGATCTACCTCGTCGAGTACGGCCGCGGCCACCTCGCCCGGGCGATCACCTTCTTCGTCGACGTGATGACGGGCATCCCCTCCATCGTTGCGGGCCTGTTCGCGTACGCGCTCTTCGCGCTGCTCCTCGGGCCCGGCGTCCGGATGGGCTTCGCCGGCTCGATCGCCCTCGCCGTGCTGATGATCCCCGTGGTCGTCCGCTCGTCGGAGGAGATGCTGAAGCTGGTCCCGAACGAGCTGCGCGAGGCGTCCTACGCCCTGGGCGTGCCGAAGTGGCTGACCATCGTCAAGATCGTGCTGCCGACCTCCATCGCCGGCATCACGACGGGCATCACCCTCGCGATCGCCCGCGTCATCGGCGAGACCGCCCCGCTGCTCATCGTCGCCGGCTTCACCGCGTCGATGAACTACGACCTCTTCAGCGAGCGGATGATGACCCTCCCGGTCTTCGTCTACACGCAGTACGCGAACCAGGGCCCCGACGCCGAGGCGTTCCTCAACCGGGCCTGGACCGGCGCGCTGGCCCTCATCCTGATCGTCATGGCGCTGAACCTGGTCGCCCGCCTGATCGCGAAGATCTTCGCCCCCAAGCTCGGCCGCTGACACCCACCACTCGGCTCCGGCCGGATTCCCCGAAGGAAGCAATGTCCAAGCGCATCGAGGTCAACGACCTCAACGTCTACTACAGCCAGTTCCTCGCGGTGGAGGGCGTCTCGCTCGCCATCGAGCCCCGCACGGTCACCGCCTTCATCGGCCCGTCCGGCTGCGGCAAGTCGACCTTCCTCCGCACGCTCAACCGCATGCACGAGGTCATCCCCGGCGCGCACGTCGAGGGCGAGGTCCTGATCGACGGCAACAACCTGTACGGCCCGGGCGTCGACCCGGTGCAGGTCCGCCGGCAGGTGGGCATGGTCTTCCAGCGCCCCAACCCGTTCCCGACGATGTCCATCCGGGACAACGTGCTGGCCGGTGTGAAGCTCAACAACCGCCGCATCTCGAAGTCGGACGCGGACGCGCTCGTCGAGCGCTCGCTCCAGGGCGCGAACCTCTGGAACGAGGTGAAGGACCGCCTCGACAAGCCGGGCTCCGGTCTCTCCGGCGGCCAGCAGCAGCGTCTGTGCATCGCCCGCGCGATCGCCGTCTCCCCCGACGTCCTCCTGATGGACGAGCCCTGCTCCGCCCTCGACCCGATCTCGACCCTCGCGATCGAGGACCTCATCGAGGAGCTCAAGAACGACTACACGATCGTCATCGTGACCCACAACATGCAGCAGGCCTCGCGCGTCTCGGACCGCACCGCGTTCTTCAACATCGCGGGCACCGGCAAGCCGGGCAAGCTCATCGAGTACGACGACACCGCGACGATGTTCTCGCGGCCGTCCGTCCAGGCGACCGAGGACTACGTCTCGGGCCGCTTCGGCTGATCCGCCGCAGACGAGAGCGAGCCGCGTCCCTCCGGGGTCGCGGCTCGCTCTCGTTCCACCGCGTTCCCTCCGGGAACGAGAAGAGCCGCACTCCGTCATCGGAGTGCGGCTCTTCTCGTGCTCGGGCCGTCAGGCGATGTCGATCGCCAGTATCGGATCGGTGGTCGGAGTCGGCGAGCCGCCGGCGTCCTCGACCGTCACGGCGACGACTCCGCCCTCGGTCAGGCTCCCCTCGAGCGGGGCCACGGTGCTGCCCTCTCCCCCGTCGAACGTCCCTGCGGCGACCGGACCGGATGAGCCGATGTACCAGAGCTCGTAGGTCTTGTCCTCCGGCAGCGGCGCCAGGTCGTCCACCACGAGGGCGGAGCGGCCGAGCGAGCTCGACCAGACCAGCGTCGCCTGCTCGCCGGTGGCGACCGTGCCGGTCGTCTCCTGCGCGTCGGGGGCGCTGCGGATCTGCTCCAGAGCCGTCTGCTGCTGCGTCTGGCCGGGGCCGGACGAGAGCAGCGGCGGGAGGGTCACTCCGCCGACCACGATCACCGCGGCGGCCGCGGCCGCCGAGAGGTAGACCGCGGGGCGGGCGAACCAGCGGCTCCGGGCGCGGTTCGCGGCGCTGCCGCCACCGTCCCGGCGAGCCGTCGGACCGCTCCGCTCGCCCTCGGAGGCGACGGGGACCAGACGGGGCGCGGCGGGCGCCTCGTGGTCCTCGTCGGGCTCCTCCAGCGGCAGCTGCGGAGTGGTGGCGATGAGCGCCATCAGGTCGGCCTTGAAGCCCGGCGAGGGCTCCACGGCGGGTGCGTCGGCGACCAGCGCCTCCGCCACCTCGGCGAACGCGTCGGCCTCGCCGCGCGCCTCCGGGTGCTCGGAGAGGAAGCGCTCGTAGCGCTCCTGCTCCTCGGGCGTCAGGATGCCCAGTGCGTGACCCGCCGCGAGATCGCGCGGGTCGTCCATCCCGTCGGGGAGTCGCACATCGTTCACAGGGCCACCCCCATCTCTTCTCGAAGTCTGATCATTCCGTCACGCAGGCGTGTCTTGACGGTTCCCACGGGGCACTGCAGGATCCCCGCGATCTCGCTGTGCGAGTATCCGCCGTAGTAAGCGAGCTGCAGCGCCTGCCGCTGCAGTTCCGTCAGGCGGCCCATGGCGGCCGCGACCTTCTCGTGCTCGAGGGACACCTCCGCCTGCTCGGAGACCTGGTCGTAGTCGCGTCCGAGGTCTCGGATTCCGATGCGCATGTCCCGATCACGGCCGGCTTGAGCCGCGCGGACCCTGTCGATGGCCCTGCGGTGTGCCATCGTGAGGATCCAGGTCGTCGCGCTTCCTTTATTCGGAGCGAAACGCCCAGCGGTTTGCCAGATCTCGAGGAAGACCTCCTGGGCCACCTCCTCGGACTGGGAGCGGTCGACGAGGACGCGGATGATCAGGCCGAGGACCCGGCCGGCCATCTGGTCGTAGAGCGCGGCGAACGCGGCCTGCTCTCCCCCGGCGATGCGCTCGAGGAGGACAGCCGCCTCCGCTGTGGTGTCGTCCGTCATCAGCCCCGCCTCGCCCGCGCCCGGGCTGAAAGATTCCGCGTCATCCAGAAGGCTGTCACGGCCAGGCCTGCAACGACGACCGACACCTCGATCGGATGCGTCACGAATCGGACATCCAGCGCCAACGTGCCGATCGGCACGAGCGCGGGGTCGCCCAGCCGGGGGGCCAGCCAGAGCGAGATCACGGCCACCGCCGCAGCGGTGATGCCCGGATAGCTGCGCGGGCGGATGAGGACCCAGAGCCCGGCGAGCACGTCGAGGACCGCGAGGACGCGCATCACCGTGCCCTGCGAGAGCGAGACCCCCGCGGCGAACTGGGCGCCCTCCGCGTCGTCGACGCTCGGCGCGGCGAGGAGGTAGAGGGCGGCGACGACCAGCAGCCCCGCCCCCGCCCAGACGCGCGCGCCGATCCGGAGAGCTCTGCTGTTCTTCATTCCGCTGGCGCCTGTCTGTGGGGACTCGGGCGAGGATCGACTCCTCCTGGGCCCTCGCCTCGCGCACCGTGGCGGCGATGCGAGCAGAGAAGGGGCCGGACCGCAGGAACGCCTCTCGGCGCGAGGCCGCTCGAAGCGGCTATAAGTGGAGCCCGGGGTTACTGCGATCCGGCTTCCGCCAGTCTACCAAAGGCCTCCGCGGTGGCGGCGAGCGGCGTTCGCAGTGGGTGAACGCGGGTTGCGCGTCACTCCAGGGAGTCGCTCCGCCACAGCCGCGCACAGCTCACGAGCTCGGCCGCGGTGGTCGAGAGGCGCAGGGCGCGGGTGGTCAGCTCGCTCGCCCGGGCGGGGTTCACCGGCTCCACGTCGTCGGCGACCGAGACGGCTCCGGAGGCGCTCACGCGGCAGAACGCCGCGGCGCGGTCCAGCGCCACCGCGAAGTCGCCGTCGAAGACGCCGCGGAGGATCCGGTCGGCCAGCTCGGTGATCTCGGCCGGCCCCGTGGGAGTGCTGGCTCCGGCGACCACCGGGTCGATCGTGGCGGACAGCTCGACTCCGCGCTGGTAGAGGAAGCTCGTGCTCTCCGGGTCCTGCCGGATGACCAGCCGCAGCAGGTAGATCCGCCAGAGGGCGCCCGGCAGGCTCGCCGCGCTGGAGCGCGCCCAGAGCTCGGCGAGCGCGTCGATGCCGTTGTGGTCGGTGTACTCGACCAGGCGGTCGATGACCACCGGGTCGGGGTCGTTCCGGACACGGCTCAGCAGCGCGATCGCGGTCTCGTGGGCGACGCGGCTGATCTGCGCCGGGTCCTCTCCTCCCTGGAACGCCTCGAAGACGTGGGAGGGGAACTTGGTCGGCTTGTGGAAGCCGTCTGTCATGGGGCCGCCTTCCGCGGTCGTACGCGCGGACGCTCTCGCGCTCGCGCTCCGTAGGGGGTTCGAGGAGGGTAACGCCCACGGCTGGGCGGGTATGCCCGCGCGGAGGACGCGGTCCGCTCCGGGATCGTCCGCGCTCCGGGCCGCACCTGCTCCGGCCGCACCTGCTCCGGGGGCGTCGACGGCCCGCTACCCTGGAGCGCGCGGGCCTCTAGCTCAGTTGGCAGAGCAGCGGACTTTTAATCCGCGGGTCGTCGGTTCGAGCCCGACGGGGCCCACTACTCCCCCGGAATCGCGCGGATGCGCTAGCGCGCTCTCTTCCGCGCCCCGCACAAACCCCTCGGAATGGCGCTCGTCGCTCTACGTCTCTCTGCGGCGTTGGGCTCGCCGGTCGTCCGGGAGTGCCTAGACGGCTTGAAAGGCCGGGAGCGGCTCCATCACCGGCTCTCCGGCTACCCCTCGTCGCGCTGGTGGTCCCGCCACGTTTCGATCGAGTAGCGGTCGGGGCCAGCGGCGTCGCGCCGGGCGCTTGCGACTGCGGCTTCTGCGGCCTCACACGTGGCGAAGATGCCGACGACGTCGGGCCCTGTCGCCCAGAGACGGGTGACGGTGACGAGGTGATGCGCGGCGGGGGTCATGCGTCCAGGGTGACGCGACCTAGCGACAGTCGGAGCGCTAGGCGCGAACCGGGACCGCGGTGGCGCGCCTGTCGGCCCTCCTGTACCTCTGGGGTTCCCTGCGTCCGGGAGTGCTCAGGCGGCGTGAAAGACCGCCACGGGGTCCGTCACCGGCTCCTGGCGTGCGTTGTAGTTCAGGGCGCCCGGACGGCACGGGTTCGCGACGATCTTCCGGCGCAGCCACTCCGTCAGGACGTCCTCGTCGATCTCCACGCGGTGCGTGCCGAGCCGGCGATGAGGCATCCCCTCGCGCAGCCAGTTCTGAACCGTCGTTCGGGTCCGCTTCACCCGCCGAGCAGCTCCACGGACGGAGTACGCGGTCACGCTGCTCGCTCCCCGAACCGCGACGCCCGCTGGTTCGTGAGCTTCGTCCGCAGCCACAGCGTCAGGTCGTCCTCCCGGATCCGCACGTCGTACTCGGAGGGGCGCTCGTGCGGGAGTCCCTCACGGAGCCACCGCTGGACCGTCACGCGATCGCGTTTGATGCGCCTCGCCGCCTGCCGGACGTTGAACACAGAAGAAGCCTCGACCATGCAGTCATTCTGCACGATCGAGGCCCCCCTCTGAAGGACTGCTACCCGATTGGAGCCTACCAGCGGCCCCGCTGCGAATTCGAGTCTCGGCGGTCGAGGGCATCGTTGACGATGATGCGTGCGCTGCCGTCGGCCATCTCCCGCATGACGCCGAACAGTGTGCCGCCGTCCATGACGATCGGGATGTCACGGGCGGGGGCCTGCTGCTGCTGAGCAAGCTTCGCGTTCGACAGCTCGATCAGTCTGTTCAGTCGACCCTCGTCGACCACGGCCTCCGAGCGTCCGGCCTCGGCCAGACGCACGACGGTGCCGCCCTCGACCGGCAGCACAACGGCGCCACGGGCGAGCTCGGGCGGATCGCCGAAGCCGCCGCCACCGCCCCCGCGGGCTGCAGACATGTCGGGGCCCTTCACCCCGCCGAACAGGCCGTTGATGACGGCGACCGCGTCGCGGGCGAGGCCGATGGCGCCGTCGATGAACCCCTTGATGTTGGCGATGGAGTCCTGCACGAAGCCCTGCACGCCGGAGGCGAGCCCGTTGAAGAAGTCCGTGATGGAGTCGCCGACGTCGCGAGCTGAGCTTTCCGTGAGACCGAAGTTCTTAAGGAGGTCCGCCACGAAGTCGCCGATGGCGCCGGCCACCTTTGCCTGCATCGCGATGATGCCCTCCCAGACGTCGGACCAGAGAGCGCCGATAGCGTCGAGCGCGCCCGACAGGTTCCCGGAGAGCAGCCCGGAGATGAGCAGGATCGCGGTCTGCAGGATCCCGTTCATGAAGTCCGCGGCCGTCGTGAGGGAGGCGACGAGGATCTCGACGACCGGCTTGATGAGCTCGAGTGCCGGTACCAGGATGTCTGACGCGACACCCGCGAGGAGCGTCAGGGTTTCGAGGAACGGGACGATCAGCGGCGCGAGAGCGGACAGGAGCTCCGCTGCGACCGGCAGCGACTCCGTGAGAACAGGCAAGACTTCCTCGATGAGAGGAAGCAGCGCCGGAATGATGTCGGAGAGCCCCTGCACCAGCGGAGGCAGGAGAGTCGTAGCGACGTCCGACAGCACCGGCGCGAGGTCCTGAAGCAGCTGTGTGAACGCGTCGCCCAGGACCGGAATCAGCGGCTCGAGCGCCTCGAGAACTTCCGTCACGACGGGCGCGAGCGCCTCGAAGCCCGCGCCGAGGACGCCGCCGAGATTCTCGCCGAGGATCCCCGCGAACGTGCCCACGGAGCCCAGAGCGTCAGCGAGAGCCGGCAGCGATGGACCAATGGCGTCGATGCCGGCGAGGAGGCCGTCGAAGAGACCTGTCAGCCCGGACTCGAACTCGGGGCGTGCGAGGGCGTCGGCGATTCTCCCGATGAACTCGCCCAGGCCGGAGCCGGCTCCGCCCAGGATGTCGGCGATGGCCGGTGCGAGGGTTCCGACGAGATTGCCGAGAGGGGCGAACGCGGAAGCGAGGCCGGCAGCACCCGCCGCGCCGCCCGTGAACAGCGTTGTCAGCGCCTCCTGCACGCCGGAGGACTTGAACACGTCTGCGATGCCGGCGAGGCTCGAGGCGAGCGTCGCGATGCCGCCACCACCTGCAGCCTGAGCCGCGTCCGCGATCGAGGAGATGATCGATCCGGCCGACAACAGGACCGAGCCGAGCTCCTGAGCAGCCGTGATGCCGGTGTCGATCCAACCCTTGAGCCGGCCGTCCGCGGCCGCGGCGCCGACGAGCTCGTCGAACCGGGTGGTGAGGTCCGAGATCCACTGCGCGAGGCGGGGGAGGTAGTCGGAGCCGACGAGGCCGAGATTGACGAGGGCCGAGGCGAAGGCCCCGGTGCCGCTCGAGGCGATCGCGATGCTCTCGTTGAGCCGCCCGAACATGCGCTCGAGGGCGGCGCCAGAGAGGGCGGACTGGAAGCCCTGTGCGAGCGAGGCGGTCCAGGATCCGAGGGCGCCGGCCGTGCCGGCTAGGCCGTCCCGGATGCCGGGGAAGATCGAGTCGGAGAGCTCGCGGAGAGGCTGCGCGGCCTGGTCCCAGAACCCGTCGCCGATGACGTCGCCGAGGCCCTTCCACCGGTCGATGACGTCGCCGAGCCGGTCGTCCATCTGCGACAGCGCGACCGCGAGGACAGCGACGGAGACGCCGGCGCCGACGATGAGGGCCGGCGCGAGGGCCGACACCGCGAGGATGGACGACAGGCTCGCGGCGAGCGTCGCAAGACCCCCGCCAGCCGAGATGCCCACGGCGGCGAGAGACGCGATCGACGACGCGACGGCCGCGATCTTCGGGAGCGCGCGGTCCAGATTCGCCAGGCGCTCCCCGACGCCCTTGAACAGGTCAGCGCCGAGACGAGCGCCGGACAGCGCAGCGAGAGCGGTCCCGACCTTCGCCAGGGATCCCGGCGCGATCGAAGCGGTGATCGACACCGTCCGGGGCCGCGTCACGGCGGCGAGGCGCGCCGAGGCGATCCCCGCGTCGACGTCAGCGTTCAGCGCGACTGACTCACCGTTCCACCGGTCATGCAGGCGCTTCAGGCTGCGCTCGAAACCGTCGGTGTCCGCGTCGACCTTGATTGACGCGGACACGGTCTTTTCGACCCGGCGCAGCGTCGCGAGGAGATCGTCGCGGAACTTCGTCGCGTCGGGGAGGACACGGATCGTGACCCGCCCGACTGACTTGCCGCCTACGCCCGGCATCAGCTGTCACCACCCTGCGAGAGGTCGCGCTCGAGGCACAGAAGCGTCGCCTGCTCGTGAGCGCCCTCCTGCACCTCCGACGCGAGAAGCGTCGGCACGTGCTCGTACAGCGTCTCCACCATCGCCACGGTCACGTCGAGGAAAACCTGCGTCGCCTCCGTCGTGTCGAGCTCGTAGCGGTGAGCGACGTCGAGCACGACAGCTCGCTGCTCCTCGCGGGTCATCACTCGAGCGAGCAGCGCGTGGTACGCCTCGTTCGTCGCGGCGATCAGATCAGGGTGGTCGGCAGCACGGTTCGGCAAAGCATCGCTCCTCGTTGTGGGTA
>NZ_PSTL01000048.1:0-870 GCF_002930845.1 Rathayibacter sp. AY1A7 | reverse complement strand
CCGGCAATCCAGTCGTTGACCGCTCGAGCTACGTGAGTGTTGTGACTTGCGGCCCATGAGGGATCGTTGGATGCGGACGTGAAGGCGATCATCGGTGTGTGCCGGATGCGGGCGTGACGGTCGCGCCAGTGCAGGACCATCAAGCCGGCTTTTTTGGCGCACTTGGATGGTCTGGTCGCGAGGGACGCGTCGGGACCACCAGACCCCGTGGACGGTGAGGTCGTTCTCTCGCAGGCTGACGCCGCTGAAAACAACCCACCGCACAGCGAGCGGTATGACGACCGCGAAGATGACGATGAAGACCAGCTGCTCGTCGAGCGCGAGGCCGGGCTTCCATACTGTCGCTGCCGGCACGCAGATCAGAGCTGCGGGCAGGAGTATGCCGAAACGGAGCTGGATATTCGGGCGAAACCGCACGAGCGCTGATTTTAGGGGGCGCCCGCCCGTTCGTCGTTCCGCACAGGGGTCGTTCAGTGGCCGGTGAGCGGGCGGGTGCTGCTCTCGCCCGCGCTGTGCGTCGCGGCCCAGAGCAGGGCGGCACCGGCGGCCCCCGTCGGTCTGTCGCGTGAGGCGTCAGCGAAGTCTCCGTTTCTCGACCGCATCGCCACAGGCCGCGTGTCCACAGCGCGTGACGCTCCGGCTGCGGATTACGGCTAGCAGCTAGCGAACGCCGCGGGCACGCTCGTAGCACCGGTAGAGCACGATCGCGCCGACGGCTGACACGACGAGTCCGATCAGAAAGCCCACGAGCAGGACCGGGCTGAGTTGGCCCCCGGTCTGATCCAGGTCCGCACGAACGCCGGCCTGAAACCCCGACACCGAGCAGAGGAAGGCGATCACGACACCCGACGCGAGCAGGCTCACGCCCTT